>PBXG01000033.1 GCA_002728355.1 Gammaproteobacteria bacterium | reverse complement strand
GATTAGGTCATATTTCAAATCTTAATACTCAAGATCAACCAGAGGCAATTGTACATGGTTATGTCGCTCAGGATGTTTCAGAACAAGCTGTTAAAGAAGGCGCAGATGTAACTCTAACATCTTTATTTAAGAAAGAGGAGATGACGGCAGCTGAGCAAGAAGTCAATGACGCTATGCATGAAGGTGTAACCATTTTAAATGGAGTCATGCCTGTAAAAATTGAGAAGGATGATAATAATCGTGCAACTGCAATTATTGTTGCTGAGTGTGAGATGGAGGACAATGTTCCTAAACCAGTCAAAGGCACTGAAAAGAGAATTGAGGCTGATTTGATAGTCTCTGCCATAGGGCAGACGCCTGATATCGATGGACTAGAGGACATGGGTAATGAAAAAGGTTTTTTTGAAGTTGATAACTTCTATCGACATAAAACAAAAGAAGGTCATTTTGTTGCTGGCGACATTATAAGACCACATCTTCTAACAACTGCAATAGGTCAAGGATCTATAGCTGCAGATTCGATTAAGAGTTATTTTGAAAATAATGATTTCAAGAGAAGGCCGAAAGTAGATGTACATCACTTTAATCTTTTGGAGAAACTTAGAGAAACTGATTTAAACCCAGATGAGTACAAAGCCAGTGAAGCGCCTGATGAATTAAGAGGGTCTGATCAAAGCACTGCAGTTGTTCATAATTTTGAAGATAGATCTGCTCATGAGGTAATCCCATCCACCGAACTTTTCCTTGGTCATTTTAAACATGAGGATAGAGTAAAAAGAGGTGAAGCTGTACCGCAGGGCGATGATGTCATAGATAATTTTGAAGATCGAATAATTGGGTTAACTGAAGAAGAAGCCATTAAAGAGGCTTCTAGATGTATGAGCTGTGGAATGTGTTTTGAATGTGATAACTGTGTAATATATTGCCCTCAAGACGCTGTTTTCAGAGTTAAAAAAGATAAGTCAACAATGGGCAGATATGTTGATACAGATTATGATAAATGTATTGGATGCCACATATGTGCTGATGTATGCCCTACAGGTTATATTAAAATGGGTCTCGGAGAATAAGACATCTTCTGAGCTACTGGAACTGGAGAATTTCCAATGGGTCAAAATTTCTATAGGTATCTATTCTTATTCATAATACTTACACCACTGAATATTTCATCACACAATAACGAACCCCACAGTATCAAAGGATCATCTAAAGCTGATTCAATGACTCAATGTGTCGAACCCACAGAAATTATGCAGAAAGAGCATTTTGTTTTTTTATATCATCAAAGAGATAACACCGTGATAGACGGAATCAGAACTAAACAGCATAGTCTTGCTAATTGTATAGATTGTCACGTTGGTTATGACGAGAAGGGCGTTGCAATCCCTATTAATTCAGAAGGACAGTTTTGTCAGACATGTCATGTTCAAACTGCAGTAAATATAGACTGCTTTTCATGTCATGCAACAGTGCCTAGAGATAAAGGCATGAAAAGAATTAAGGCATCAGATAACAACAACCATCTATCTGATAAAATAAAAGATATAACAACATATTATCATTCAAATAATCATGAATAAAAATAATTTAACAAGAAGAGATTTTCTTATCAAATCAGCATCCCTGATGACAGTTGTGTACATCATTCCGGATCTTGTTAGTAAAACCGAGGCAAAACCACTGGATGAAAAAGTTTCCTCTAAAACAAAGTGGGCTATGAACATAGATGTTGATAAGTGTACAAAAGGTTGCACCGCATGTGTTGAGGCATGTATTGAAGAAAATGGTTTATATGGAATGGATAGACCTGAGACGGATTCACAATGGATAAGAAAACTTACGCTCAAAGATATCAAAACCGAAAAAATAGTAGAACTTCCAATGTTATGTCAACACTGTGAGAATCCACCATGTTGTGATGTTTGCCCAACCGGAGCCTCTTTCCGACGTGAAGACGGTATTGTAATGGTAAATCAACATACATGTATTGGATGCCGTTACTGTATGATGGCATGTCCATTTAAAGCAAGATCGTTTGTTCATGAGAATTTAACTGAACAACTCACTAGCGCCCCAAGAGGAAAAGGCTGTGTTGAGAGTTGTAATTTCTGTGCCAATAGAATAGATCATGGATCGGATATGACTGCTTGTGAGGAAGCTTGTCAAAAAGAAGGCCATAAAGCTATAACTTTTGGAGACTTATCAAACCCTAAAAGCAGAGTTAATGAATCTCTCGCAAGTAAGCCTAGTAGACGATTGAGATCTGATCTTAAACTTAAACAACGCGTTACATATTCCGGTATCTAATTCATGGATAAAATCATTTTTCAAAGATTAAAAATCGAAGCACCGCTTTTTTGGAAACTATTTTTAGGTTTAGGATTTTTTATTCTCGTAGGATATCTATGTGCACATTACATGGAAACAGAGGGCCATTATGTTACAGGAATGAATAATCAGATTGTATGGGGTATGCCTCATGTGTTTGCTGTCCTACTTATAGTAATTGCTTCTGGAGTTCTCAATGTTGCATCAATGTCATCAGTTTTCAATTTCAAGTTATTTAAACCATTAGCGCCGTTATCTGCATTGATGGCTGTAGCTTTTTTAATTTCAGGATTAGTTGTTCTTGTTCTCGATTTAGGGAGACCGGACAGACTTATCGTTGCTATGACTACATATAACTTTAAATCAATTTTCGCTTGGAATATTTTTCTGTATTCTGGGTTTGCTGCTATATTAGTTGTTTATTTATGGTTTATGTTGGATAGAACTGTGTCTAATTATTCAAAACCAGTAGGAGTATTTGCCTTTTTATGGAGAATAATACTTACAACTGGAACAGGATCTATATTTGGATTTTTGATTGCAAGAGATGCTTATGGAACTGCTATTCTGGCCCCATTATTTATTATAATGTCTCTTCTTTATGGAACAGTTATATATTTTCTATTGCTAAAAGTAATTAATTATTTCCAAGATACTTTGATGACTGATGAAGTGAAAGATAATCTTCGCAAAATCACTATATTTTTCTTGTTTGCGAACCTGTATTTTTTAGCACTATATCATATTACAAATTTGTATATTTCTAAGCATTATGATTATGAAGTGTTCATTTTAACTGCCGGCGGTATATATACAATAATATTTTGGATCGGACAGGTGCTCATCGGTCTATTATTGCCTTTGTATCTTTTACTTAATAAAAATAGTAATAATGAATCAAACTTTATGATTTCGTCGCTCCTTGTTGTTTTTGGAAGTTTTGCAGCAATTTATGTGATTATAATCTCTGGTCAAGCTTTTCCGCTTAATATTTTTAATGATTATATAATTGTTGAGAGCTCTTTTTACGATAATGTTATTCATGATTACACTCCATCACTATATGAAATAGGATTAGGGATAGGAGGGGTTGCTTTGTCCTTAATAATTATTTTAATTGCTATTAGAAATCTTGATTTTTTACCATCTGTAATACAAATACGGAAACCTTTAGTTGATGAAAAATCAGACTAAAACATGAAATCTTTTATAATAACCTCAACAAAAAAATCATCCGGAAAGACCATTGTAAGTATAGGTCTTTCAGCGCTTTTGAAAGCACAAAAAAAATCATTCTCGGTTTTTAAAAAAGGCCCGGATTATATTGATCCGATATGGTTATCAAAAGCATCAGGCAAAGATTGTTTTAACTTAGATTTTTTTACAATGCAAAAAAAAGAAATAATTTCTACATTCAATAAGTATTCAAAAAATTGTGATCTAGCTGTTGTAGAGGGTAACAAAGGCTTATTTGATGGCTTGAGTTTAGATGGATCTGATAGCAACGCTAGCTTAGCAGAGTTACTTAACCTCAGAGTTATATTGGTGATTGATTGTAATGGTATGACAAGAGGGATTGCTCCATTAATTAATGGATATAAAAGTTTTAATAAAAAGATTAAATATCAAGGAGTAATCCTTAATAATGTAAATGGTGATAGACATCAAAGTAAATTAGTAGCATCCATTGAGAAGTATACAGATCTTAAAATAATTGGTTCCATATGGAGAGATAGTTCACTTTCCATCCAAGAACAACATTTAGGTTTAGTGCCTTCATTTGCACATAAACAGACAGTGCAAAAAATCCGTGGTATCCGTGATGTCATAAAAAAATCTGTAGATATTGATATGTTTAATAATAAAGTAAATAAGAAAAAAATTAGCGCACGGATTATTACAAAGAAAAAGTATGCTGGTTTGAAAATTGGAATAATGAGAGATGAGGCGTTTGGCTTTTATTACAAAGACGATCTAGAAAAATTTACTAGCCTCGGAAGTAATCTTGTTAAGATAGATTCTGTCAATGATAAAAAATTGCCCAAGATTGATGCCTTGTTAATTGGTGGAGGTTTTCCCGAATTGTGCGCATACAAGCTTAGTAAGAATAAGAGTATGTTGAATAGTGTCAATGAATTTATAGAATCTCATTATCCTGTATATGCCGAATGCGGAGGTCTAATGTATCTTACAAAAAAAATAAAATACAATTCTAAAATATATCCAATGGTAGGTGTAATCAATGGGGAAACCCAGATGTTCTCTAAACCTGTTGGTAGAGGGTATGTGATGTTGGAGACATCAGTTGATCATCCATGGCTGGGAAATTCTTTACCTATCAACTGTCATGAGTTCCATCATTCTAAATTACGACTAAAAGAGCCCAAATATAAATATGCATACAGAGTTAAGAGAGGATATGGTATCGATGGAAAACATGAGGGTTTAATATATAAGAACCTACTTGCTACTTATAATCATTTAAGAGATACTAAACAGACTAATTGGGTTGACAAATTTCTCTCTTTCGTCGATAAACAAATATGAAACAGAAACAAATCTTTGAGATATCTGATAGCGCAGCTTTACAAATAAGTAAGGCATCGGAAATGGCAGAATCAAAAGATTGGCCATTAAGAATTGCTGTAGATGTTAAAGATGGAAAGTTTAATTATCTGATGGGGTTTGATAATCCTAAAGAAGAAGATTTACGCCTTAAAATAAATAATATAGAGATTTTAATATCACCAGATTCTATGATCAATCTTAAAAATTGTAAATTAGATTATGTTGAACTTGACAAGGGTCAGTGCGAATTTATTTTTTTAAATCCAAACGATCCTTCATATAAGCCACCACAAGATGATTTAGATGAAAATGTTACTCATGATTTATAATTCCTTCAGTTCCTTCGGTAGTGAAAATGAAATATTTTCAACAATTTGTACATGATTGCTCTTAGACTCTGTAGCCCCGTGTGTTAACAAAAAGTTCAAGACTTCATCGAAAAGAATCTCTGGCGCTGATGCTCCCGCTGTAATACCTATCATTTCTTTTGTAGCAAGTAGTTCTAGGTCTAAGTCACTTTTATCATCAATCAGAACTGACTCAACATCGTTCTTAAGTGCCAGTTCTTTGAGGCGTCTGGAGTTGGAGCTATTTTTTGAACCAATCACTATTAAAAAATCACATAATTGAAGTATTGATTTAACTGCATCCTGTCGATTTTGTGTTGCATAACATATATCATCTTTTACTGGACCTACTATATTTGGAAATTTCTTCTTAAG
>PBXG01000032.1 GCA_002728355.1 Gammaproteobacteria bacterium | reverse complement strand
AATGCAACTACTCTCTTACTATGTTGCTATCCATAAGAAAACTAATATTGATCAGCCTCGTAATTTGGCGAAGTCAGTAACAGTGGAGTAACATGGAGCCCAAAAAAATAATTATCAAAGAGTACACCCCTATTTATGGGACGCTGGGTATAATCTTTGGGTTTATTGGTATATTTATACTGTCACCACTATTTAGCCCAATTGCCCTTATCTTAGGTATCTTAGCCTGCGGTAAAAAAGAATATGCCGCAGGTATTATTAGCATTATTTTTGCAATTTTAGGAATAATAACATCCCCTATTTTAATGGCATTGATAAATTTACCTACGTTCACATATTATCATTACCACGGCAACCCTCTCTAAATATCACCTTAATCAGCAATCTCTTGTGGTGTATAATAATGATTCAAACAGACAAGGAGAAATAGATGTTGAACGTATATCTATCAGGTGAAATTCACTCTAACTGGAGAGAGGAAATAATTGACCTGTGTAATAAAGAAAATTTAGAGATAAATTTTACGTCCCCAGTTACTAATCATGAAGCCTCAGACAATTGTGGAGTTGAGATACTTGGCACGGAGGATAATAATTATTGGAAAGATAACAAAGGTGCAAAAATAAATTCAATCAAGACTAAAAAATCCATCGAGGACTGTGATGTCGTAGTGGTAAAATTTGGAGAAAAATATAAACAGTGGAACGCAGCATTTGATGCGGGATTTGCATCAGCTTTAAATAAATCAATGATTGTAATACATAATGACGACCATCAACATGCACTCAAAGAAGTTGATGCAGCTGCTTCTGCAGTAGCTAAAGATCAACATCAAGTTGTGAGAATTCTAAAATATATTATTAACGGAAATTTATAGACTATGTGTGGAAGATATACCCTAAAAAATGATAAACAAGTTAAAAAGATGCATGGTATATCGATCAAAAGAAGCTACAACATCTCACCAGGTAGTACAGTAGATTTAATATCCTCAGATCACATGAGATTGAAATGGAGTTACTCTCCTCCATGGGCAAAATCTCATATGAATCTTATTAATGCGAGATATGAAACTATTCATGAAAAACCATCTTTCAAAGATGCAAAGCGATGTGTATTTATTGTAGATGGCTGGTATGAATGGAATCGCTTCTTTGATTATAAAAAAAGAGAAAATGCTAAACAAGCTTACTATCATCATCTTGATGGTGACATCTTCTATATGGCAGGGCT
Organism: Gammaproteobacteria bacterium; assembly: GCA_002728355.1. GTDB lineage: Bacteria > Pseudomonadota > Gammaproteobacteria. The sequence continues at coordinate 9,946 of PBXG01000032.1, read as the reverse complement.
GCATAATGAGAAAGGATGCTGTATCGTTACCAAGGAGGCGTCAGAAAAGCTTAAGGAAATTCATCATAGACAACCATTTTTACTTTCGGATGAACAAATTTCTGATTGGCTTTCGGGAGAGCCTTTTATTAAAGATAGGTGTACTTCATCAATCATCATTGATAAGGTTTCATCATTAGTAAATACGCCAAAAAATAACTCTCCTGAATGTATAGAGCCGATATGAGAGATCAGAAAAAATTCACTGATTCTGAGATAAGCGAAATTATTGAAATGGCATTGTCTGATGATGTCTCATTTGACAGTATCAGAGAATTATATGGCATAAATTCTGATCAAATTAAGCGTATTATGAAGGCCAACATAAATAGGTCTTCTTATAAAACTTGGCGTGCTCGTGTTAAAGCATTTTCAGAGCGTCGTAAACACTACAAATAGAGCTTGATTTTAAATTAATATATATTTAGAATCATTCTAAATGATTTAGAACTATTCTAAAATGGAGGTTAGTATGATGATAAAAACAGGCGATTTAGTACCAAATGTAAATATTTTATTCCGAGAAGGGGATGCAAGGCCCGAAAAAGGAACATGCCCTATAGGCGGAGAATTTATTAGCAAAAGCACAAGAGAATTATTTGCTGGTAAAAGAGTTATTATATTCTCATTACCAGGTGCTTATACACCTACGTGTTCCACGTATCAATTACCTGGCTTTGATGAAAAATATCAGACATTTCAAGATAATGGTATTGATGAAATTTATGTTGTTTCTGTAAATGATGCTTTTGTTATGAACGCATGGGCAGAAGACTGTGGAATAAAGAATGTGAGAGTTATTCCTGATGGCAATGGGGAATTCACTAAAGCTATGGGTATGGATGTTTCCAAGAATAATCTTGGATTTGGTTCAAGAAGCTGGAGATATGCTGCTGTCATCAACGATTGTAAAGTTGAGCATATTTTTGAAGAGCCAGGAAAAAGTGATAATTATGAAGACGATCCATACGGCGAGACTTCACCAGAAAATGTACTCGCGTTTTTACAAAGCTAGTATTTAGTAGTCTCATAATAAATATTCAAGAGCAGATGTGGTAATGTAAGGCATGCCAAAACAATAAAGGTATACTTCGCAATTGCCACATCTAATGAATACTCAGTTAAATTCACCATCGCTACTAAAACAATCAATGTAAAGACGACTGATATAATCCCAATACCAAACAGAAAAGTCCTCAGGGAAAAGCTTTGTGGTAATAATTTTTCACGAAAAATAGACTCAGTATAGTGATTTATTGAGTGATGAAAACAGAAGTATATTACAAATGAAATTAATGGAGGAAGATAAATTAAACAAGGAATTAAAAAAAGATACGCCAGATATTTTCTATAATCAAGCAGTAGCACAACTGAAATAAGCAATAAATATGTACTTTTTAGAATTATATTAAAGTCAGGTACTATCAAATTTTTATCAATAATTTGTTCAAATATAAAAAATACATTATCTGTGTGAAACATAATAGGCAACATTATTGGGATTGAGCCGATAATAATCATTAATATTTTACTTTGATCTACAAATCGCTCTATGCNGGCCTCTTCCATGCCAAAATGTACTGTCGCTAGCAGAAGAAATATAATCAATGCGACAACTGGATATAAAATCCAAACTAGTAGATACAAGAACGCTAAAGATACATACCCAACAGTAAATTTCAAAATCCAATTATGAATGTGTCCATAGAGCTTTTGTGAAATCATNTAGTCAAAAAAACCATGAGGTAGNCCAATGATAGCTACNAAAAATATGAGAATATAATANTGCAATTCATAGCTAAAAANTGATGCATCAATAAAGTTAAGAATTAAGCCTGCCAAGGCTACATTAACTAGTAGTACTAATTGTGTTGTCTTATATTTTTTTTCTAAAGAAGGATACGATTGCATATTTGATAAATATCATTTTAGGCATATTACTTATAATTCTAATGATATCAAANAATGATGGTATATCAGACAGGAATTTTATCAATGTTNCGGAGTTATTTTTCTGGAACATNCTGTGAATTATCTTGGATGCCTCGACTGGTTTATCATTTATTATTTGCAATATGATTCCATCCATATATCTTAAAATACGTCTTTTGAATGTATCTAGTGGATTACTAACAGACTTGCCGTTAATGATATTAAAGTAGTAATCGCATTGTTTTTGTATATTAATAAAAGTGTAACCCGTAGAACCTCTAGTAGCACCNGATGGTATACCGAGTTTGTACCAGTTTGTTCTATATTGTGATTCGGTTTGACGTGACGTCATCGGTATAATTCCATACTCCTCGCTAACTTTAGTATATTCTCCACCCACTGATTCTTTGATATANGAATCAAGCTCACCTCTCACTTCATCTGCCTTATAACGATTAGATGTAAAATAGGTGGTTTCAAATAAAATCGTATCATTTGAGAATGGAACTACGTATACAAAATTAAAGTCATCAGACTTTTGAAAATCCATCAAAATAGCTGGAATATCTTTGTTATTNTTAGAAATTTTATACCCAAGAAATACTTGATACATAGAGTATTCCTGTTTATGTGGTCTACTATCAAAAACATATGTAGTTCGAAAAACATTATCCTCTNTATCAATTCGAATATCTGCGCCAGTATGCTCTAGATTAGTGATATTAGTATCAAACAAAATATCAATATTTTCAGAATCACTAATCTTGTCAAAGATGTATTTATCAAAGTCGAGTGAGTCAATAGAGTTATATGTGTTGTTAGCACAATTAATTTTCACCATTGAGTCATTCCTAACAAACAGTTCCGATAAACGGTTCATTTCTAAATTTCTAAATGGGTGCTCGCAGACATTCCAGTAAGACCATGTTTTCGGAACTCTTTTATTTTTCGAAAACTTCTCAATTACACAAACTTTCTTATTTGTATTAAGAAGTCTATACGCAAGACTTAGTCCTGAACAGCCTGCACCAATGATAATTACATCATACTTTATCATGGATAAATGGTAACCCAGTTAGGCATGAATGTAATTCTGAATCGTGTTTTTTTTTAAATGGAAACAGAAAACAAAAGAAAAATTCGAATATACATTTTAAAAATATTATTAGTTTTTCAATTAGTGTTGTATTAATTGTNNGCTTAAAAAATAAATTCTCATTACTTAATATCTTTCTGCCAATTGCTTGATATAGTCTTAGTGCTAACAAGATTGAGAATCTTGATTTCAAGGGTATACTCGAAATTCCATTTAGCGCACTAGAATAATATTCTTCTGCAAAGTCATGAAGTCTACATATATATTTAAATATCTCTTGATTATCGATTGAGTGCAAATCATCACCAGGCATTATTTCTTTAGGAATATATATCCTTTTATTAGCCGCATCCTCAAAAACATCTCTACAAATGTTTGTAATTTGCATAGCTATACCCAAATCTATCGCATAGTATTTATCTTTATTATTTTCTACATTTAAGACATCACACATCATTATCCCTACACATCCAGCAACCCTGTATGAATATATGATTAAGTCATCCATCCTAATAAATCTTTTAAAATTTCTGTCTGAATCAATTCCAATCTTCAGTTGTTCTAAAGCTTTTTTATTAATTCCAAGTTTATTCAATTCTGTTTCATATAGATCATCAGGTATCGAGGTATCTTTATCAGCACTATCATCATACAACCTACAAAATTGATATATCTTATAGACATCATATTTAATCTTGTTTGGTAAAAATATTGATGCAAAAGAAAAGGTTTTACTATGTTGAGAAATTGAATTGTCGTTGTTAATTTTATCCATGATATTTTGAAATTAGCTTGTCTGTAGCTTTTGCCGTTGATATTACACCAGGTACTCCAGCTCCTGGGTGTGTACTAGCACCAACAAAATACAAATTATTATACTCTTTGGCTTTATTTGAATATCTGAAATATGCAGACTGTCTAAATATAGGTTGAATCCCAAAGCCACTACCAGCGAACGTGTTAAGTTCATTTTCAAAGTAATCTGGTGTNACATAAAACGAGTCAACAAGATTATCTTTAACGCCTGGCAAAATATATTCATCTAATATATTGAAAACTTCATTACTGAATGCGTCTGATTTCTCTTTCCAGTCAATAGAGCTTAGATTATTAGAAACCGGAGCTAATACATAAAAAGAGTCACAATCATTTTGGATTCCTGACTTATCAGTTGCTAGAGGTCTGTGTAAATAAAGGCTTGGATCATCAATATATATCTTTCTGTTAAAAATATCCTCTAATAATTCTTTGTGTCTCTTATTAAAAATTATCGTATGATGCTGTACCTCATCATAAATTTTTTTAGTTGAAAAATATAAAACAAATAAAGACATTGAATGACTTAAAATTCGAGGATTATTAGACAGTTTTGATGGATTATGCTTCAAGATACTTTTATAGAAATACGTAGGATCTGCATTACTTACAACAATATCTGCATCATAGGAATTATCATTTGTTACCACTCTTTTTATTTGATTGTTTTTCGATTCAATATTAATAACTTCTTGGTTAGTTAGACATTCAACACCAATTTTATTCATCAAATTGAATAGCCCAGATATTATCGATCTTGTCCCACCTTTGGCATAGTAAACTCCCCATTTCCACTCCAAGTACTGTATTAATAAGTAAATGGATGTAGTTGCATATGGATTACCCCCAATNAATAAAGGGTGCATACTTAATGCTTTAGCTAGGTTATCATTTNCTACATAATCTCTAACAGAGCTATCTACTGACTTATAAAATTTTATATTCATGAGCTCACGCATATATGGGAGCATGCTTCCAAAATTTTCAAATGGTTTATCTGATAATTCTAAATATGCTGTGTTAAAAATTCGTTTTGAATGTTTGAGTAATTTTATATAACCCTTAGCATCATCTTTACTGTATTGTTTAGCAATATTTCTGATCATTGAATATAAGCTATCACCATAATCAAAGAAAGTTTTGTCAGAAAACAAAAAACGATAAAACGGCTTTACTTTCATCAATTCGAAGTAATCAGAACTCGCTTCATCATGTAGCTCAAATAACTCATTTATAAGATACGGAGCAGTAATTACAGTAGGCCCTGCATCATATACAAAACCGTTGCTTGAAAGCGCTCGCGCTCTCCCGCCTAGATCAGCTTGTTTTTCAAGTAGTTTTACGTCATAACCGCGATATTTCAGTCGAGACGCTATAGCTAATCCTCCGAAACCGGATCCTATAACAATCGCTTTTTTCATGTGATGAACACACGGGAGTTTAAAGTAACTCCCGTGTGAATTGATTTATGCAGTTTGCTCTGAATCTTGAACTGCAGCAGACCAAATGAATACACCAAATGCGATCTTATTCACAAAGTCAGCTAAGTTGTAGATTAGGTTTAGACTTGCTGCGTCTACACCNCCCATAAGATATCCAAAAAGATATCCAAGTGGGTATATAGCCCATCCAACAAGTACAACCATACGACAAGCTGCGAATGCTGATGCTACTGATGCGCTGACAGTTTTACTAACTTGCCCAGCCTCACCGGAAAAGATTTCATATAGAATGTATATCCATCCAGCCATACCAATAACAAATCCGAGTGCTGCATTGATAATGCCAGCCTCACCAGCATATCCTGCAACCAACATAACTAATGTACCAACTAACAATCTATAGAACACGCCTGCGCTTACTGCAGTTACTGCAGCTAAGATCAGATAGAATTCAATCATTTGTAGTGGCACGGTTAATAGCCAGTCAATGTATCTGAATACTGTAGGNGATGCACCTGTGTCAACCCATACTTCTCTCATNTAAAAATAGTGTACAGCAGCTATAAGTGTTACTAGCGATATAACAGACAACGAAGTTTGCCATTTCGGACTAACACGGCTTCTTTCAATGATGAAAAACGCAGTAGCCGCAACCATTGCTATAGAGATTATCCAGAACGTGACACCCACTAAATCATTAGCTTGCAANTCGCCTGCGAAAGCNATTGATGGCATTAAAATGATTGCGGGTAAAATGTAACTTAATATCTTCCTCATATTTATTTTACTCCTCACGTTAGTTATAAGTTATTCCTTTTGAATTAATATATATTATTTTTGTAGTGTTTACTATTGGAATCATTCTAAATTTTGGCATAAAAAACGGATATTTATCACAAATGCACCATATTTGAACATGATTTTATAGACTATATCAGTGATAATTATGAATAGAATGGATATCATCAAAAAAAGAGTCATCGATTGGGACCTGCAGCTTAGAAAAGAGAGGGACTTCAATGACAAGTTTGGAACAAACTTGAGCCTATCAGAGATTAAAGAATTAACAGGATCCTTTAGGAGATTAACAGATAAAAGCAAACCAAAAATAGGTAAAGGCATACTACAGCAGTGTGAGGAGTTTTACTTNTCGTTAGATAAAATTAAACAAGAGGAATATACNTTGATCTGTAGGGATAGAAGCGCTGCCTTTTTTCGTATTGGAAGCGAGCCAAAAAAAAATCCAACCTCGGATGAGGATCTTATCAATTTCAATTCGCTTGATGAGAAATTAAAGGAATTTAAACAAGATAATAACTGGGATAATTATTCAGGCGAAAGGCTTGAAGTCTGAATAATCTGCAAATTCTAGTAATTCTTTGTCCCCACGACTATCTCCATAAGCATAAATTTTTTCATAATTTTCTAATTCATACTTTTCTTTTACTCTCCTAACTTTCTCTGGACCAAAACAGTTCATTCCAATCAAATTTCCGGTAAATTTTCCATTTGTTACCTCTAGCCTTGTCGAGACAAGATCTAAATCATTTTTTTTACACCAGTCATTCAGCCAAAGATCCGGTGATGCCGTTACTACAACAATCTTGTCATTATTTTTTTTATGCCATTCAATTCTGTCTAATGCTTTTTTTCTAATTATTTTTGCCAATATCTCGGAGTTAAAACTCTTTGATAATTTTTTAGCTTGATCTAAAGATAAATTTTTATAATAGAATCTAATAATAGATGATTTCATGAACTGATTACTCACTAGTCGAAATTTATACATTATTAGAATTGGAGAGAGAATAAGAAGTCCTATAAAAAATTTTATCGAACCACTTATATACAGCGTATAAAGCATAAAGCTATCTTTGCTTGATATNGTCCCATCGAAATCAAAAAGAGCAATATTCATTATATATTTGTTCTCTTGAAAATAAATTCTGGGATTATATTAANTATAAATANTATATATTTCCAATACCANTTGACGTATATTACATCCTTCCTTTTNTGTTGTGANGTGAAAATAGATTTNGCNAAATAATCGGGAGTTGATGATAAGTATTTATTTTCTCCAGTTTCTCTTATGTANCCAGGAATTACCGTCATCACATGAACTCCCGATGAATGAAGTTTATTTCTTAGTCCACTCAGATATGTAGTAAATCCAGATTTAGAACTACCATATATATAATTCTTTTGTCTCCCTCTCTCTCCAGATACCGAAGATATACCAACAATGAATCCTTTTTTCCTATTTTCAAAAATATTAGAAATGATATTAATCATTGAGCATAAGCCAAGATAATTAACACTGATACATTTGATTGCTTCCTCGGAGTTTTCCATCGCTCTCACAGGATCAGGATAGTATCCGGCTGTCGTAATCACCCCTATTAAATCTTCTGCAATTGAATCACATAAAGGTTTATGACTATTAAAGTCCATCAAATCAAGTTTTACAGATTTAACATCTACCCTGTACCTATCTTTGATTTTATTAATAGATTCATTATCTAATTTATTTTTATTCCAAGTGAGTATTAGATTAAAACCTTGTCTCGCATAGAGATCTATAAGCGCTCTAGAGACCTTATTAGATGACCCAATTATTAGTACTGAATTCATAAATTTTCACCAAATCTCACTATATCATACTGATATGAGTCAATTACACACATGATACTTGAAAAGACGAGATATAAGAACATACTAAGCATATGAGATATCAATGTGCTAACAATCCTCTTGCTAAGCTGGCTGTAGTTTTTTTTGTGATTATGTTTCCATATGAGGTTGTAGCTCTTGATTTTAATAACAAGTCACTTATATGCAGCACTAAGAAGTTTCCAATAAAAGGAGGATTTCATTTTATAAACAAAATCGAGCTTATCAAATATAATATTTTGTATGATGTCTCTGTTAAATCTGAATATATACATTCATCAAGACACTGCTATAAAGTCGTCGAAAATGAAATTATAATTTCTGAATATAATCTATCAAACTATTGTGGTTCTTACGTGACTTCTATTGATGTAGGATCACTCATATATACTATTCCGATTGAGAAAGGTTTTTTAACAGCTAACTGTGAGTTTTATGATGGAAATCTTGAAAACAAACTCAAATCAGGTTTGAATATAAGTATTAATTGAATAAAATTAGATTGTAATAACACATGATGAAAATATTAAGAAGATTGTTATTTAATATCTTAAGGAAACATAAAGAGACTTTTCCTAAAATATTATCCGTCGAATTTACAAGTGCCTGTAACGCTAAATGTATTATGTGTCCTCAACCTGAAATGGACAGGAAAAAAGAGAACATGTCTAATGAAATTCTTGAGAAAGTTATAAATGATTGTGTCGGTAAACCACTAAAGAAAATAAATCTATTTTGGATGGGTGATTCAACTCTAGACAAGCACATGATTGAAAAGATTAGGGTTGTTAGAAAAAAACTTCCGCGAGTAAAATTATACTTATCTACTAATGCACAACTATTAACACATGAAAGATCAAGAAAAATTATTGATGAGAATCTGTTGGATGTAATTAATTTTGATATAGATGGGCTAAACAAAAATACTTTTGAGGGTATACGAGTAAATCTCGACTTTGATGTAGTCACAGATAACGTGAAGTATTTCTTAAATTATAAAAAAAATTGTGGAAAGAAAATGCCAGAAACCAGAGTAACTATAATTGATATGAGACCAACAAAAGACGAGGTTGAGGGCTTTGTGAAGTATTGGTCTGGATTAGCGGATAAGGTTGATATAAATCATTATAACACATGGGGTGGTACTCAGGATGAGCTCAACTATGACGATAATCATCAAGACACTAAACATCAGGGAAAGCTGAGGGAGAGTACTCAGACATCTTTTGATTTTGCATGCACTCATCCATGGGAGGAAATGGTCATAGGTGCAGATGGAAGAGTTGGATTGTGTTGTTTAGATCATGAACTTAATGAAGAAGTGGGTGATGTCAAAAAGAATACCATCCAAGAAATCTGGCAGGGTAAAGCTATCAATGAATACAGAGAAAAACAACTAAACTTGGATTATGCATCAATAGGTAGTTGTAAAGACTGCAATGCTCATACGTATCAATCCAGTAAGTTATGGGCCAAACTACAGAGGTGATTAACTTAAAATGAAGAATAATTGGTCTCAGAGACAGGCATCTCGATACATTAAACATTATAAAGGTTTAGGTTTTAATAAAGATATTGCTTTACGAGTTTACACAAGCAGATTACTCGGGGAGGAGAGAAAACTTGTTATTCATGGAGGCGGTAATACATCAGTCAAAACCAAAGAAAAAGATTTAGATGGCAAATTTACTGAAGTTCTAAGAGTAAAGGGTAGTGGTTGGAATCTTGATACTATAGAGCCAGAAGGTCTTCCTGCTGTAAAATTAGGACCTCTTCTATCCATGCTTTCTAAAAATAAATTAGATGATGTTGATATGGTGAATTTTCAAAAACGCAATTTACTTAATATTAAATCGCCAAATCCATCAGTAGAAACTTTTCTACACGCATTTCTGCCACATAAGTATGTTGATCATACCCATGCTGATTCTGTACTAGCAATTACTAA
>PBXG01000031.1 GCA_002728355.1 Gammaproteobacteria bacterium | reverse complement strand
TATGATGATTAAATCTAAAATAGAAAGATATAAATTGGGCTCAAAAATTAAATTTACTGGACAAACAGACGCCTCAAAAATAAAAGAATTAATTTCTAAATCATCAATATTTATTTTGCCAACTCGATATGAAGGGTTTGGTATGTCCATAATGGAGTGTGCTGCTGCTGGCTTAGAGGTAATTACTTCTGATATTCCTGTTTTAAGAGAGGTATTAAAGGGATTGTCGGTTACCTTTGTAAATAAAGATAGCATCAGTGAGCTTGAATCAACTATTAAAAATAAGCTGATAAATAAAAATATTAAACTAAACAGAAAAGTCATTGAAAAATATAATTGGGTGAATACTGCAAAAGAGATTAAAAGAGCTATATATGGATAAAACCTATTTCACACAAAAATGGATGAATGCAAGAGAGGAATACGATATGTGTTCTAGGAGTTCAATTCTGGATTATTATTTAAGAGAGAATGACAATTTAGAAAAAATAATTGATATTGGTTCTGGAACGGGCTCTTTTCTTAGGTGGTTGATCGTAAAGAAATATAAATTTGAGAAAATATTAATGATTGATCAAGATGAAAAATTACTTAATAAAGTTTATAAAATTACCAGAGGTCTGTCTATAGATGAAAATTTATTATTAAAAAAAGCATCATCAAATTTATTTCATTTAGATTCACCAAACCAAAATATTTTGTCTGAGATAAGAATTATGAAGGGAGACATCTCAAAACTATTTAAATATATATATAATTATAATTTTATTAGTTTTTCTGCAATTGCAGATATTTTACCAAAATTATTTTTAGATAAAGTATTTAGTGTTCATCTAGAAAATAAGACGATTCTATTTTCCATTTGTTATGATGGGAAAGTATCATGGAATATTAAGAATAAGTACGATAAGTATATTATGAAAAAATTCAATGAACATCAGCAATCAGTGAAAAATGATAATTATACATTAGGTCCAGCATCAATTAGTTATATTAAAAAAAAAGCTAAACAGAAACTCTATAAAGTAAAAACAATGGATTCTCCTTGGAAATTGAATTCGGATAATGTATCGAATAGAGATTTTCATCAGCAATATATCAATACAATCTATAAAGCACTTCAGAAGGATAAAAATACCGACGCTTTGATTTTAAAAGAGTGGATACATGATAAATTAGAAAAAATTAAAAAAGGAAAACTAAAAACTATAGTAAATCATAAGGATATTTTACTACTAACATGAAAAATTTCTTTAACATCATGAGATACTTAGTTTCAGTATTACTCATTTATATAATTATTGATAATTATGGCGAAAAAATATATAGATTAATTTCTATTGTTGATTTCACATATATTTTAATAATTATTATCCTGAGTGTCTTTCAGTATTTCTTGTCTGCTTACAGATGGATGTATATTTCTCAAGTTACTAATTTAGATATTACATTTATGTACTCACTTAAATTTTATTATATTTCTACTTTTATGAATAATATACTCCCGGGAGGTGTTGCTGGAGACATCTACAGAATTTATCATACATCAGAGGATAAGAAGAATATTTTTACGATAAGCAAGTCTCTTCAGTCTGTTGTTTTTGATAGATTATCAGGTCAATTTATGTTATTTCTAATATTTATTTTATCTCTGACATTCTATTTTCTCATCAATAAAAAATTCATCGCATTTTTATATTTACTCATACCTGCAACAATAAGCTTTTTTGTCATAAGAAAAATAGTTAATAATTTTTTTAATAGGAATGTTAATAAAAATAGTATAATTCAAAACTTTAAAAATCTTTTTTGGGGGCCTTTATTTTGGAAACATACAATTATATCTTTATTTGTAATTCTTTCATATATTTCAATATACATAATATCTGCTAAGTCTTTAAACATTGAAATTGATTATTTGGCATTCTTTATATTCACGCCAATTATTTTATTCTCTATGACTTTACCTATTAGTATAGGAGGCTGGGGGATACGAGAAACAACAGCTTTGTTAGTATCGTTTTTACTCGGGCTTTCTGCATCTGCGAGTATAAGTGTTTCCATTATGTATGGCTTATTAAATCTATTATGTTCTCTACCAGGATTGTTTTTCTTCTTCACATTAAGAAGGTAATTTTATATTGCAAAGAATATCTTTGCCCATTTTTATATAACTTATCTTTTTGATTTTTGCTTCATTTATTTTTACATCTTTATCAATAATAAAACTATTAATTCCTCGCCCAATCAAAATAGGGCTAATACATAGATGGAGTCGATGTAGAAATTTTTTTCTATAAAAATGTGATATTATATTTCCTCCTCCTTCAATGAATATTATTTTATTTCCTAAACTTTTTAGCAGAGAAATTATATCTGTGATTCTAAATTCATCTTTTTTCAAAGGTAATAAAAAAATATTTTCATCATTAGGTTTGAGTTTATCAGAAACAATTTTGAAACCTTTCCTATCCTTGTTTTTTAATAAATTACATGAGTTTTTTACAGTATCATTTTTATCTATAACAACTCTCATAGGATTTGGACCTTTTACAAGTCTTGTTGTCAATTTTGGATTATCAAATTTGACTGTATTTGATCCCACTAAGACTACATCAGAGATGGCTCTCAACATATGGAGATGTTCAAGATTATCTATAGAACTAATATATCTTGACTCTCCAGATTCCGTAGCTATATATCCATCTAGAGTTTGTGCCAAATGTCCAAATATATAGGGGTATTTGGATTTATTGAAAATAATTTGAAGATAGGACTCCATTAGTATTTTTAAATCTGAATTTAAATGAAAATTAGTTCTAATAATTTTCTCCAGTGAACTATCATACGTATATAGTAATTCTTTTTTAGATATTATCTTTTTTACTGAATAATTTTTTTGTCTTGGTTTGTATGTAATTTTTTTACTTTCCAAGACTAGTGCATATACTTGTTTTTTTGTTATACTATATTTAAACATTATTGAATATGTCTTATTTAAAAAATATCTTCTTTATTATTATATATGGTGCGTTAATACAAATACCACTACTCATATTCATACTTTTTACACATAGTTATTTTACAAATTATAATATTATACCATCTATTTATGTGTTTTATGCTGAAATGAGGTATGGTGCTATTTATTTAATCATTAACCTCTACATAACAGGCTTAGCAGGAAAATTCTTTTTTAAAAATGTCTAGTACAAACTTATAAAGTTATAATTTGGTAGGATTAGGTGCATCACCATAGACCTCTTCAGGATCAAACACTTTTTCTTTTTCAGTGAATTTCAATGATATTTTGCCTTTATCATTATTTATTTTTCTGTAGAAGCATGAGTTGTATCCTACATGACAACTGGCATCTCCAACCACTTTAACTTTAAGCCACACACAGTCTTGGTCATCATCAATAAGAATCTCCCTAACTTTTTGAACAAATCCGCTTGTTGCACCTTTGTGCCAAACACATTCTCTACTTCTACTGTAATAATGAGCTTCATTTTTTTCTATAGTGAGTTTGAGAGCTTCTTTGTTCATGTAAGCATGCATTAGCAACACACCACTATCTACATCGGTTGTTACAACNGGTATCAATCCGGCATTATCAAATTTAGGACTTAATTTGTTACCTTCTTCAACTTCTTCGACAGACTTTCTCTCTTCAAACATTTTTTTTTCTCTTAAATTTAGATTTATGTATAAATGATTTACCACAATAATAACATTCAATTTGTCCATCTGCATCCTTGAGATTTAAAAAAATTTTTGGATGGGCGCCACTAAGCTCATCACCTACACACTCAACATAATCTTGATCATCATCAATTATCTTAATGTTAGACACTCTCATATTTTACAGTGCGTCAAAATCGCCCATTTTCATAAGGCGTTCTCTAAATTTTTCTTTGACTTCCTCGGATAGAAGTTTAATTCCTAATGCCATCTTCATCTCATCTTTATTATTAATATCGTCAAAAAGTAACTTTGCAATATTAAATACAGACATAGTTTGATCGTTATTCCTAGTAATCTTAATTTCATCTCCAATATTTATTGTTCCCTCTTGTATTACTCTTAAATAAGACCCCAATAAACCACTTTTAGAGAATATTTTAGGAAATTCTCTCTTGTTCATTTTAATTCCAACTTTATAACAAGGGATCCTTGGTTGAGATATTTGTAATCTTGTATCTCCAATCTCAAGAACATCGCCAATATTTATATCTTTTTCATCGAAGTCATCTATCGTAAGNTTTTCACCAACTAATCCATAATCAGTAAATGATTCACCAAGTTCCCCGCTCCAATAATCATAGTGTTTGTGTGAATAAGCATAGACTGCTTTGTCGTATCCGCCATGAACCTGCAAGTCTGCTTGCCTATCGCCCTCTAGTCCTAACTCAGTTAGATTCACAGCCTTATTTACAGGTATTTTATAAATACTTGTGATAAGCTCTTTTCCATTAAATGTTATTTTTTTAGGCTNAGATACATTTATAGATAAAATTTTCATAAGTACAAAATAACATATATGTAACATTTGTTTAACATGAATTTATATTATATAAACTGGATATTATTAATGATACTCTCTGCAGTGTGGGGAGGAGCATTTACACTTAATAAATTAGCATTGAATTTCTATAGNCCAGAATTCATAGTCTTCGCACGACTAATTATAGGAACTCTCATTCTATTCTTACTACTGATGTTAATATATAGAAGAATCACAATTTCTCTCAAGGATTGGCAATATTACTTGTTCATGAGTACGGTTGGTATTGTTGCTCCCTTTATTCTGATAGTATATGGACAACAACAGATAGATAGTTCGCTTGCTGGAATCCTTATGGCAACTATGCCCATTTCGACAATAATTCTATCTCATTTCTTNCTCCACGATGAAAAACTTACAAGAAGAAAATTTACTGGGTTTGTTATTGCTTTTATTGGTATTACAATACTTGTAATTCAAGACTTCTCAAATCTTAAAATAAACATATTATCTAACATATCCTCGGAATTAATGGTGATGAGTGGCGCTATTTTATATTCATGCTCTGCTGTTTATGGAAAAAGATTTAAACACACAGATCCATTGAGTGCATCTACAGGGACTATATTTTTTTCAGCCATAATGATGTTTATATATTTACTCATCTTTGTACCTACTGAAATTTCTAATATTGATTTAAGGAATTCTGCTTCCTTAGTTTTACTCGGTGTTTTCTGTACTGCTATTGCAACTATAATTTACTTCCAAATACTTCAGACATCAGGNGCATCCTTCATTTCAATAATGAATTATCTAATCCCTATATGGGCTATTTTATTTGGTGTAATATTTTTTCAGGAGGAGATATTTATGAATTATATTGTTGGACTAATACTTGTTATTTTAGGGATAAATATTTCACAAAAAGAAACTGTTGTCTGAATTATAGACGTAATTCTTTTTACACGTAATTAATTTAGATGTATATTGAATCTAAATACTGGAGAAAATTATGTCAAATAATGACTTAAAAAAATTAGAAATTGAATCTGCAACATTCCGAAGAATTTTGGATCATTTAAGGAATAATCCAGATGTCCAGAATATTGATCTCATGAACCTAGCAAACTTTTGTAGAAATTGTATTTCTAAGTGGTATGTTGAAGAGTCAAACAAAAAAGGTATTGAAATTGACTATGATACAGCAAGGGAGACAATCTATGGAATGCCTTATTCNGATTATAAGAAAAAATATCAACGAGAAGCTACAGAGGAACAGTTAAAAAAATTTAATGAACGCAAAGACAAATAGCGAAGAATTGGAGATTGATAATTTATCTGATATTGATTTATTAAGATATAACAAACATATTCTCCTCGATGAGATTAATGAAGATGGACAAAAAAAACTATTAGAAAGTCATGTTGTTCTAATAGGTCTTGGAGGTCTNGGATGTCCTGTGGCACTTTACCTGTCAGCATCAGGTATAGGAAAAATCACGATAATTGATCATGATGACGTTGAACTCTCTAATTTACAACGACAAATACTTTTCAATCCAAGTGATGTAGGTAAAAATAAAGCATATGTTGTTGNAAAAAAGCTNAAATTTTTAAATCCTATGTTATCTGTCTATCCAATNAATATGAAAGTAGATGAAAATTTTGATACTGAAAAAATCAAATCTGCAAANCTNGTAATAGATTCAACNGATAATTATATAACGCGTTCTCTTATAAATAAAATTACTTTGAATTATAAAAAACCACTTATAATGGGTTCNGCAATTAAATTTAGTGGGCAGGTTGCGCTGTTCAGAAACGATATTAAAAACCAACCTTGCTATAATTGTCTTTACAANATTAAAAAAGAAGAAAAAAACTGCTTAGATCAGGGGGTATTGTCAAGTCTAACTGGTCTAGTAGGATGTATCCAGGCAACTGAAGCTATCAAGTTTCTAATTAATTTTGGAGAGAAACTTGAGAGTCAATTAATGGTCATAGATGTTAAACAAAATGAATTTAGAGTAGTCAAAATCAAAAAAGATACTCAATGTGAGTTTTGTAATGAATGAACTAGTTGATAAGCACTCAAGACCTCTAAATTACTTGAGAATTTCTGTTACTGATAGATGTAATTACAGGTGTTCTTATTGTATGCCAAAAGAGATATTTAATAATAATTATAAATTTTTAAGAAGAGATGATTTAATGACTTTTGAAGAAAATTTAATGGTAGTTGAGGCACTTTCAGAACTTGGACTAACTAAGGTAAGGTTAACTGGTGGAGAACCGCTTTTAAGAAAAAATATAGAAAAACTAGTATCGAGTATTAAATCTGTAAAAAATATTAAAGAGGTTACGCTTACAACAAATGGTTCATTGTTGAATCCTTTAAAAATAACTCAATTGCATGACAATGGATTAGAATCTATTACGATTAGTTTAGATTCTCTAAATGNTGAAACTAATAATACTATCAATCCCTATCATTTNAATGATAGTGTTATCGAAGCAATAAAAAATGCTACTAATGTATTTAAAAAAGTGAAGGTTAATTTTGTTGTTATAAAAAATGTAAATGATTCTGAAATATTAAATACAATATCCCAATTCAAAGACTTTAAAATACAATTAAGATTTATTGAGTTTATGGATGTTGGACAAACAAATAATTGGAATAAGAACGATGTAATTAGCTCCAATGAAATTATAGATAAAGTAAGGAAAGTATACGAAATTAATAAAATTATATCTCCCAAAAGCTCAACTGCAGAGTTATGGTCTATAAATAATGCAAATATAGAAATAGGCGTGATTTCCTCAATTTCGAAACCTTTTTGTCATTCATGTAACAGAGGAAGGCTTTCTGCAGATGGAAAGTTTTTCACTTGTTTATTCTCTAATCAAGGAGAGGACATCCTCTCTTTAATAAGATCAGGGATGGATAAAAAAGGATTAGTGAAATATTTTTCTAAAATATGGCGCAATAGAGATGATAGGTATTCATTGGACAGATCAAATCTAAATAGCAAGAAATCAAAAATAGAAATGTCCTATATAGGCGGATAGACCTATTGTATATGTATAAGTCAGATTATATTATGTATATATGTATTCTATATTGAGCATATCTTCCTATATTATCGCAGCAATTGCTGGATACGCGGCTGGTTATCAGATTCTAATCCAGATAGTTCCAGACTATACATTTCTGCATGCACTTGGAGGGGCGGTTGTTGGATTGATGTTTTTTCCGCTAATGCCGCTTTACCCAGGTATTACCGGTGGCGAGTGGACTTTAGCCCTAATTTGTTATTTTTCAATTGCCTTAGGTGTTATATTTGGAAATCTGAGTAAAAAACAACATTCATAACTCTTCATAATTTGAGTTTATCTTTGCATCACTGTATTATGCAACTGATGAGCAACACAAATGAAATCACAGTATTTTATTTTGGAAGCATTGGAGATCACAAGCAAAGCTTGCCAAGCAAATATAGTTTCGAGAAAGACTACACAACTGGTAAGCTATGGAATGAGCTTCAATCTAAAATAGATTATAGTGGTGAAATTCTTGTTGCAGTAAATCATACTTATGTAGATATGAAATATGTTTTAAAACATGGGGATGAAGTAGCTTTTTTCCCACCAGTAACAGGCGGTTAATTATGAAAATTGAAATAGCAGAACAACAATTTGATCCATGGCAACAAGTTGTTGATTATAAACGTGATAAACTTTTAAACGATCCTAGAATNGGAGCTTCATCGGTTTTTCTCGGCACCATGAGAGATTATAATGAAGGAGAAGAGATTGAGAGTATGTTTTTAGAGCATTATCCTGATATGACTGAGAAGTACCTCACTGAAATTGTAAATGTAGCAATAAAAAAACATAAAATATTGGATGGTCTAGTTATTCATAGAGTGGGTGAGATTATGCCAACAGACCCTATTGTTCTTGTTGCGACTTGGTCTGAGCATAGAGAAGCTTCTTTCGATGCAACAAGAGAAATCATGGAGTCACTTAAGAGCGAGGCTCCTTTTTGGAAAAAAGAAACTACTAACAAAGGATTTAAGTGGGTAGAGGCAAGTTCGAAAAATACCAAAGAAGAAGTAATAAATGAAGTCTAAAAGAAAAGTGGTTCTTGCCTATTCTGGCGGTCTTGATACGTCAGTTATAGCGAAATGGTTAATGGAAAAATACAACTGCGAAGTAATAACATTTACAGCAGATATAGGTCAAGGGGAAGAAACCAAAAGTGCAAGAATAAAAGCTAAAAAGCTTGGAATTAAAAAAATATATATTGAAGACCTTAGAGAAGATTTTGTAAAAAATTATGTCTATCCAATGTTTAGAGCTAATGCAATATACGAAGGAGAATATTTTTTAGGGACATCGATAGCAAGACCTCTAATAAGTAAACGGCTAATTGAAATAGCTAAAAAAGAAAAGGCTGATGCAATATGTCATGGAGCTACAGGAAAAGGAAATGACCAAGTAAGGTTTGAGTTATCAGCATATTCTCTCAATCCAAAAATACAAGTGATTGCTCCTTGGAGAGAATGGACATTCAAGTCACGAAAGGATTTAATGAGATATTCAAAACTTCATAAAATAGATATAGATTTTGATAAAGGCAAAAAAAGCCCTTACTCTATGGATGCAAATATGCTCCATATTTCCTACGAAGGTGGAATCCTCGAGGACCCATGGGCGGCGCCTGAAGAGTCTATGTGGTTAAGAACAAATTCTATTGAAAAAGCACCAAATAAGGCAGAACTCATTACTCTTGAGTTTAAAAAAGGTGATGTGATCAAAATAAACAATAAAAGTCTTTCGCCCGGGAGAGTTCTAGATAAATTGAATCAACTTGCGGAAAAGCACGGCATAGGTAGAGCAGATATAGTAGAAAACAGATATGTAGGCATTAAATCTCGTGGTTGTTATGAAACTCCCGGTGGAACCATATACTATAAAGCTCATAAAGCTATTGAATCAATTACACTTGATAGGGAAGTACTTCATCTCAAAGAAGATATTATAAATAAGTACTCAAGGCTAATTTATAATGGATATTGGTTTAGTCCTGAGAGAGTAACTTTGCAAAAACTTATTGATGATACTCAAAATGTAGTAAATGGTAAAGTAAGGATTAAATTATTAAAAGGTAATGTAGTCATTGAAGGAAGAACTTCGCCTAACAGTTTATATGATGAGAATTTATCTACTTTTGAGGATGATGATGGATCATATGATCAAAGAGATGCAGAAGGATTTATAAAAATTAACTCATTAAGATTGAGAAAGAAATAAAATCATTTTTTTACTTCCTCTAGTGTTACAGTAAATTTGAGGGAATTTTTTCTATATTGTTCGATTTTTACTGGAATAAATCCATAATCAATTGCATACCACGTAAGCGTATTTCTTTTATTGTTTTTAATGAGCTTGTGTATTACAACAGCATTTGTTTTACCAAAAATAGTCTCAATTTCCTCCTCTCCAACATGTCTGAATTGATATTCCCTCAATCTTCCTTTATCTATAATTCGATAATCCTGTGAATACTTGCCCTCATTAAGTTTTTTTTGGTAATCGATTTGTACAGATAATCTATCTTGAATATGTCTCATCTTCTCATGTTCTATGTTTTTAGTAACATTATTTATTGTGTGAGTAGTCATAATTACTGAGCTGTCTTTGTTAAAGAAGGTTTCAATAATTTCTAATTTATCTTTTTTGTTTCTATAAAATTTATAATAGCTTGGATTGATACTCTTTGATTCATATCTAGATACCTCAATTCTATGATCTTTTTTAATTTTGAAAATTCCCGATGTATTGCTTTCAATCACGAATATGTACTCATTAGGCTGTTTATATATTTTATTACTTGTAGTTGCGAAATGAATATCTCCTTTTGTGAGGTGGTATACATGCTCTGAAACGAGATCTCCATACGCGCTATTATCAGCATATGCAGTATTAACTATATTGAAAAAAAGCAGGATACTTAATAAATAGAATTTATAAATCATAAGTGTATTATAGGNTTATCAAGTACATTATCTTTAAACTGTATTTTATCGTCAACTTGTTTGATATATTTCTTACAATACCAATCAATTGCAATAGGTAATATCTCGTATTCAATTTTATGCACTTTGGCTTTAAGGGTTTCACATGTATCATTTGGATCCACTATGCATTTACTTTGTATTATAATCGGGCCATCATCTAATCTGCTATTTACAAAATGAACAGATGCTCCATGAAATTTATCTTTTGCATCCAATACTTTTTCATGAGTATTAAGACCTTTATATTTTGGCAAAAGCGAGGGATGGAGATTTATAATTTTACCTGAAAACTTATCTACAAAATCAGNAGGGAGTATCTTCATGAATCCAGCCAGTATTAAAAGTGATATACCTTTNCTATTTAATATTTTTTCTAAATAATTATAGTCTGTTGATTTATCAATAAAAAANGTATCTAATCCATAGTCCNCTGCTTTTTGAATACCCNCACAATCTCTATTATTCGATATTACAATAGAAATTTTTGTTCTTGATAATNTTCCAAGATTTATTTTTTCTATAATGTTTACAAAATTAGATCCTTTTCCAGATAAAAATATTGCACATTTAGTCATAANANATACTTTGATTTTTCATTCTTTTAATAANTTTTCCAATTGTGTAGCTTCTAAAGCCATTCTTTTTTATTATGTTNTGTACCTTCAGCTCATCTTTCTTATCAATTATTATTATCATCCCGAGACCNCAATTAAAAGTTTTCAACATGTCATCATCAGTAAGTCTTGATTTTTCTTGTATAATCTTAAATATTTTAGGCATCACCCAGCTNTTTCTAATTACTTTTGCAGTTAAATTATCAGGAATCACCCGAGGTAGATTTTCTGTTATTCCTCCGCCTGTTATGTGCGACATAGATCTTAGTCTNACANCCATCGAAATTTTCTTTATGATATCAGAATAAATTAGGGTAGGTTTGATAAGAGCTTTTTTTATATCAATATTATTAATCTTTTTATTTAAGGATAAAAACTTCTTATTAATGAGATTATTNATCAGAGAGAATCCATTTGAATGAATACCGCTTGAATTTATTCCNACAAGCAGATTATCTTTTTTTACATTTTTTTTATCAAGTATATTCTTTTTATCAACAAGGCCAACACAAAATCCAGCAAGATCATAATCATTTTTGCTATACATTCCTGGCATTTCAGCTGTCTCGCCTCCTATCAGAATAATATTATGTTTGTCACATGCTGATTTAATCCCCTTCAAGACTGTTTTATGTATTTTCAAATTTATAGAACCAGTTGCAAGATAATCTAAAAATAATATAGGATCGGCTCCTGTAGTAATCACATCATTCACACACATAGCCAATAAATCCTGACCAATAGAATTATGTTGATTCAAAAGAGTGGCTAACTTGAGTTTTGTTCCCACACCATCTGTTCCGCATACAATAACGGGATTTTTATATTTTTTGTTATCTATAGCAAAGAGACTTGCAAATCCACCAATTCCAGAGAGGACACCAGACCTCTTTCGCTTATCTTTNAGCACCGATATTAGGCTACTAGCCTTTGCTATATCTACTCCAGATTTTTTATAAGTTAATCTATTTTTATTTTTTTTCATATTAGAAATAGCCTGAATTCAAATTATATATTAATCTTAGTCTATATACACANATATTTCATATAGAATGAATGATATAAAACAATTACCTATTAATTTTAGCTTTTATGAAATCAAGAGTTTTTTTAATTATATTCCTGGTAATAATATTTTTATTATTGAAACTCTAAGAAGAGTAGCAAACGAGAATNGTCATAATCTGATTTTTCTAGTAGGAGCTACATCCTCTGGAAAAACTCACTTATGTTCATCTACATATGAAGAATCTAAAAAAAATAAACTTTATTATACNGCAGAAAATATNCATAAGCTAAACAGNGAGNACATTGAAGATCTTGAGCTTTTAATTTTAGATGATTTTGACATAATCATTAATAATNATGACTTAGAAGATATGTTGTTTTATATAATAAATGATTTAATGATAAGAAAAAAAAGTATTTTTTTAACTTCAAGCATTCCTGTGAATGAAATAAATTTTAAACTAAAAGACCTAAAAACTAGAGTATGCTCAGATCAAATTCTTGAAATAAAGGAATTGGATGATTCTGAAAAAATTAATCTACTTAACAAGATTGCTAGAGATAGAGGATGGATATTACCAGATAAAGTTAGCAAATTTATTCTTAATCACTTTGATAGAGATTTATATTTTTTATGCAATGTAATTAAGAGTATCGATGAGAGATCTTTGTCTGAGAAAAAAAATATTACGATACCTTTTATTAAGAAAATAATAAAATCAAGATAATGATTGATTATAAATTTTTCACTAGATTCGCAAATCTTTTCCCATAGGCCAAACAGATATCTTGTTCATCTTTGCTTAACTCGCTTTTTTCGTTAAAACTGACATGACTTGGACCATAAGGAGTACCACCAGTTCTAGTTGAATTTAAATTTTGATTTGAGTAGGGAACACCNGCTATTATCATGCCATGGTGCAGAAGTGGCAGAATCATGCTCATTAAAGTCGTTTCTTGTCCTCCATGCATACTTGAGGTGGATGTAAATACTCCTCCTAACTTTCCTGAGAGTGTTCCATTAAACCAATGAGCAGTTGTCGAATCTATNAACTTTTTTAGAGGTGCAGCCATATTACCAAAATGAGTAGGACTTCCAATAATTAGGCCATCACATCCATTTAACTCATCGATATCGATTATAGCATCATCAGCATATTCTGATTCAACGGTCCTAATTGCAGATGAAACTCCGTCTACTCCCTCAATGCCTCTTGATATGATTCGAGCCATTTTTTTCGTTGAGCCATTTTGAGAATAATATATAATGANTATGTTCTTCACATTTATAGAATATTAGAAAAACCATGATAAATAAACTTTTAGATTACGAATTATGAAAATGAAAAAAACAATATTTTTTGCATTNTTATGCATTTTATCAGTCAGTTTAGTATATGCCGATAATAATCAGTCTATGGAATCAGATCAAATGATTAAAAAAGCTCAAGCTACAAATAAGATTGCTATAAAGCTTAAAAATGAATGGAGAGATACTAGGAAATTAATAAAAAGTGCTAAAAAAGCTCATGCTAATAAAGATTATGCTAAAGCATTAGAATTAGCAGAGGAAGCTCTGAACCAAGCTACTATGGCTGTAGAGCAGCATAACTCACAAAAAGATAAATACAGATTCCTTGACGGATACGAGAAGTATTAAATTATTTCATATCATGTAGAATATTTTTTTCTACAAACATCTCCATNTCTTCAATTTGAAGTGAATTTTTATTTGGCATTGTTCTTANTTTATGAGTCACGATATTTTTTGTAGCTTCGTTTTTTCCAACAATAAAAAAGTGTGGTATTCCAATTAATTCCCAATCTTTCATCTTAATTCCAAAACCTACATCTCTATTATCAACAATTACATCTACATTTTTATCTCTAAGCATCTTGTACAAAAGATCAGACTGATTTCTAACAGAATTATTCTTGGAAGCATCAATTTCAATAATTACACATTTAAATGGAGATATAGTTGTAGGCCAAATGATTCCAGAATCATCATGATTTTGTTCTATAGCTGCNGCAACAATCCTAGTTACCCCAATCCCATAACATCCCATAAAAATATTATTCATGGTACCATTTTCATAAGTGATTTTAGTATCCATTGACTTAGTATACTTCTGACCTAGTTTAAATATGTGACCGACTTCTATTCCTTTTTTATGTTTCATAGATGTTTTATCAATGAGTTCATCTAAATTTTCAAGAGAATATTTTTCTTTGGCAATTTCTATATTCATGCCATCTCCGCTATCAGATATCAATAAATCATCCTCACCAGTATCCGCAATAACATGATATTCATGAGATTCGTCTCCACCAATATTACCACTATCAGCTGAAACTACTGTGAAATTGAGACCCAGTCTTTTGAAAATATTTTCATACGCTTTTTTATAAGAATTATATGATTTATCAAGACAACTTTTATCTGCATGAAAAGAATAAGCATCTTTCATTATAAATTCTCTAGCTCTCATTACTCCAAAGCGNGGCCTTATTTCGTCTCTAAACTTTGTTGTAATTTGAAAAAAATTTAGTGGTAATTGTTTATAGCTACTAACGTCTTTTCTTACGAGATCCGTTACAACTTCTTCGAAAGTNGGACCAAAACAAAAATCTCGATCATTCCTATCTTTAAATCGCAATAATTCAGGACCATATTTATCCCATCTTCCGGATTCTCTCCATAATTCTGATGGCTGAACTAAAGGCATGGAAATTTCCATGCAACCTATATTATTCAACTCACTCCTGATGATTTGTTGAATTTTTTCTAGTACACGCATACCTATAGGCAGCCAGCTATATTGACCTGATGAGATTTTTCTAATCAAGCCAGCTCTTATCATTAACTTGTGGCTCACTATCTCAGCGTCTGACGGATTATCTTTAAGTGTAAAAATAGGAAAATCTGAAACTCTCATGTATTTTATGTATTAAAAGTTAATTTATCATTTTAGTTTAACATGAATATGGTTATTATATATAAAGCAAATAATTTTAGTAGCACTATTATCTATGTTTAAATTTTTTAAAGAGTGGTATGAATCCCATTTAACTGATCCAAATCAAGTTGCTCTTGCTCTAATTATAATTTCAATAACTCTTATCACATATATTCTTTTATCTACAGTTGTACCNATACTTGTTGCAATCATTCTGGCTTATATGTTAGATGGTTTGGTTGTAACCGTAACTGATAAGTATAAGATNANAAGATCATCGTCTGTTTTAGTTGTGTATTCCTCATTTATAGCAGTTTCATTGGCTACTGTACTTGTATTAGTTCCTTTGATGCTCAATCAAATTTCTTTATTTATTAAATCATTGCCTAGAATGTTAGAGAGAGGTAAAGAATTATTATATTCAAGTTCTGACTCTAATAGCTTTATCACATCTGAGCAAAGTTCTAATATTATTTCAGCAATTAATGCTGAGATTAGCAGTATTGGATCATCGATTATATCCTACTCATTATCATCAGCAGGTAGTTTAATCGAGACAGCTGTTTATTTTCTTATTGTGCCAATAATNATTTTTTTTCTATTATATGATAAAACTCAGATTAATGAATGGTTTAAGAAGTTCTTCCCCGAAAAATTGGACTTGTCTAGAAGAGCTTATGCTGAGCTGGATTTAAAAATTGGAAATTATATCAGATGTAAATTAATTGAGATCATCATTGTCTGGATATCATCAACAATTTTTTTTGCTTTATTAGGTCTTAACTATTCATTGCTTCTGGGATTCTTATGTGGAATTTCAGTTATAATACCGTATGTTGGTGCAATTGCGGTAACTATCCCGATAGTAGTAGTAGCTTATTTTCAATGGGGAACTTCGTCAGAATTTTGGTATGTATTGATTGCACATATTCTCATACAAGTAATTGATGGAAATGTTGTCGTACCAATTTTATTTTCNGACGCTGTTAATCTGCATCCTCTTGCGATTTTGATAGCAATATTATTCTTTGGAACAATTTGGGGTATATGGGGTGTCTTTTTTGCTATACCATTAGCTGTACTACTAAATACATTATTAAATATTTGGCCGAGGAACGAACTGTCCCATGAGTAAAGATTTAAGCGAATTTAAAGGAAGTATGGTTGCAATAGCCACTCCAATGAATACAGATGGATCTCTAGATTTTAATTCACTTGAGAGATTAGTAGAATTCCATATTGAAAATAAAACTGATGTGATAATAGCNGTAGGTACGACTGGAGAATCAGCTACATTAAGTATGAGAGAACATTCGGAGGTTATTCAGAAAACTATAAGCATAGTTAATAAAAGAATACCAGTAATTGCAGGAACTGGAGCTAACTCTACCAGTGAAGCATTAGAGTTAACNCATCAATCAAAAGCCCTTGGAGCTGACGCATGCTTATTAGTTACTCCTTACTATAATAAACCAACTCAAAATGGTTTATACCAGCACTACTCAAAAATTGCTAATGAAGTCAATATTCCTCAGATCTTGTATAATGTTCCAGGAAGAACCTCTGTTGATATGTATCCTGATACGGTTTTAAAATTGTGTGAGCATGACAATATAATAGGCATCAAAGAAGCATCTGGTGATATAGATAGATCAAAAGAACTATTAGACAAATGCTCAGANAAGATATCTATTTTTTCGGGGGATGATAAAACAGCTNTGAGAGATATTCTTCAGGGTTTCAAGGGAAATATATCGGTTACTGCGAATATATGTCCGCGTGAGATGCACGATGTGTGCCGATTAGCTTCAGCAGGCTCTAAAGATGAAGCAGAGATTATTAATAAAAAAATAGAGATACTTCATGATGATTTATTTATAGAATCTAATCCGATACCCGTTAAATGGGCTCTTAATAAAATGAATCTCATTAATAAAGGTATAAGATTACCGCTAACTTGGTTAGATGAAAAATATCAAAAAATTTTAGGTAAGTCTCTTATATCTGCTGGTATAATTACAGAGAGTGATTTATGAATATTAAGCATTTTATTTTAACTTTAGCATTATCCTCAGTAATTTCTGGTTGCTCGTCGATGTCGGATTATTTANCCAATATTGTCTCTGAGGATAGGGAAGAGCTTGTTGTTTACAAAAGAGANAAAGCTTATGACGAGACACAGTTTGATCTAGAAGTTCCGCCCGATCTCATAACTCCGAGAACCAGGGATGTACTTGAAATTCCAGACTATGCGAGTAAACGCAACATACCAATATTCACAGTAGATACAAANCTTGACAATTTGAAATTACTCAGAGATGGGAGGGACTCCTATCTATTTGTCAAAACTAGCGAGAAGAAGCTTTTATGGGATAGAGTCAGTNATTTCTGGCAAGCNGAAGGTTTTAGATTAAGTCAGAGNGACTTTAGTATCGGAATAATGAAAACCGTATTCCTAGAAAATTTAAGTGAGGCACAANTNGGAACTGTACAGCGTATTGTNGGNCGNTATGTNCCNTTNCTTGTATCNCCTGATACTAGAGANAGTTTCAAAACNCGNTTTTTGTTTCGAGATGATGGTGTAGATATAATTTTAACACATTANGGAAAAGAATATATGTCAGATGGAGACGTTGAGTTTCGCTGGCAAAACCGCCCGAGAGATCCNGAAATAGANTCNGAAATGTTATCTAGANTATATATATATTTGGGTGGTGAAGAGGCTAAATCTAAAGGTTATGCAGTTGTAAAATCATCCGGCTCAAGGAGTAAAGCTAGTCTAAACATCGATGAGAACGGTATCCATACTCTTTATATATCAGATATTTTTGAGCGAGTATGGCCACAAACAATTAGATCACTCGAAACTATTGGTGTAACAATCAACTCTGCAAAAGAAAATGATGGAGTGATCTCTATATCAGCAAGTGAGGTTGATGAGGAAAATACTGATTCCTTTTTTAGTAATCTTATATTTTGGAAATCTGACAATAGTGATATAAAATTTAATCTCGTAATGTCGGTTGATAAAGACGGGACTTTGATTGAAGTCCAAGACAATAACTACTTGTCTTACACCAATATTGCCTCAGAAGAGATTATGCGAGCATTATACTCAGATTTTAGATAAAGCTTATAAATCTTTTTCTTTATCCATATGAATCTGCGCATAAGCTGAGTGATTATGTATTGATTCAAAGTTTTCTGATTCAACAGTATATTCGGTTACTCTCTCGTCTTTATTGAAATAAACAGCAATATCTCTCACCATATCTTCTACAAATTTTGGATTATCATAGGCCCTTTCTGTTACAAATTTTTCATCAGGCCTCTTTAGAAGTGCATATAATTCTGAAGATGCTTCTTTTTCAACAATATCGATTATTTCTTCTATCCAAATAAAATCTTTTACAGCTACTGTTACAGTCACATGAGACCTTTGATTGTGCGCTCCATAATCAGATATTTTCTTTGAACATGGACACAAACTTGTCACTGGAACAGTTACCTTTACTTTAAGTTTTGAATTTCCGTCTTTGACTTCACCAATCAGCGAGACATTATAGTCTAATAAGCTTTGAACTTTACTTACTGGAGCTGTTTTTTTAATAAAATATGGGAATGACATTTCAACATGTCCAGATTGAGCCTCTAATAGAATAACCATCTCTCTGATCATATTCTTGAAGATCTCTACAGTGATATAATCTTCATGACTATTAAGAATGTGCACAAATCTCGACATGTGTGTTCCTTTAAGATTATGAGGAAGGTTCACATACATATTGAAATTGGCAACCGTAGTTTGTTCTTTTCCACAACGTTGTTTTATAATCATTGGATGATTTATATCTTTAATTCCAACCTTATTGATAGGAAGGTTTCTAGTATCCTTCAAACCTTGTGTGTCTGGAAGTGACTTTGAATTTATGTCCTCTTTAAGATTTCCCTTTATATTTTTCATAATTACTCCTTATATGATACTGCAGATTTATCCGTTTCCCACAACTTTATAGAATTAACTTTAACATTTTTATTAGAGAATTCCTCTGATAATTTAGTGAAAATGTATCTTGCTATATTTTCAGCTGTTGGATTATCCTCAGAGAATGGCTCTAGATTATTGAGAAATTCATGATCTAATTCGTCTACAACCAGATTAGTGGCTTTCCTGATTTCTTTAAAATCGACCACCATCCCAATCTTATCCAATTTTTCTCCAGTAATTTCAACTTCCACTTTCCAATTATGACCATGCATTTTTTTACAAGGACCACTGTGACCAACAAGAGTGTGTGCCGATGAAAATTCAACCATTGTAGTTAATGTATACATTCTGTTTTCCTATGCCTTTTCTTTAAGATCTATCATATCAATATGATCTTTGACTGATTCTAATATCCCATTATAATCTAAATTAATGTCAGCTAGAATCTCATCTTGGTTTCCATGTCCTATTAATTCGTCTGGAATTCCAATATTTTTTATATTGTTTTTTAATTTCTGACTTAAAATAAATTCATTTACACTAGAACCAGCACCGCCACTGACGACATTATCTTCAACTGTAACAATTAGTTGATGATTTTTACACATAAGAGAGATTTTCTCTTCATCGATGGGTTTCGCAAAACGCATATCTACTACAGTAGCATTAATCGTCTCTGCTACATCAATAACAGTATGTAATAGTGTGCCAAAAACAAGAAATGCGATGTCTTTTCCATGTCTGACCGTCTTACTTCTTCCAATATCTATTGGCTCTATCTCACTAAGTTCCACTGATAAACCCCTAGACTCACCTCTAGGATATCTGACAGCTGCCAATCCTTTGTATTCTAATCCTGTTGACAGCATTCTTGTCATATCTTTCTCATTCGATGGAGTCATTATAACCACATTCGGTAACATCCTTAGATATGATATATCATAAATACCTTGATGTGTTTCACCATCAGCACCTACAATCCCTGCGCGATCAATTGCTAATAAAACATCAAGTTCTTGTACAGCTACGTCATGAATAACTTGGTCGAGAGCTCTCTGTAAAAAAGTCGAATAAATTGCAACAACAGGCTTAATATTTTCACATGCAAGACCTGCTGCAAAAGTAATAGCGTGCTGTTCCGCAATTCCAACATCAAAATATCTCTCTGGAAATTTTTTTTCAAATTCAACCAAACCAGACCCCTCTCTCATGGCTGGAGTTATAGCAACAAGCTTTGAATTATTTTCCGCAGTCCAATTTAGCCAATCACTGAAAATATTTGTGTATGTAGGCTTTTTAATCCCTGTATTTTTTTTGACAGATTTTCCAGTCTTAAGATTAAATGGTGTTACTCCGTGATAAGTTATAGGATTCTGCTCTGCTAATTTATAACCCTTTCCTTTTTTAGTAAGTATATGTAGCAATCTAGGTCCTTTTCTTGCTTTCAAATTTTTAAGTAGTTTAATCGTATCTAATAAATCATGTCCATCAACTGGTCCATAGTATTTGAAACCAAGTTCTTCAAAAAGCAAACCTGGAGTTATGAGATTTTTGGCTCCACCTTCAACTCTTCTAGCTAGGTTTTCAATTGGTTTAATTTTGGATAGAACTTTTTTACTACCATCTTTAATATTTTTAAGCGTCTTGCTGGTAAGCATTTTTGTTAAGTAGTTATGTATTGCGCCAACATTCGGCGAGATAGACATATCGTTATCATTTAGTATTACTAAAATATTGGATTTCAAATCACCAGCATGGCACAAGGCCTCATATGCCATCCCAGCTGTAAGCCCTCCATCGCCAATTATAGCTACAACATCCGCATCATCTTTATTAATTATATTTGCCTGATCAATTCCAACTGCTGCGCTTATGGAGGTGCTCGAATGTCCAGCTCCAAAAGAATCATATTCGCTTTCTTGTCTTTTTAAAAAACCAGAGATACCATCTTTCATCCTAAGTGTTTTCATCTTATCCTTACGACCAGTTAAAATCTTATGAGGGTAGCACTGATGACCTATATCCCAAATTAATTTATCTTTTGGCGTATCGAAAACTTTGTGAAGCGCTATTGTGAGTTCAATTGTGCCGAGCCCAGCAGCTAAGTGCCCACCAGTTTTAGAGACAGTATCAATTAGAAATTCCCTGAGTTCTTTGGACAAAGCAATGAGCTCACGATCATCTAATTTCTTTATATCAGACGGATACTCAATTTTATCAAGAACTTTAAATTTCATAAGAAAATTATTCTTTTATCTCTTTAATTTTTTGCTCAGCTTCTTGAAGAGTCTTTTGACATTTTTTCGAAATTTCAACTCCTTCTTGATACTTTTTTATCATCATCTCCAGACTAAGATCATCTTTTTCAATATCTTCTAATATTTTTTGGAGTGATTTCAAGTCATTCTCAAAGCTTGAGATGTTATTATCTTTCTTCTTATTCATACTCTTATAATACTATTTTTTTTTAATCTTTACATTGTTAACAAAATTATTAGATACATCCATGATTTCGAAGTCATAACCTTCATTAGTAAACTTTTCGCCTTCTATAGGAATATTCTCCAGATACTCAAGAATATAACCATTTATAGTTTTTATATTTCCCTCAGAAATTTTCCATCCCAGAACTTTATTAATTTCTCTAATCTGGACTGTGCCTCTTACCTGAAATTCGTTATTTCTTATCTTAGTTATGTCTTTATTTTGTGATGAATCATTAAAGTCACCAACTATTTCTTCTAAAATATCATCTAAAGTGACAAGGCCTTGAACTTCACCATATTCATTAACAACAAACCCCATTCTTTTTCGCTCTCTTTTGAAATATATAAGCTGGCTTGTTAATGATGTATCTTCTGGGATGAAGTAAGCCGGTGATAAATTATCTGATATATTATCTTTATTTTTCAACGAACCATCAATTAACATCAACATAATTTTCCTCTTATGAAGAAATCCAAGAATTTTATTTATATCTCCATTATAAAAAGGAATTCTTGTATGATTGCATGAAATAATCTTATTATAGATTTCTAATTCATCAGAATTCATATCAATAGCATATATCTCATTTTTTGGTATCATAGCATCTTCTACTTTGACTTTTTCTAGATCAATCATATTAACTATCATGTCCTCATGACTCTTGGGTATTCTATGGCTAGATTCTTTTACAATTAACTTAATTTCATCTTTGGTTAATAATTCTTGATTAATTCTCTCTTTTTTTATACCCAAAATTCTGAGAAGAGTTTGTGAAATCATATTAATCACAATAACTATCGGATTAAAAATCTTAAGAAGAGGATATAATACCCATGAAATAGGGTAAGCAATCTTATCCGCATACAAAGCGGCAAATGTCTTCGGGGTGACTTCTGCGAAGATAAGTATGGTGACAGTTAAGATTATTACGGATAGAGCAACTCCCGCTTCGCCAAAAAGCTCTATTGCTATCAAGGTACTTATGGCAGACGCAAGAATATTAACGAAATTATTCATTAATAAAATCAACCCAAGAGTCTTTTCAGGATTTCTAACAAGGAAATCAACATTATTTGCAGATTTATCACCCTGTTTACTTTTATGTTTAAGCTTGTATCTGTTGACACTCATTATTGATGTTTCAGCGCCCGAGAAGAAAGCAGATAAAATCAGTAAACCAAATAAAATCAAAAATAAAATTTCAAGATTCATATTTTTTTATAAAATAATTTTTGTTCCTAAATACGCAATAAAAAGAAAAACCATTCCACCTAAAGCCAAATTCGTTGCTTTGTTACCAGTTACTTTAGATGAGAAATGTTGAAAAATTAGGTAAAAGTAAACAATCCAAGCAATAAGCGAGAAACTTATTTTTTCAAGAATATAATAGTCTTGATTTATTACCACAAATGGAGCTCCAGTTATTAATGACAATGTTAGCAGAATGAATCCAAATACAATTAACTCAAACATCCCTCTCTCCATATTCTCAATTGAGGGCAATATATCATTGATCACAGAATTTTTAATATTACGTAATTTATATCCTTGGTATTTTAATAATATAGCCTGCAAAGCCGCCAACCCAAGAAAACCGTATGACAATAAAGAAAATACTATATGAATTACTAAGTTATAATCAATCTCGCCCTGGGTTTCTTTTAAATCAAAGAGGAGAGTAGAGAGAATTGATATACATGTCAATGGAAACAAAACTAAGCTTAAGTGGCAGATTGGTTTTTTGAACATAAAAAGAAAAAAAATATAATTTAAGATTAAAAATGTTGTCATTAATGCTAAATTAAAATTTATTTTAATTGAGTAATCCAAAAGCAATGTGTATGTGTAAATGCTTAATAGAATTAGTGAAATTATAAATATCAGATGAAAAGCATTATTAGTAGGCGAAGCTGAGGAGCTTGTAAGAGCCTTTTTTGTAAACATCGTTGATATTATGAAGCCTAGAATGGCCAAACTTGCTAAAATTTTCATTAAAGTGAGCGATCATGTGATTTCACACACGGATTATTATGGATTATCTGAGTTGTACAACACATCTAGAATAAATAATATCAAATTTCGCTCATAAAGGCAGCATGTTCAGCCATTTATCATCATTTTTATCATAAATATCTTACTAGATATTTAAAGTGATGTTATAATTACGCGAGTTTAACTTAGGAGATATGATGGTCAGAATAAGATTATCAAGAGGCGGAGCAAAGAAAAAGCCCTTTTATCATATTGTAGTGATGGATCAACGCCAACGCAGAGATGGGCGTTGTCTTGAAAGAATCGGTACATACGACCCATCGCTCTCTACAAACGATAGAATTAAACTTAATCATGAAAGACTTGATTACTGGAAATCAAAAGGAGCACAACTCAGTGAGAGGGTAAAGCTTCTCAGAGAATATTCTTTAGATGAAAACAGTTCAGAAACCAGATTGGCTATAAAAGAAAAAAATCTAGAAAAAATCAAACAAAATAGATTGGCAAAGAAAAAAGAAGCTGAAGCACCAGCTGAAGAAGCTGCTGCACCTGAAGCACCAGCTGAAGAAGCTGCTGCACCTGAAGCACCAGCTGAAGAAGCTGCTGCACCTGAA
>PBXG01000030.1 GCA_002728355.1 Gammaproteobacteria bacterium | reverse complement strand
CTCAAAAAAAACTCTCTAAAAATATTATTTTCATTGCTGACCCTTTACTCATATATCAAAGTGCAGATAAATTAAACAAAAAAATCGACATAAACGTGATGCACAACATCTCATCGAAGACTTATTCTAATAAGAATTTAATAAACATACTTCCTGTAAAACTTAATGTGAAAAATAAACCTGGTATGATGAATCATAAAAACTCAGAGTATGTTATCAACTCCATTAGACTAGCTGCAAATTTATGTCTTGAGAAAGAAGCTTCGGCTATGGTTACTGGTCCTATTAGTAAATCTATCCTTAATAAAGCAGGATATAAAATCTCAGGTCACACAGAATTTCTTGCTGATATATGCAAGAAAAAATCGCTGATGCTTCTGATGAATAAGAAAATAAAAGTTGCACTGCATACAACACATCTTCCAATTCAAAGCGTTACCAAAGAAATAACTAAGACAAAATTGAAGAAAACTATTTCTCTTCTAAATGAGGAAATGAAAACAAAGTTTGCTATTTCGAAACCTAAAATACTAGTCACTGGACTTAATCCTCATGCTGGTGAAGATGGTTTATTGGGACTGCAAGATAGTAAAATTATTGCACCTGTGATAAAAGACTTTCAGAAAAAAAATATCTGCGTTGATGGACCGGTGGCGGCAGATACAGCCTTTTTGAGAAAAAATATCGCTAAGTATGATGTAATCTTGACGATGTATCATGATCAGGGGCTTCCGGTTATTAAATTTGATAATTTTAAAACAACCGTAAATGTTACGCTTGGACTTCCTATTGTGAGGGTTTCGGTTGATCATGGTACTGCACTAGATCTTGTTGGAACAGGAAAAATTGATACATCAAGTTTTGAGGAAGCCATTAAAGTTGCAAAAAAACTCTGCAATGCATAAACATAAAAAAAAATTAGGTCAGCATTTCATTCATGATAAGAACCTTATAAATAAAATTATCCGTTATATAGCTCCAATGTCCTCTGATGAGATTATTGAGATTGGGCCTGGCGATGGAGCGCTGAGTTATATTATTTCTAAAGATGTTAAAAAACTCATTCTCATAGAAAAAGATACGGATCTAATTAGTGAATTAAAAAATGGTTTTAAGAATGCCAATAATGTAGTTGTTAAGAATGAGGATATTCTTAAAATTGATTTATCAAAAATTGTAAAATCTAAAATTAGAATTATTGGAAACCTACCCTACAATATCTCCACTGAAATTTTGTTTAAGTTACTTGAAATATCAAATAATGTGAACGATATGTACTTCATGCTACAAAAAGAAGTAGTAGATAGAATTGTCGCTAAGCCAAATTCAAAAATATACGGCAGATTAAGTGTCATGATTCAAGTTTATTATAATACTAAGAAGCTTTTTGATATATCTCCGGATGTTTTTGTTCCTAAACCTAAAGTTTTTTCATCATATATTAGACTCGAACCAAAACAGGACGTATTCATAAATTTAACACATGAGGCTAATTTTAAGAGAATTGTTAATGCGGCATTTGCAACAAGAAGAAAAATGCTAAAATCTTCACTAAAAAACTTGTTGAATTCTGATCTGTTAAATAAACTCGGCATTAAAACAGATGATAGAGCTGAAAATATAACTCCGGAAACCTTTCACAATTTAGCGCGTCATGTATAAGAGAATTATTATATTTTCAACATTAATTTTTTCATTAGTAGGTTATATAAATTTTTTCGAGTGGTATTTAAGTGACATCAAAATATTTGTTGAAGATGCCTTAGTACTCTCTTTGTATGCAAGCATACCTACTTATATTGTTATAATACTTATTCACATATTCTACTATCCAACTAATAAAGATGATCATGCTAGTGTAATAACTTTTCCGCCTATTATTTGGTTATTCTCGATAAATACCGGTTTGAGCATTGCAGCTTTAAATATGTATTATTATCAGTTGTATCAGATACCGAGATTTTTAGATTTTTTACGAACTTCAGAAATTGGGTTGTTCTTTTTATTTTTAGCAATATCTTTAATTGTTCCTGCAATAAAAAAATTTAATAGTCAACATGAAGATCCTAACCCAACATCACCCTCAACTTTGGTTATTAAAAGTGGTATCTATAAATACTCCAGAAACCCAATGTATCTGGGTTTGATTTTTTTGCAGCTATCATTGGGAATATTATTAAGCATGGTNCATATTATGCTTATGTGTATCTTCACTTACATAATCTTTAAATATTATGTAATCAAACCCGAGGAAAAGTATTTATCATCAAAATTTGGCGATGANTANAATGANTATAAATCCAAGGTCAGAAGATGGATATAATATATTGATTTATCTGATGTATGNTAGATAATATCCACTTATGGATGATTTCTTATTAGATTTGTTGGTATGNCCGAAGTCTGGGGGAAAACTAGTTTACGACAAAAANGCGAATGAATTAATATGCAANGAATCTAAACTAGCATACCCAATAAAAGACGGCATCCCGATTATGTTGATAGAATCTGCNAGAAANTTAAAGGAGACTGAATAATGAAAATCAAAAATGGAATAAAAATAAAAGATTTTCCATTGGTTTCAACTGATGAAAAAAAATCTAAACTTAAAGACTATNTGGGCAAAAACCTTATATTATATTTTTATCCTAAAGATCTCACTCCAGGATGCACNTCAGAAAGTATAGAGTTTAATGAAAATCTAACAAAAATTAGACGCCTAGGGTGGGATGTAGTTGGCATCTCAAGAGATTCAATAAAATCACATCACAAATTTATAGAAAAACACAACTTCAAATTCTCACTGATATCTGATGAAAATGAAAAAATATGTAAATTATTTGACGTGATAAAAGAAAAGAGTCTTTACGGACGAAAGTACATGGGTGTTGATAGAAGCACATTTCTTATCAGNAAGAAATTNGAAATTAAAGGATTNTGGACAAATGTNAAAGTTAAAGGACACGTAGAAGAGGTAATAGATACNATNAAAAGTATTAAATAATTATGAACAGCATNATGATTTATATCTCATTGTCTGNAGTTNTTTTATTATTAATTATAATAAGACTTNTNAATAAACAGATTGATANTCAGAAACAAATTATAAAACTCTTATCATNAGTTANACCNNAANAAAATAGNATCAAGGAAGNTAGAAAAGNTCCAATGCCATCTGACGAAATTGANAGAATTAAGGCAGACGTNNTGAAATCTGGAGGTTATAANCCNTAATGGATAATATNTTCTTAAAGATAATNAACAGAGAAATACCNGCAGACATTATTTATGANGATGANATTTCAATAGCATTTAATGATATAAGTCCTCAAGCACCAACACACATACTCGTTATACCAAAAAAGGAAATACAAAAAATNAGCGAAGCAGATANAAGCGATAAAGAGNTATTAGGTCATTTATTACTAGTTGCGAAAAAGATTACGGATGAAAATGATATTAAAGACTTTAGATTGGTTATCAACAATGGNGCTGAAGCTGGACAAACAGTCTTCCACCTTCATATTCATATTTTGGCTGGGAGAGCATTCGGGTGGCCGCCAGGATAACTATTTTTTGAAAAAACCAAAAATCTTACTCATCAGATCTGAAAATGGATTCACCCTTAACTTTTCAGATTCAACCGCAATTTCATCAATACACTTCACAGATCTAGCAGGGTATGGTCCGTTCGCAGTTTCCTCATATAGTGCAATCATATCAAAACCTTCCTCTAGAGTATGTCCTATCTCAAAATTTTCNTCGCGNGATTGAACTTGACCTTTCATCAGAGTAGGCATCAACGCGAGATATATCGGCTCACAATTTTTAGATTTTGCTCTATCGACAATTTTTTCATCTACTATCACCTTTGAGTCCAATTCAATCATTGCATAATCGCAAGCATTAAAGAAATCGTCTAGATCTTCTGTAGTCTCTCCATTATTTACTCTTACACATATCTTAACGCTATCNGGTAATTTTGGTTTAATTTGTTTTAATTGGTCCACTCCTAATTTTTTATTGAAAGCTGCTATATCTGGTTTCATTGAATTAATAAAGTTTAAATATGATTCCAGATTAAGAGANATGTCGTCGCTGTCAACGTAAATTCTTGTATTTAAATTTCTTTTGCTAGATTGTTCTCTGAAGATTTGTAAGCGTTTTTTTGCAATATCTTCCCCGTCACTATGTAAAACCCTGGCTAAATCAACCCCATCGGTCCATTGTCTAGCTATTCCAGCCATCAGCATCGTTATCAACTCTTTCTCATCATCAGTAGACGGACCAAGGGTCGCTATAATGTGGCTTAGTCTATGTCTTTGGTTTTTGTCTGTCATAGTGATTTAAAATTCCAAACCGCAGTATAAGCTATTTTAAAAATGTAATCCATCTATGATACTAATATTTGTTAATTTGATATACTTAGATAATGATTGAGGTGTTGACAAATTTAAAACTTATTTTTTTCATTGTTTTTTTTGTTGTTTTTATGATGCTTGAGAATTATTTTTCACAGAGAAATACAAAAAGTAAAATGAAAAGACTTTTTTTTCATGGGACTATAGCAGTTGTTAATACTCTTATCATGAGAGTTTTTGTTATTTTTTTACTTATCCCCGTTATGATGATTACAAACGAGAATCAATACGGATTACTAAATACAATAGAGTATAATTTTTTCTTAGAGGCTTTATTCGGTTTTTTATTGTTAGATTTTGCTTTTTATTGGTTTCATAGAATAAGTCATACATGGGATTTTTTATGGAGATTTCATGGAATGCATCATCTTGATACTCAAATGGACGTCACAACCTCGTTGCGCTTTCATATTGGAGAACTTTTAATCTCGGCATTTTTTAAAGCTGTGTTGATAATTACATTAGGCTTGCCTATATCAGTTTTTATCTTTTATGAAATAATTCTAACGGCATCAGCACAATTCCATCACTCTGATTTAAGATTGCCTGAAAGTTTAGACTCTAAAATTAGTAAAATCATTGTTACACCTAAATATCATACGAATCATCATACCGTCGCTGAGCTCTCTCGAAATGCTAATTATGCCTCTATCTTTACTGTATGGGATTATCTTTTCTTTACGTATAAGAATGCGACTGTTACTGAAAGAGAGTATCTTGGCGTTGATGATCGAAGTAAAGAATTTGGGTTTATAGATAACATAAAGTATCCTCTCAGAAAACTATAAAGTTGACATATTACTCTGGTTATGTTCTCATTTAGATATCGCCGATTTGATTTCAGCTTGCCGGCGTAAAATAGCTAAAGCGATCGGTAAACCACCATGACTTTAGCGTTATAGGTGGTTTTTTTATTGGTAGTTGATCTTCAGCTTGTGACCAAACCGATCAGGTAAACACTAAAGAGGAGAAAAAAATGAGTAAATTCGAAAATA
This sequence comes from Gammaproteobacteria bacterium, assembly GCA_002728355.1. Classification (GTDB taxonomy): domain Bacteria; phylum Pseudomonadota; class Gammaproteobacteria. Next base: position 1,668 of record PBXG01000030.1, on the reverse strand, counting down.
CTATAGAGCTTGATAACCCATTGAGCTTGTCAAAAATAGGTGCCACTTCTGGGCATGTAAAAGTTAGTTTCTACAAAAATGGAGTACTGGATTTAGATATTCCAGTAGTTGACATTAATGATGCCTTGAGAACCGTCATTTGCAACAGTAAAGTCAAAATTAATCCATACAATATTGCTAAAAACAATGGATATTTTGATATTAGCCTTCCCGAAAATATTAAAGGAAGTCTTGCTAATCTGATTCTAGTTAAGACGCTAACGAATATCGGTCTTAAATATAAATCTAATAGTTGTAAATTGGAGGTAGATGGTAATGAAAGAACGATATGCTTCCATTATTGAACAATTAAAGTGGATTCCAATTAGTTATAGGCATGACGGTTTACAAGGTATTATTAATGAACTGAGATTGTTATTTACTGGAAAGTCAGTTAGATATAAAAATAAAGTTAAGGTTATTGATACAACCTTTGTAAAATACAGAAACTACAAAAGAAAAGGTAGAGAGAGTCTGACACTTTTATATAAATCCTATGATGGCAAAAAGGCAGAAATACACTTCGGAGAAAATAATCCCTGGAACTGGATGCCAAAATTTATACAGATGAAGTTAAGGGCAAGAGGGGATCTTCCAAAGACACATATTATCAAAGGTTGGGAAAACTAAAAAAAACACCCCCTCAAAGAGGGGGTGTCGCCAAGTCCATTTGAACTAATTTACTTCCTTATTAACCTTCAACTGGGAAAGATAATTCGTCACCGTCGAAACGAGTGCCTTCGTAACCAACTTCTTTGTTGATTCTTGCAGCTACTGCTTTTTCTTCAGTTGTTGCGAATTTTTCGTCCCATGTTGCTAGTCTTTTTCTCATGTACCAGTGCCATAGTGGTGGTACTAATGCTAGCGCGAAAATTGTGAAATAACCCCAACCAGTGTTAGGTGCTCCTACATTTTCAAGCTCCCAAAAGTGAGTTTCCCCACGATCGTGGTGATCTGCTTGACGTCCGATTTCAATGAAGAACCAGCTTGTGAAAAGCGTGTTATTGTCCCAATTATGACGATAGTCAATTGGCTGATCTTTTACGCGGATTAAGCCATAGTGCTCAAGATAGTTCAAAGCTTCTAATTCAAAGTTTGAAATTACCCATACTGTAGCTAACGCTGCTACACCAATCCAGCCACCAGCTGCGAAGAATAACGCTACTGAAGGTACTGACATTAGGTAACCACGAATCCAACGGTTTTCCCATGAGATAAATCCTTTACCCATGCGTGCAAGTCTTTCTTTTTCCATGTTGAAAAGGAACTTTGACTGACCTATGTGCGAAAGCATGTAGTGACCGTATATTGTGCGTCCACGTGGTGCTGTTGCAGGGTCATCTTCACTTGCAAGTTCTAAGTGATGGTTGTACACGTGTGCATAGCAGAAATGTGCTGAACCTGAAAGAGCCATTGTCATTCTTGAAATTAAGAATGCAAAACCTTTTGTGTGTGACAACTCATGTCCATAAATAATACCGATACCTGCAAATATTCCTGTTGAAAGTGTTGCACCAATAAGATCTAGGCCTGTGATTCCTGAGGTAAATGGAATTACGCCCCATATCATTGATGTTACTTCGACTGGCATACCTGTCATGTAACCGTATACTCTCCATGCTAATGCTA
>PBXG01000029.1 GCA_002728355.1 Gammaproteobacteria bacterium | reverse complement strand
TTACAGGGATATTTGAAATGCCTAATACTAATCCGCTCACTATAACTCCTGAAGCAATTGATGATAAAATTAAACGCGCTTACCGTGTTCCGTGGACAGACTTTGCATTTTATCTTGGCGGAACTGGAAGAACTGGCCCTAATCTTAAGGAATGGGAAAATCACTGCGGTGTATGNGGTATAAAAATCTTTATGGGTGCGAGTACTGGGGATTTGATTACAGCAACTGATGAAGAAGTAGAGTCGGTTGTAGCGAATGGTAGTAGAGTGATTGCTGTTCATGCCGAAGATCAGATGATTATGAATGAAAATATGAAAACTATTTTGGGTGATAGTGATGATGTATCCATGCATTGTAAATGGAGATCTCCAGAGAGTTGCTTATCTGCAACTAAACGAGTTGTTGCACTAGCAGAAAAATATTCGAGAAGAGTTCACATATTACATATTACCACCGCTGAAGAGATGGAATTTTTAAAAACAAAAAAACATATTGCAAGTGTAGAACTACTAACAAATCATCTAACATTATTTGCTCCAGACTGCTATGATAATCTTGGAACTCTAGCTCAGCAAAATCCGCCTATTAGAGAAAAGCATCATCATGATGCTTTATGGAAGGCATTAAATGAAGGGATCGTTGATATAGTCGCATCAGATCATGCTCCTCACACTCTCGATGAGAAAGCACAATCATATCCAAATTCTCCTAGTGGAACTCCTGGAGTGCAGACGCTTGTACCTATAATGCTTAACCATGTTAACTCTGGAAAATTAACACTAGAAAAGCTTGTTGATCTCTGGTCTTATGGCCCAGAGAGANTTCATAGAATTTATAATAAAGGAAGAATAAGTCTTGGATACGATGCTGATTTCACAATTGTAGATATGAATAAAGAAATGACGATTACTAATTCACAACAAAAATCGAGAACAGGCTGGACGCCTTATGATGGCATGAAGGTTAAAGGCTGGCCACTATACACAATCATTAGAGGTAACATTGTTATGCGTGAAGATGAATTATTAGAGCCTGTTGGCAAAGAGATACAATTCAAAGAAACACTCTCATGAGAACGCAGTCATTAGATCGTGATAATCTTTTTATGGGATTAGCAATTGAGTTAGCCAGAGCGGCTTATGATAATGACGAAGTTCCGGTTGGAGCAGTAATCGTGCAAACACGAAATAATGAAGTAATTTCTGCATTTTCAAATCAGATGCGTAAACAAAGATCTTCTATAGCTCATGCAGAGATGCTTGCAATTCAAAAAGCCAACAAAATCATCGATAATGAGAGACTCATAGGATGTGAGATGTTTGTGAGTCTCGAGCCTTGTCCTATGTGCGCGCACGCAATAAGTATATCGAGATTAGATACATTGTATTTCGCTGCAGAAGATTCAAAAGGCGGAGGTGTAATTAATGGACCAAAAATTTTCGAGTCGTCTTCTTGTCATCATAAACCAGAGGTAAAATATGGCCTTATGGCTGACGAGTCCTCAAAACTTCTTCGCTCTTTTTTTAAATCTAAAAGATTAAAATGATAGTAGAATTTTTATATATCATTTTTTCAACTTTCTTTATCGTTACGTCTTTTTTTATTTTTGCTGTGATAATGAAAATTTTACTTCAGGGACTGATAGCGCAATATCATAGCGTTATGGATATGAAAGTGAAACTGATTATTAATGAGTTTGCACAATCACACCTTTGGACAGTCGACGCAGCTAGACGGATTTTAAAGACTAACTTAGAACAGTCATTTAGAAAAAACTTAATGCTTATAATAAATCTTAATAAGAATTTGAAACTGGATGGTTATGGCGCTGTTAAAGGTTATATTATTCATGAGGATACTAAGTACGATAATGTATTTACTATTCACCTTGATGCTAAACTTTCATCAAAAGAAATGCTCTCTACGTTGTGTCACGAATTATCACATTTAATTCAATATGCAGAGGGTAGACATAAAACATATACTTTCAACAATAAAAAGTACGAATTGTGGAATGGAGTTAATTATGGCCCAAAAGATTCTATTGAGTATTCAAAGAGGCCTTGGGAGATTGAGGCTAAAGCAATGGAGAGTAAGTTTGTTGAAGATTATTATCAATCTAACAATGCTCAGTAAGTTATAGTATCTTTTATATAACATTTTCGTTACATTTTTACTAGATAACAATAGTAATTCAATTATAATTTTTTGTATGAGTATAGATGAAAAAAATATGAACGATTTGAATTCTGGTTGTGGAGCATCTGAACCTTATGCTCTACAAGTTACAGATAACAGTATGGAACCAGAATTTCCTAAGGGATGTATTGTTTTAATCGACCCTTCTGGCAACTTATCTGAGAATAATTATGTATTTATTGAATACGATGGTGTTAGATGGTTTAGAAAGCTCATTGAGGCGAATGGAGAAAAAAGGTTAATTGCGTTGAATGAGATGTATCCAGAGATTTTATTAGATAGTTCTTATGATATTCTAGGAATAATAGTCCAAAAGAATGTTAAAGGAGAGATTAAGCATTACTAATGAAGAAAGTTACTATTTATAGCACACGTATATGTCCGTACTGTGTAAGGGCTAAGAATTTTTTTGACAAAAAAGAAATCCCTTATGAGGATATCATGGTCGATCAAGACCCTGAACAACTTCAAACTATGATGGAAAAATCACAGAGACAATCCGTCCCTCAAATATTTATAGGTGACTATCATGTTGGTGGTTTCGATGATCTAATTGAACACGATATGGATGGAAAACTTGAAGATTTACTCAAGGACTAATCATGGATAAGTATGAAAACCGAGCTATGGAGTTGGAGAGCGGTATTGCGGCTTTCGAGACGAAGAATTTTGCTCATGCAATTAAACTTTTATCTCCTATTGCTGAAGAGGGAAATTCAGAAGCTATGTATAGAATGGCAATCATGCTGCAAAATGGATTAGGTTGTATAGCGGACGAAGCTAAAGCTTTTAGGTACATGGAATCTGCTGCTAAAAATGAGTATCCGCTGGCCCAGCATGCGCTTGGTTTTATGTACTTTGAAGGAGAGTGTACCGAAAAAAATATAGATAAAAGTATTGAGTGGTTCACTAAATCCGCAGAGCAAGGATTACTCGGTTCAGCAACTACCCTAGCTATGATATACGAAGAAGGCAAATTAGTCCCGCAAGATCTAGAGAAAGCCCAGCATTGGTATAAAAAAGCTGGAATCGANAAAAATTAATGAAGTACTTTCCTTTTTACATAGATTTAAAGAAAAAATCAGTACTTTTAATAGGAGGCGGGGAAGTTGCAGAAAGAAAATTAGATCTACTTATAAAGGCGAAGGCTAATGTAACNATTATCTCTCCAAAAACTACTCCTTACATATTAGATATTGCAGAAAAAAATAATATAAAAATCATCAACGAAGAATATTCGTCTCAACATCTAGATAAGAAATATTCATTTGTGATTGCTGCTACAAACAATGAAAAGTTAAATAAATCTATCGCTGTAGATGCAAATAAAAATAATATTCTTGTAAATGTAGTTGATAGGCCAGAAATTTGTGATTTTATTTTTCCATCCATACTAGAAAGAGGTGATATAACAGTATCGGTATCAACAGGCGGAGCTTCTCCTGTTTTAGCNAGAATGTTACGAACCAAACTTGAAACAATGATACCCGGAGCGTACGGCAAAGTTGCAAAGATTATTGCTGAAAATCGTGTAATGGTAAGAGAGAAACTTAAGCAGTCTCAATCTAATAAAATATTTTGGGAGCAGATGTTAAATAGTAAATTTTTAGAGTTAGTACTAAGTGGACAGGAAGCGGAAGCATTGGAGTACTTAAATGCATCCATTGATAATATTAATGAAGATAAAATAAACCAAGGTGAAGTATATTTGGTAGGAGCAGGTCCTGGTGATCCCGACCTTTTAACCTTTAGAGCTCTTAGGCTAATGCAACAATGTGATGTGGTTTTATATGATCGTTTAGTGCAACCAGCAATAATGGATTTAGTTAGAAGAGATGCAAANAAAATTTACGTCGGTAAAGAGAGAGATAATCATGTTGTAAGACAGCATGAGATTAATAATCTTCTTGTGGAGTATGCTAAAAAAGGCAATAAAGTTCTTCGCTTAAAAGGAGGAGACCCTTTTATTTTTGGAAGAGGTGGAGAAGAAATTGATACACTGGTTGATCACAAGGTATCCTTTCAGGTTGTACCGGGCATAACAAGTGCCAGTGGTTGTTCAGCATATAGCGGTATTCCTCTTACTCATCGTGATCATGCTCAGTCATGTATTTTTGTAACTGGTCATCTTAAAGATGGAAGGTTAGAACTTAATTGGGAGAAGTTAATTCAACCTAATCAAACTATTGTTTTCTATATGGGTCTTGTCAGTATAGATATAATTTGCACTGAGTTAACAAAACATGGATTAGACAAAAACACGCTCTGCGCACTTGTCCAACAAGGTACTACTGTTAATCAGAGAGTATTTACATCTAATCTCAGAGAGCTNCCGGAGCTTGTTAAGAGAGAAAAACCAAAACCACCAACAATTCTCATCATAGGNAGTGTCGTCAGTTTACGTGATAAATTGAGATGGTATGAAGGCACTATTTCGCATAGAGATTAAAATTTATTGGAATAGTCAGCTGTATATACTCCTTTTTCATGGATGCAGGTATCGGTGGAAATGGTGATGAGGCCAGTATCATTCTCCTTGCTTCTCTATCTAAAGATCTATACCCAGAAGTCATTACAGATACATTCTCAACTAAACCACTTTTAAGTATAGTAAAAGTAATTCTAGGCGAACCTTCTTCACGTCTTTGTCTTGCTAGCANAGGATATTTTTTATTAGAGTCAATGATTTTNCGAATCTGTCCATAATAAGACTGATACGCATTCTTNCTTATATCTCCCACCTTNCGATCATCTAGTATTACCTCTTGATCTTTTTCAGCATCATCNAATTCATTTCTCTTGTTCTCTGACATTATTGCCTTATCAAAGTTTTCATCTCCTTTTTGTATTAATATCATTTGTACGTTCATCCCTGATTCACCAATTACNGCTACATCTTTAATAACNGAAAATGGGTTTATAGAAACAATAAACAANGAGTGAAAAATCACTGCAATTACAAAATAAATAGTTGTATTATCTTCTTTAATCATTTGCATTCGTCAGTAGAACTATTCTTTCAATATTCTCTCTCGTGAGAATTAATAATATCTTGTTTAATCTTTCTGATGTTATTTTNCCGTCAGCNGCTATAACTAATTTTTCTTTTTCTTCAATTTNTNTNAAATAGGNTTTTAGNTCNTTATCNGATANTCCTTTTCCATNAAAGACAATTGTTCCATCTTTGCGTATNAATATNGTTNTATCATNAGAATCTANATANTTTTCAATNACNGCNGTACCTAATTCAACNTCATACAGTTCTTTTTGTTTTTGAANTACNCCGGCAATCATAAAAAAAATTAATAANAGAAATATAATATTTACTAATGGCAGTAAATTATCATCATTTTTTGGCCTTATGTTTTTCTTAGCAAACTTCATTTTACATTTTTCTTAATAGTGGAAGATCCGTGCTTCTTTTCGGCTGTTCAGCTTCGTTATTATTAGAGGGTTTATTAATTCCTAGCATCACATTTTTTATCTTCGTTGCATTTAGGTCTTCTAACACATATAAAGTTGTTTGAAAGGAAGTTTTGTCGCTAGGTTTAACCACTACTGCATAATTCTCATCAGATTTCGTCTCAAATATTATCTTTTCTTTAATTTCAGACATCGTCATTTCTTGATTTCCTAGCTTGAAATTAGAATCCTCGTCAAATTCAATGATAAACACCCTCTTATCTGTAACTGTTGCTGATGCAGTGCTTTTGGTCAGATCTATCTCTGTTTTATTAAAATCTTGGAAATTAGTAGCCAGCATGAAAAATATCAATAATATAAAAACTACATCAATAATGGGTGTTAAGCTAATTTTCGTCATATTTTGCCTCAAAAATCAATGATATATAAATTTTCACATATTGTATATTATTTAATACAAATGATAATCATTTCTATTTACAAATGAGAATCATTATCATATAATCATTCTACATTTATTACAAAATGAGGAAAAAATGAGAATGAACGTTTATAAATTAAGTATTCTTTCCCTCCTAGTGTCTACACTATTCTCTCCTGCGCACGCAGAAGAGCTTAGTCCAGTAACAATTTTTGGTTCGCAGGACGAGAGTAGTATAGCAGGCTCAGCTCACTATATTAGTGACGAGGAGATGAAAAGAAACAATTATACGGATTCTGAAAGAATCATGAGGAGAATACCTGGTGTATATTCACAAACCGAGGATGGTTATGGATTAAGAACTAACCTTGGTATGCGTGGAACAACAGCGTTAAGAACTACAAAAATTAATATCCTTGAAGATGGTGTGCCGCAAGGTCCTGCCATTTACTCAAATGGTAGTATGTATTTCTATCCTGATGCAGGTCGTATGTATAGCGTAGAGGTATTAAAAGGTGCTGCTGCAATTGGAAACGGTCCAAGAACAACAGCAGGTACTATTAACTATATCTCACGTCCAATACCAACTGCACAATCAGAAGGATATCTATCTCAATCATTTGGTGACGATGGTTACTCAAGATCGCACACGTATTACGGTGGAAACATTGGATCCATTGGCTATGTTGTCG
>PBXG01000028.1 GCA_002728355.1 Gammaproteobacteria bacterium | reverse complement strand
TAGGAGTTGGAGCTAATAAAAATATGCCTCCACATTTAGTAAGTGAAAATTTTTTGAACTATTATTCGATAGATAATAATTATTTGAAGTATGCTTTCACTCCTCTAAATTTTTCTGATTTCGCAAGTCAATATGGAAAGTTAGGTGGTTATTCGTATTTAAAAACCGTAGTAGATAATTTAAGAAATGAAGCAGATGGAAAGGCATTGCTTCTTGATGGTGGTGATACATGGCAGGGTAGCGGTTTATCACTTTTTACGAACGGAGAGGATATGGTTGAATCTTCTAATATTTTGGGCGTAGATGTGATGACTGGTCATTGGGAATTTACTTATGGACAAAGCCAATTCATTAAAAATATAAATAAATTTAAGGGTGAATTTGTTGCGCATAATATTTCACTTACTGAAGAAGCGCAATTTGATGGTGAAGAAGCTTATGATGATTTTGGGCATTTTCAAAAACCGTATACAATAAAAAATATCAATAATCACAGAATAGCAATCATTGGGCAAGCATTCCCTTATACTCCAATCGCTAATCCAGGTCGATTTGTAAATAATCTTACTTTTGGTATTAGAGAAAATGAACTACAAGAATTAGTTAATCGTATTAATCAAAATGATAAACCAGATATAATAGTGCTTTTATCACATAATGGCGTAGATGTTGATAAAAAACTTGCATCAAGAGTTAAAGGAATAGATATAATTCTTGGTGGTCACACACATGATGTAATCCCAAAACCTATAGAGATCATCAATGAAAGACATAGAACTATTATTATAAATTCTGGTTGTAGTGGTAAATTTTTGTCTGTTCTTGATCTAGATATACATTCTAAAAATTCATTTGATTATCGGTACAATCTTTTGCCAATATTTTCTAATAAAATACAGCCATCAGGAAACATGACAAGATTTATTCAGAAAAAAACTAAACCTTTTGAAAGAACGCTTAATGAAGTGATTGGATATTCTAATCATGAGCTGTATAGAAGAGGAACATTTACTGGCTCATTTGATAGTTTGTTATGCAAGTCATTAAATAGTGTGATGGGTAGTGAAATATCTCTTTCACCAGGTTTTCGTTGGGGGACGTCATTACCAAAAAACACCGACATAAAAATGAGTGATATCTACAATCAAACCGCAATCACATATCCAAATACATATAGAAGAGAACTCAATGGTAGCACTCTCAAAAATATTCTAGAGGATGTAGCTGATAATATTTTTAATCCTGATCCGTATATGCAGCAGGGAGGAGATATGGTAAGAACTGCTGGTCTAATTTATGACATTACACCAAAAAATATCATTGGTAAGAGAATATCAAACCTTAGATTAAGTAATGGAAATTTAATTGATCCTAACAAAAATTACGTAATTTCTGGATGGGCTAGCGTTAATCAGATTGAAACAGGAAAGCCAATTTGGGAGGTTGCTAGAGAATACCTTCAGAATAATAAAATCTACTCTAGTCAAGATAACGAAAAACCAAGAATTCTTGGTGAATCTGATAATTTAGGTACATCTTCCAGCTAAGGAAGAATGATAATATCGTAATTTTCAGACTTTGCGCCATAAAATAGTTACAAAAAATATATTAAATGTTAGTATTTATAATTGAGTTAAATAGGAGTTTTTATGTTTAGTGTAGATACCAAAATTGCAGGCTTTGACGATGAATTAAACGAAGCCATCAAAAGAGAAATTAAACGCCAAGAAGAACATGTAGAGCTTATTGCTTCTGAGAATTATACGAGCCCTCGAGTGCTTGAGGCACAAGGGTCTGTATTAACTAACAAATATGCAGAAGGGTATCCCTCTAAAAGATATTATGGTGGTTGTGAAAATGTTGATGTTGCAGAGCAACTCGCTATCGAAAGATTGAAGGAACTTTATTCATGTGACTATGCAAACGTTCAGCCTCATTCTGGTTCACAAGCAAATGCTGCTGTTTATTTAGCTCTGTTAAATGCTGGTGATACAATTCTAGGAATGAGTCTAGATGCTGGCGGTCACCTAACACATGGTTCTAAGGTTAACTTCTCAGGAAAATTATTTAACGCAATACAGTATGGTATTGATGATAATGGTCTATTAGATTATGAACAAATTGAAAAATTAGCTACCGAACATAAACCTAAACTTTTAATTGGAGGATTTTCTGCATACTCTCAAATAATAGATTGGGAGAGGATGTCTGAAATAGCTAAAAAAGTTGGCGCTTATTTTTTAGTAGATATGGCGCATGTTTCTGGCTTGGTCGCAGGCGGAGTCTATCCTTCTCCTGTACCTTATGCTGATGTAGTTACTTCGACTACACATAAAACTCTTCGAGGCCCAAGAGGTGGTATAATTATTTCTAAATCTAACCCTGAACTAGAGAAAAAATTCAATTCCTTAGTGTTCCCAGGTACGCAAGGAGGCCCTTTAATGCATGTTATCGCGGCTAAAGCAGTTGCTTTCAAGGAAGCACTTGAGCCAGAATTTAAAATCTATATGAAAAATGTTGTTAATAATGCTGATATTTTAGCCAAAACAATAATTGATAGAGGGTATGATATTGTATCAGGCGGTACTAAAAATCATCTTATGTTAGTTAGTTTAGTCAAACAAGGCTTAACCGGCAAAGCTGCAGATGCCGCTCTCCATAAAGCTAATATAACCGTAAATAAAAACTCTGTGCCAAATGATCCACAAAGCCCATTTGTTACAAGCGGNATAAGATTAGGAACTGCTGCTATTACAACAAGAGGGTTTATGGAGTCAGAGACTAAAATTCTAGGGAATCTAATATGTGATGTTCTTGACGATATTGAAAATGAAAAAAATATATCATCAGTTAAAGAAAAAGTTCTTAATTTAACATCTCAATTCCCCGTATATTCTTCTGACAAAAAAGCTGTAGCTTAGGAGTTCATGATGCGTTGTCCTTATTGTGGACACGCTGTGACTAGCGTGATTGACAGCCGCCTTTCTCAGGAAAGTAATACTATCCGTAGACGAAGAGAATGCGAAAGCTGCAAAAGAAGATTTACCACACTAGAATCTGCTGACCTATCATTTCCTCGTGTTATAAAATCAGATAAATCAACGGAATCCTTTTCTAAAGATAAAATAAAAAATGGTGTTGAGTTATCTCTTGAAAAACGTCAAATAAGCTATGANGATTTAGAAGAGACACTTAATTCAATATATAATCAGTGCTTATCGTTTTCTGATAAAGATATTCCTTCTAGTGAGATTGGTAAAATTGTTATGGCTGAGCTACTAAAACTCGATCATGTTGCATATTTGAGATTTGCATCTGTATATCTGAATTTTGATGATATGGCATCATTCAGAAATATTATAAAAGTTCTAGAAAAAGATTTATCTCCTGAAATGAAGAAAAAACAAATCAACTTATTAGATGATGAAGATGGATAGAGATTTATATTATCTTCANAAAGCACTTTTGCTTGCAAAAAAAGGCATTTACTCCGTAAACCCTAATCCAGCTGTTGGAGCAATAGTCGTTAAGAATGAAAAAATAATAGGTATGGGTTATCATAAATCCCCTGGTTCAGCACACGCAGAGCAGATTGCTCTTAAAAAAGCTGGGGATAACTCAGCAGGAGCTACCCTTTATGTTAATCTTGAGCCCTGTTGTCATCATGGTAAAACTCCCCCATGTCTTGATTTGATTATAGAAAAAAAAATTAAACGTGTTGTTATTTGTCAAAAAGANCCAAATCCATTAGTTAATGGTAAAAGCATTAAATTATTAANAAAAAACGGAATCGATGTAAAACTTGGTCTTTTAAAAGATGAGGCAGTTAATTTAAATAAAAAATTTAATCATTATCATCTATATAATCGACCTTATATTCTTGNAAAAACAGGAATGTCATTAGATGGTAAAATTGCAGATTATCGTTGGAATAGCAAATGGATTACATCNCCTGCTTCAAGAAATGATGTTCAAAAAGAGAGAGCAATGTCATCAAGTATCTTAAGTACCTCGTCAACCATAATCAAAGATGATTCAAGATTAAATGTTAGAAAAAAAGAATATCTCTCCAAATTAAAAATACAACCACCATTATTAATCTTGGATAGGAAATTAAAAATTCCATTAAGCTCAAAGATTTTTAAAGATACATCAAGACAAATTTATATATTTTCATCAATAAATACCAATAAAAAGTATAAAAGTAATGTCATACTAGTGAAAACTCCATCTAATAATCAAAAACTTAACCTTAAATTTATTATTAAATACGTTGCATCACAGAATATTAATAATATATTCGTTGAATCTGGTCCAAATCTACTATCATCTTTAATTACAGATAACTTAGTAGATGAATTTCTATTCTATATCGCTCCAAAGATCCTCGGTAATAATTCAAAATCTTTTAATTCAATTACACATATAAATAAACTTTCGCAAAAAATTGATTATCATATAAACTATATTGAACAAATTAATAATGATTTAAAAATGAGTCTAACCAAATAAATGTTCTCTGGAATTATTGAAAAAACGTGTAATGTTAAAAAATTAGATTTATCGTCTAATCCAATTAGATTATATATAGATTATAATAAGCACCAATTATCACTGGGAGATAGTGTGGCAGTAAATGGTACTTGTCTCACTGTTTCTTCTATAGAAAATCATATTGTAATGTTTGAGCTATCTAGTGAAACAATAGAGAAAACTAATCTTGGATTGCTGACAAATAAATCTATGGTTAATATAGAATTACCACTAACACTTAACAAACTAATCAGCGGTCACCTTGTTTCTGGTCATATTGATACGGTAGTTGAAATAGTTTCTATCAAAACTGATGGGGAATGTTTGAACATAGTTATTCAAATGACAGAAGCTATGAGACCATTTATAGTACAAAAAGGATCAATAACGGTTGATGGCGTTAGTTTGACCGTAAATAAAATTACAGACTCAACTATTGATTTGATGATTATTCCTCACACATTCAAAAACACAACTATGAAGTATTACAAAGAAGGACAAACCGTAAATATTGAGTTAGACTATATTGCAAAATATATAGTTAATATGAGTAATATAAATGACAATTAATTCGACATCAGAAATAATTAATGCTCTCAAAAAAGGCGAGATGGTTATTATCATGGATGATGAAAATAGAGAAAATGAAGGTGATTTGGTTATAGCATCACAATTTGTGAAACCTAAAGATATAAATTTTATGGCATCTTATGCTAAAGGATTAATATGTTTGACGCTTACGACTGAAAAATGTAAAAAACTAGGGTTGCCTCTGATGAATAATTTAAATGATAGTCTAAAAAGTACAAACTTTACAATCTCAATCGATGCTGCAGATGGAATTACAACTGGAATATCCGCATCAGATAGAGCAAAAACAATCCGTAAAGCTGTTGAAAAAAAATGTAGACCAAGCGATTTGGTTCAACCTGGTCATATTTTTCCGCTTATGGCAAAAGATGGTGGTGTATTGATAAGAGCAGGTCATACCGAGGCTGGTTGTGATCTAGCTAAACTTGCTGGATTAGAACCTTCAGCTGTAATTGTTGAAATTTTAAATGAAGATGGTTCAATGGCTAGAAAGAAAGAGCTTCTTAAATTTTCACGTAATCATAAACTTAAAATAGGAACAATTGATGATTTAATCAAATATAAAATTGCAAATGAAAAAACAATTGAAAGAATACATGAGTGTGAAGTTAGTACCGAGTATGGAGATTTTAATAGTATCTATTATAAAGACGTGCTTACAAATCAAGTACATTTTGTAATGATCAAAAATAAAATAACTTCTAATAAACCGACTGTTGTAAGAGTTCACGTTCAAAATACTTTATTTGATACATTTAAAATTACATCGGATACTAGTTGGTCATTTGAAGATGCGTTGACTAAAATCTCTAAATCGTCACAAGGAGCATTTGTATTTATTTCCTCGCCACTAGATTCGTCACATATTGATCAAATAAGCGCTATAAAGAAAAAGAATCAATCAAGTAGCAAGTATGACTATAGAACAGTTGGCATAGGTGCTCAAATACTGAATGATATAGGAGTAAAAGAAATGATACTTTTGAGTAAACCTAAGGTCTATCATGGTATTAATGCCTTCGGTCTAAATGTAAAAAAATATTTACAAAAATGAAAAAAAATCAAATAAAGAGTAAATTGTTAATCAACAAAATTAAATCAACTGGAGAAAGTGATTTAAATAATTATTATAATACTAAAAAGCCTATTATTTTTATAATTAAGAGTCTTTATCATGGCGATATTACAGATAGCATTGCATTTGATTTTATAGACAATCTTCCAGATGAATATAAAAATAAAGTGATAGTATTTGAGGTTCCAGGTGCATTTGAAATACCATTAATTATTAAACAAACACTTGATAAGTATCGAAAAAAGAATAAAGAAATATATATACTTGCGCTTGGATGCGTTATTAAAGGCGAAACAAAACACGATGAATATATTTCATCTACAATAATTAATGCAATTAGAAATCTTAGTTTGGAATATAATACATTTATCATAAATGGAATACTTACTACACTTACAATAAAACAAGCAATTGAAAGGGCCGGCATAAAACAAAGAAAAGGAAAAGAATACGCAGAGGGATTATCGGTTATGTCACAATTAATCAATAAACTAAGATAATGTTGTGGCTAAAATAAAAAATAAAGAAAAGACTCTTGCTCGTGAATCATTTATCAAAATACTTTATCAACATATTTTGTCTAAAAATACTATAAATCAGGTCCGTAAGGATTTTATCGATAAGAGAGCATATGATGATGAATATTTAACTAATTTGTGTATTTTTTATGAAGATAATCATAGAGAAATAGAAAAAATACTGAGAGATATCATTAAATCTCCAGTAAATTCATTAACAATTATCGATCGATGCATACTATCACTCTCACTTATTGAATTTATTTACATAGATGATTTATCTAAAAATATAATCATCAATGAGGCGATACTATTAGCAAAGAAATATTCATCAGAAGATTCATATAAATTCATTAACAAAATTTTAGATAGAGTTGAATAAATGAAAATAAAAAA
Source organism: Gammaproteobacteria bacterium (assembly GCA_002728355.1). Taxonomy (GTDB): domain Bacteria; phylum Pseudomonadota; class Gammaproteobacteria. The sequence goes on along the minus strand of PBXG01000028.1, from coordinate 5,820 downwards.
TGAATCTGATTTAATTGATCATATTATAAAGAAGACTCAGATATCATCGAATGATGTTATTAAATCAATTGGAGATGATTGTGCTGTAGTAAAATCAGGTAATAAGTATCTTGTTATGACAACAGATACATCATTAGAAGGTCCACATTTTACAAGAGACTATACGCCTGAAGAAATTGGGTATAAAGCTCTTGCAACTAATCTAAGTGACATCGCAGCCATGGGGGGAATACCTAAATATATCCTTATGGCAATAACTTTACCAAAACTTGATACTTATTGGATTAAGGGTTTTTATAAAGGAATTAATACACTCATAAAGAAGTATAATTTGTCATTAATAGGAGGAGACACCAATAAAGGTAAGCTAAGTATCACTATACAAGTTATAGGGGAATGTAAAAAAAATATAATGTATAGATCTGATGCGAAATTAAACGATGATATTTATATAAGCGGGAGAATAGGACTTGCTAGAACTGCTTTAATGATAAAAAAAATGAAAAATAGGGATGATTTAAAATATTTTAAAAAATATCTTCATAGACCAGTTCCACGTATTGAGCTAGGAAAAGAATTATGTAAAATTGCAAATGCATGTATAGATTTATCAGATGGCCTATCGAAAGATTTGAGATTAATATGCAAAGCTAGTAAAGTAGGAGCAAACGTTGATTTAGACAAACTTCCTATATTGAAACGCTTATATTCCGTTATACCAAAAAAGAGAATTTATGAGGCTATTATTGGTGGCGGAGAAGACTATGAATTATGTTTTACAATAAACAAGCGCTACAGAGATAAACTCAAAGAAATATCTCATAAATTTAATATACCTTTAACTCGTATTGGCTCAATTACCTCAGGTGAAATAAATTATTATTCAAAAAATAGTCCAATAAAACTTAACATAACTGGCTTTGATCATTTTTGCAAATAACCTACGGTATGTTTACACCCAGCCTGTTTAAATAATTTCTCAACTTTATTAGCGGAAGCCCAATAATTGATGTTGGATCTGCGCCTGAAGTCTTTTCTATCAATGATATTGCAAGACCCTCTATTTTAATACTTGCTGCACAATTAAGAATATCCTCTTTGTTTATATAAGAGTGAATTTCATCTATACTTAACTTTCTCATTTTTACATTATAATTAGTTAAGCTTAGATATTTTTTGTGGGCTGATGTGTCAATGACACATAATCCCGTTTTAAAAACAATATTTTTGTTGGAGATAGCCTGTAATTGCTGAATCGCTACACTTTTTGTAAGTGGTTTGCCATAAACTTTATTACCTAGAACAGCAATCTCATCAGATCCGATAACAATAGAATCCCTCTCATTCTTTGCTATCTTTAAAGCTTTTTCATATGATAATCTTCTTACAAATTCATCAACATTTTCGTTTTTTCTTCTACTTTCATCAATGTCGGGTGATTTAGTAGTAAATTTGATTTTAAGTTGATTTAGTAATTTTTTACGATGTTTAGAGCTTGATGCTAAGATGATTTTTCTCATTGNAATATTTTACTACTTTTTTGTAACGATACTACCAAATTCTGTTGTCATCACGATTATTTGACTATTCTTCACTATATTTATAAAAAAACATATATATAAATTGCCTCATCATGTTTTTTTGCTTAGAATACCTAAAGATTATATACTGATAGTATAATTTGGATAAAAATCATGGCAGTTCAGAAAAGTAAAAAATCAAGATCAAGAAGAGACATGAGACGATCTCATGATAACCTAGACGGGCCAAGCTGTTCGGCGGATAGCACAACAGGAACAAAACATCTCAGGCATCATATTAGCAAAGATGGATTTTATAAAGGTAAAGAGATTTTCAAGCCTAAAGTAAAGAAAGATAAGCAGGAAGAGCAACAACAATAATATATCCATATCATCAGTATGCAAAAGACTATAACAATAGCGTTAGATATGATGAGTGGGGATCATGGTTTAGAATCATCTGTACCTGCTGCCCTGAAAAGTCTAAGTAAACATCAGGAGTTAAATCTGATTCTTGTTGGTGATAAAGATAAAATTTCAAAAATTTTAAAAGATTCTGATATAAAAAAGTATTCTGATAGATTAAGAATTAATCATACTGATGAATTTATTCGTATGGATGATGAAGTTTTGAATGCAATTCGATATAAAAAAAATTCTTCTATGAGATTATCTATAAATTTAGTAAAAGATACAACTGCACATGCCTGTGTAAGTGCTGGGAATACTGGAGCACTAATGGCATTATCTAAGATTATTTTAAAGACCATGGACGGAATAGATNGGCCGGCGATTTGTACAGCTTTGCCAACGAAAAATGATCTAATGCATATGTTAGATTTAGGAGCAAATATTGAGTGTAGTGAAAAACACCTATTTCAATTTGCTATTATGGGATCCGCTTTAGTCCAATCTCTTGAGATAAATGATAGGCCAAAAATTGGACTACTTAATATTGGTTCTGAAGAATTTAAGGGTAATGAAATTATTAGAAATGCATCGAACCTAATCGATAATTCGCCGCTTAATTATTGTGGTTACGTAGAAGGCGATGATATATTTAGCGGGAACTATGATGTAGTAGTTACTGATGGTTTTGCTGGTAATATTGCTCTTAAAAGTATCGAGGGTGTTGCAAACGTAATTAAACATTTTATTAAAGGAGAGTTCAGTCGTAATATACTTACAAAATTGTCTGCTTTGATATGCTATCCAGTGATGAAAGCTGTTAAAAAGAAGGTAGATCCTAGAAGATATAATGGCGCAAGCCTCCTTGGCCTGAATGGAATAGTTGTAAAAAGTCATGGCGGTGCAGATTCATTTGCATTTCATAGGGCGATTGAGACTGCTTATTATGAAGCACGTAATAATATTCAAGAAAAAATTAGATCATATATAGAGAGTAAAATAAATAATGACTGATTTATATTCTAAGATAGTATCTACTGGAAGTTATCTTCCTCAAAAGATCTATACAAATCATGATATTGAAAAACTTGTGGATACATCTCATGATTGGATAGTTGAAAGAACAGGAATAATTAGTAGACACATTGCCGATGAAAATGAGTCCAGCGTTGATATGGCATACGAGGCATCTTGTAAAGCTCTAGAGAGGTCTAATCTTAAAAATAACGATATTGATTTAATAGTGGTCGCAACAACCACTCCGGAAAGAAAATTTCCAAGTACCGCTGTTCTTCTACAAAGCTTATTAAATAATAATAAAGCCTNTGCATTTGATGTGAACGCAGCTTGTACAGGATTTATATATGCATTAGATATAGCGGATAAATATATAAAGGGNGGTTTTGCTAAAAATGTTTTAGTAGTAGGAACAGAAAAAATAACATCATTAATAGACTGGAGCGATCGTAATACTTGTGTGCTTTTTGGAGACGGTGCCGGAGCTGTTATACTAACAGCCTCTCAAACTCCTGGGTTAATATCTAATACTATTGGGTCAGACGGATCCTACAAGGATTTATTGACAGTAAATACTGACACTGAGGTAATTGAAATGAGAGGTAATGATGTTTTTAAAATTGCAGTTAATACTATGGGTAAATTAGCAAAAAAAACATTGGAAAATAGCGATTATAGTGTGAATAATATCGATTGGCTTATACCGCACCAAGCAAACAGNAGAATCATTAAGGCAGTCGCTAAAAAAATTAATCTCTCTGAAGATAAAATAATCATGACAGTCGATAAACATGGTAATACATCAGCAGCCTCAATTCCTTTGGCTTTAGATTATGGAGTCAATACCGGCATGGTTAAAAAAGACCATTTGATTATTTTTGAAGCTTTTGGAGCTGGATTCACTTGGGGTTCAACATTATTAAAGTTTTGAAATGTCTGATAATCTTATCAACTGTAATAAATGCAAGAGGATTAAAAATAATTTTAATGAATTAAGAAAATTATATCCCANTTATCATAACAAGCCAGTCAGTGGCAGNGGTAATATCNAATCTGAATTATGTATATTAGGATTAGCCCCAGGTCTACATGGCGCTAATAAATATGGCAAAACNTTTACTGGAGATTTTTGTAGCCAAATACTTCATTCATCTCTTCTAAAAAATAATNTATATGATGATAAGTNACGNGAAAGATTCTATATNACTAATGTTTTAAAATGTTTGCCGCCAAAGAATAAACCACTTAATATNGAGCTTTATACTTGNCAANACTATNTAAAAAATGAAATTTTAGCTATGCATAATCTAAAAACNATACTTGTATTTGGTAAAATTGCNCATTTGTCTTTAATGAGAATATTTAGAAAAAAACTNACTGATTATCCTTTTATACATGGCNGTGAATATTNAATAGATAAGGTGAAAATTATTAATTCATATCATTGTAGNCAGATAAATATTCACACAAAAAGACTTACTACTAGNATGCTTGATGNTGTAATAAAAAAATCATTGGTTAATATCNATGTCGATTAACACTATAATTAAAAATCTACCAGAAAAATCTGGTATTTATAAGATGNTAGATAATAAAAANAGCGTAATATATGTTGGAAAGGCATCAAACTTAAAAAAAAGAGTNTCATCATATTTCACTAAGTCANGTCAAAGTGTAAAAACAAGTCGACTAGTTGATAATATTAAATCTATNGAGACAATCATAACNAANAATGAAGAGGAAGCTCTTATACTTGAAAATAATCTTATTAAAAANTTTAANCCNAAGTATAATATACTTTTAAGAGATGATAAGTCATANCCATATATTTANATAGATACAANTCATAATTTTCCTCTAGCAAAATTTTATNGAGGAGTAAAATCAAAAACNAATGGNATATATTTTGGNCCTTTCACAGAAGTNTANAAAGTNAGACATGTTCTTAAGTTAGTTCAAAAAATATTTAAACTAAGGTCATGNGAAAATTCTTNTTTTAAAAANAGAAAAAAACCATGCATTCAATATCAGATAAATAGATGTGATGCTCCATGTATGGATTATATTAATAAGTCTGAATATGATGAATCTTTACAAAATGCAATTTTGTTTCTTCAGGGGAAAAATGACACAATAATAAAAAACCTTACATCCAAAATGAACAAACATTCAAAATCTTTAGAATATGAAAAAGCATCAGACTATAGAGATAAAATATCTATGATAAGATCTATTGCGAGACCGAAGAAATTAATTGAAGATCATGCAGATGTAGACATAATATCATCTGCAGAAGACCATAAAAATATATTTATTGATATATTTGTAATAAGAAATGGCATAAATCTTGGAAATATTCCTTTTCAGTTTAAAATAAAAGTTTATATGTCGAAAAACTCAATCTTAGACTCGTTTATTAAGCAATATTATCTTAAAAATATTCCTCCTAATAAAATTGTCTTGTCACATAAATCTGAGAATCATTCAACACTGGAAACATATTTATCTTCTAAATATAATAAGAAAATTAAGTTAATCTCTTCAAATAGAAAACCTTATAGCGAATGGTTATCAATGTGTACTATTAATAGTGAAAATCGTATGAGAAATTATTCTTTAGCAGATAAAAAAAACAACTATTTAGAAAATTTATCTGAGTGTTTCCAACAATCAATAAAAATTAAAAATATAATATGCTTTGATATAAGTCATTTCTCAGGATCAAATGCTATAGGAGCTTCTGTATGGTTTAATAAGAACGGACCAGCGAAAAATATGTATCGGAAATATAATCTAGACCATATTAATAAAAGCGATGATTACGCCGCCATGAAGGATATACTCAAAAGAAGGTTCCAAAAGTTAAAGCATGAAG
>PBXG01000027.1 GCA_002728355.1 Gammaproteobacteria bacterium | reverse complement strand
TATTGCCATCACAAAGAGCACATCCATGAACCGCACCAGATGATCTATAAACTTCGTTTTTATCATGTAAAAGTTTTAGCATTTTATATATGGTGGATTGTTTGAGTTTAGATGATTTAATTTCTTTATTTTTTAATTCATCCCATATCCCGCCAAATGTAGTTCCTTGTCCACATCCCGAAGTAACAATTTTGTGTGTAAGCTTATTTTCAAACTTATCAATACCATTAACAGTTTTGACTGCTGCAGAATTAGTATCCCAATCTACTTGCACTGACTCTAATTCATCAAGCGAGTTTATGAATCCTTGGTTTCTCAGATAGCCAATAACAAGAGACTCAGGATAGTGTCCGAGAGTCATAAGCGTAACAACTTCTTTTTTATCGACATAGATAGTTAAAGGTAGCTCTCCAGTTATCGGGAAACATCTTTTATCACCATACTCATCAATCACTTCTATTTCATTTGATGGCGGTCTTTTAGACTTTGATATAATCAGCTTTTTAGTTTTATTAGAGACCATTATCTGTTAGATTATATTATAAAATTCCTACTTACAATGACGAGATTATTTATCATCTTCATATTAATTTTATCACCAATCATCTCTTTAGCAGATGTCATGAGGGTAACTATTTTGGGTTCAGGTACTCCAAGACCTGATATTGAGAGATTCAGTCAAGCAATACTCATAGAAGCGGGAGAAGACAAACTTCTTTTTGATACAGGCCGAGGAACATCAATAAGGTTAAGTCAGATGGATTTTAATATAGGTAAAATAGACAAAATATTTTTTACACATTTACACTCTGATCATATCGTGGGATTCCCTGATGTATTAATGACCGGATGGGTCTATCAGCGCAGTAAAGAATTAAAAATATTTGGGCCGCCTGGCACAAAGCATTTTGTTAAAAAAATATATGAGGCATTCTCAGAAGATATTGTGATAAGAACTTCACAACCTGAAGAGCTTAAAATTGAAGGTATGAGACTAAATGTAAATGAGATTGAATCAGGCTTGGTATATAAAAATAAAGATGTTTCTGTTCATGTATTCGAGGTAGATCATGGAGGAGGAGTAGAATATTCACTTGGATATAAAATTAGCTACAAAGGCAGAACTGTAATAATTTCTGGCGATACAAATTATTCTGAGAATTTAGTAAATAATGCAAAAGGCGCAGATTTATTAATTCATGAAATTGCAGATGCCCCAAAAGATCTTGTAAAGCATAATGCAAAAGTAAGAGGTCTAATGGATTATCACACGACACCGAGCGAAATGGCTAAGATTATTAATATTGCAGAACCAAAGTTAACGATTCTCACCCACATTCTTGCTTTAGGAGGCACAACTCATTTGAGTATTTTAAATTCTGTGAAGAGCAAACTTAATAAAGATTATAAAGTTATGACAGCATATGATTTGATGGCTATTGATGTAAAAGAAAATATCAGAACTTATTCTATTGATTACACAAGATGAAAATTTTGGGTATCCTTAATATAACCAATGATAGCTTTAGTGATGAAGGTAAATTTTTAGAACCATCAGCCTCGTTTGATTATATAAATCAGATGATAATAGATGGATGTAAAATAATAGACATAGGAGCAGAATCAACCAGACAGTCTTTCCAACAAGTTTCAGACGATATACAGATTCAAAGAATTGTACCAGTCATAGAATATATATTAAGTCATCATAAAGATATAGAAATAAGCGTTGATACAAGATCTAGTTTTGTAGCTCAAGAGTGCCTCAGAAAAGGTGTGAAAATGATAAACGATGTCTCTTCAGGTTCAGATGATATGATGTTTGATATNATCAAAGACCATAACGCTGAAATCATACTTACTCATATGCCCGAAGAGCATCTAATGGGAAAAAATATGAATTCCGTGAATATCATTAANGATTTGAAAAATTATTTTGATAGCAAAATCAATCATGCTTTAAGAGTCGGCGTTAATGAGGAAAAAATAATTATTGATCCTGGAATTGGTTTTGGTAAAAAGGGAAATGATAATCTTTTAATACTTAATAATCTTGAGCTGTTTGTAAAAAAATTTAAGAGAGTGTGTATTGGTGTAAGCAATAAGCGTTTTTCGTCAAAAATATTTTCAAGCCTCGCTGATGATAAGCTAAGGTTTGTTAATTTAGCAGTAACTACACTCGCGGCATATAAAAGAGTTGAGTTTGTCAGAGTTCACAGTATAAGTGATAATTATGATGCATGTAAAATTGCTCATAAAACTCTCAATTCATAGAAACTGATTTTAGTAGCATCTCAAGATTTTTTACATTTGCTTCAGTATCATAAAATTCTTTTATATTACCTTCATCAGTCAGCTTATTTTTTATTTGTTGATAATATGAATCATTTGTTAGAAGTTTTTTAGAAAGAGCTACATAGTCTTCGTAACTGGAAGCAACTAAATCTTCTAGTTTAAGGTTTTTGAGTAGACTCATTGATACTCTCGATGCAAAATGTTCTCCTTCGAGACATATTACAGGGACGGCACATTGTAATGCATCGGTAGTAGTAGTATGCCCATTATAAATTCTTGTATCAAGCGCAAGCCTAACATGCTTCAATCTCTCAATATGATCCTCTCTATTCAATCTCTTCATAAAAATAATTCTTTCTTTTTTAATATCATTCTTTTCTGCATAGTCATGAATATTCTTTTTCATCAATTCATTTTCTTCAAGTAACCATAAAACCGTATTTTCGCAGGTATAAAGAATTTTTAACCAACAATCAAATATTGCTCTGTCAATTTTAAACGCCTGATTAAATGAAGCTAGCACAGANGTATCAGGTGATATTTCATAATCTGATTTTTTTGTTTTTAATTTATCAAATTTTCTAACACCATCATTAATTTGATAACAGCCAGGCATATATAAAAACTTTTCAGTATAGTATTTCTGAGATGATTTAGGAGTGACTATCTCATCAGTTATAATATAGTCATAAAAATCTGCCCCAGATGTCCCTGGATATCCAAGATATGAAATAATTAATCTTGCAGGTTTTGTCTCCAGTGCTTGCATCCTATTGTTAGGAATTAAAATAGATAAATCTATCAGAATATCTAAATCATATGATTTCAGGATTGTTGTAGTCTCTAAGTTATTCTTAGTAGTTATATCAATAAATTCATCAACATTTTGTTTTATATCTTCAAGATACTCATCGTCATGATTATAAGAAAAAACACATATGTTGAAATCAATACGGTTATGGAATTTAAAAATGTTTTTCAATAGATGAAATGTTGGATGATTTCTTAACTCACCACAAATATAACCAACTCTAATTTTTTTATCAATATTTGAGATTTTATGTCTTGAGTGATTCGTAATATTTTTTACAAACCATGTTTTTGCAACCTTTAAGTTTATCTCCTCATTCTTAGTTCTTGATATATTTAAAAAAGGATGTTCTTCTCCATTGCCAATGTAAGAATCTATTTTTTCTTCATGATGCTCTAGACTCTTCCAATCGCATATATCTTGAGAGATCCTGTATCTTAGCAACATACATTTATCATGATTAGTATTCATATTGAGACAGACATCAGCATTTTTAATAGCATTGTTAAAATCTTCTTGTCTATGTTGAGCAAGACTAAGGTTATAAAAAGCATCCTCATAACCAGGATCTATCTCTATTGCTTTTCTNGCCATATCTATTGCTTCTTCGTTTTTATTTGATTCAATGTATATTACAGATAGATTGTTATAAGCTTCTTTACTCTCAAAATAATCAAGAGATTTTTTATAATAATCTTCTGCTCTAGATGAATTTCCTAGTATCTTAAAAATATTGCCGCAGTTAATTAAAAGTTTCGGATTTGATGGAAATGAATCTAAAGCCACCAAGCATAAATCAAGAGCACGCTTAAAATCATTTTTTTGTAATTCGATTTGAATAAGACTAATGTGATTTTCTAGAGTGATATCTTGACTCATGTATTAATTGTTTTTGACAATCTTTACAGCGCAGAACTTAAATTCTGGTATTTTGGCATCGGGATCAAGAGCCGCATTGGTCAATATGTTTGCTGCTGATTCAACGTAGCAGAAAGGAACAAATATTTGACCTTCTTGCATCCCATCATCCCTCTTTACATATACTTGAATATTACCTCTTCGGGACTTAACAGTGATACACTCTCCTTCTGAAAGACCAAGATTTTTAATATCATTAAAGCAAAGAGATGCGACCGGATCTGGGTCTATTTGATCTAACATACTTGCCCTTCTTGTCATTGAGCCTGTGTGCCAATGCTCTAGCTGTCTACCCGTTATTAAAATAAAAGGATATTCGTCATCAGGAAGCTCGTCTGCATTTTTAAAAGGAGATATTTTAAATGATGCAAGACCGTCATCTGTTGGAAACTTGTCTGTAAAAATTACTGGTTGACCAGGGTCATCTGAGCTTTCACATGGGTAGGTGATAGAATGATTATTTTCAAGTCTATCCCAAGTGATACCTGAAATACTTGGCATACACTGAGTCATTTCGCTAAAAACATCTTTAGGACTATTATAATTCCAGTTTAATCCCATCCCTCGAGCAATTTCTTGTATTATCCACAAATCTTGTTTTGCGTCACCTGGAGGATTTACAGCTTGTCTTCCAAGTTGCACTCTCCTGTCTGTGTTTGTAAATGTCCCAGTTTTTTCTGGGAATGCAGATGCTGGTAAAATAACGTCAGCAAGCATTGCAGTTTCAGTCAGAAAAATATCTTGTACAATAAGATGATCAAGAGATGCTAATGCTTTTCGTGCATGATTCAAATTTGGATCTGACATTGCGGGATTTTCTCCCATGATATACAATCCTTTAATTTTGTTATCGATAATCGCATCCATAATCTCAACAACTGTAAGGCCTGGTTTTGTACTTAATTTTGCTTGCCAAAAATTTTCAAAAAAATCATTTATATCTTTATCATCAACTCTTTGATAGTCAGGGTATACCATTGGTATTAAACCTGCATCAGAAGCCCCTTGAACATTATTTTGACCTCTGAGGGGATGAAGTCCAGTTCCTGGTCTTCCAATTTGTCCTGTCATAAGCGCTAATGAGATCAGAGCTCTAGCATTGTCAGTACCATGAATATGTTGAGAGACACCCATACCCCAGAAAATTATTGAGGCATTNGATTGNGCATAAATTTTAGCTACTTCATCAATTACATTTTTATCAATGCCGCAAATTTTAGACATCTTCTCAGGAGTAAAGTCATCTAGATGTTTTTTTAATTCTTTAAAATCTTTTGTTCTCTTGGTAATGAATTCATCGTTTACTAATCCTTGGTCAATTATAGATTTCATAATTGCATTCAATAGCGCTACATCTGTGTCAGGTTTGAATTGAAGAAAATAATCAGCATGCCTAGCAATTTGAGTTTCCTTAGGATCTATCACAATCAATTTTTTTCCATCTTTGGCAGCATTTTTTATAAATGTTGCAGCTACAGGATGATTTACCGTTGGGTTCGATCCAATAACAACTATAACGTCAGCTTCGGTCACATCTGCTACCTGATTAGACACTGCGCCTGATCCAATCATCTCAAGAAGAGCAACGACTGATGATGCATGACAGAGTCTTGTACAGTGATCTACATTATTCGTTGCAAAACCGGTTCTTATTAATTTTTGAAATAAATAAGCTTCTTCATTAGACCCTTTTGCACACCCAAAACCTGCCAATGCTGATTCAGGATTACTCTCTTTGATTAATTTTAATTTTTTAATCGTAATATTAAGGGCATTTTCCCATGTAGTTTCCTCAAAAATGTCATTAATATTTTCGAAATCAAAATCTTCAATATTAATATCTTTTGGAACACCTTCTTTTCTTATCAAAGGCTTAGTTAATCTTTGTTCATTATGAATATAATCAAATCCATATCTACCCTTGACACAGAGCCTGCTTAAATTTGATGGACCATCTCTTCCTTGTGTGTATAGAATTTTATTATCTTTTACATTATAAGTTAATAAACAACCAACTCCGCAGTAAGGACAAACGCTTTCAATTTTTTTATCTGGTTGAATTAATCCAACTTCTTTAGATGGCATCAAGGCGCCAGTAGGGCATGCTTGAACACATTCGCCACAACCTACGCAAGTACTCTCACCCATGTTGTCATTAATATCAAATACAATCTCGGATTTAAAGCCTCTATTTGCATACCCAATAACATCATTGACTTGTTCTTCTCTACACGCTCTGACGCATCTTGTACACTGAATGCATGCATCTAAATTCACCGAGATAGCGGGATGAGTGGAATCATGCTTATCTTGAATTTTAGATGGGAACCTTGATTCTGATATACCAAGATTTTTGGACCAAAAATCTAGTTCACTATCTGAGCTGTATGTTTTGTCTGAGATATCAGAACTAAGGAGTTCCAGAACAAGTTTCTGTGAGTGGACTACCTTTTTATTAGAGGTTTGAATTTTCATNCCTTCTGATATTGTTCTTACACATGATGGTTGAAGGGTTCTCTCTCCCTCAATTTCTACCACACACGCTCGACAATTTCCATCTGGTCTCATTCCGTCTTTGAAACAAAGGTGGGGAATATCGATGTTGTTTCTCTTTGCAACATCTAAAATTGTCTCACCAATTCTTCCAGTATAATTTTTATTATTTATGGATATTGAGACTTCCCTTTCAAGCAGATCTTCAGGTTTTGCAATCATCATTCACTTCCTCAGGAAAGTATTTTAACACACATTTGAGCGGATTCGATGCAGCTTGACCTAAGCCACAAATAGACGCGTCTGACATAACTTGTGATAAATCATGAAGCAATGGCACATTCCATTTTTTCTCACTCATCAATGATACAGCTTTTGATGTACCAACTCTGCATGGGGTGCATTTTCCACATGATTCATGAAGAAAAAATTTCATAGTATTTGAGGCCGCAGAAACAGCAGTATCTTTGTCTGACAATATAATAATTGCTGCCGAACCTATAAAACAACCGTAATCATGTAGAGTGTCAAAATCTAGAGGTATTTCTGATAATGAGGCTGGCAATATTCCGCCCGATGCGCCACCAGGAAAATATCCATAAAACTCATGACCCTCCAACATTCCTCCTGCATATTCGTCAATCAGTTCGCTAACTGTTATTCCCGCTGGAGCAAGATAGACACCAGGATTTTTAACTCGTCCGCTGACCGAGAAGGATCTCAATCCTTTCCTTCCATTTCTGCCGTGAGACGTAAACCAATCGGCACCTTTTTGTAAAATATCCCTAACCCAGTATAGCGTTTCCATATTATGCGCTAGCGTTGGTCGTCCAAATAACCCTACTTGTGCGACAAACGGAGGTCTGAGTCTTGGCATTCCTCTTTTACCTTCAATAGACTCAATCATAGCTGACTCTTCACCGCATATATATGCCCCAGCCCCTCTTCGAAGCTCAACATCTGGGATAGTATTATTAAATTTATCTTTCAAGCAAGACAATTCTTTTTCAAGTATATATCTAACGGCAGGATACTCATCTCTTAAATATATATATATTTTATCTATTTCAACAACCGATGATGCAATCAACATTCCCTCAAGAAACCTGTGAGGATCTGACTCTAAATAAAATCTATCTTTAAAAGTTCCAGGCTCTCCCTCATCTAGATTTATAGCAAAAAGTCTTGGCTGAGGTTGTTCCATTAAAATTTTCCATTTTTGTCCAGCTGGGAAACCTGCGCCTCCCAATCCCCTGAGATTGGAGTTTTTTAATTCTTCTACTACAGATTCTTTTTTAATTTTTCCTTCTTTAATTTGTGAATATAACTCATATCCACCATCTTGAATATATTCTTCCATATCAATGTAGTCAGGTATTACCGGATCAAATGACTTTTTGTCAATGATGGTTTTAATCTTTTTTAAATCAGCTTTATCGACTTCATTAAATTTGACTGTAGCTGCAGGTGCTGACTGACATCTGCCAATACATGGAACTCTCTGAATTCTTACTGTCCCTTTATAATAATTCTCTAAATTTTCTATTAACTCATCTGCTCCATTGAGTTGACAACTCACTGAGTCACATACTCTAACCGTGAGCGATTGTGGTTTGGAAGTACCATTTGTTATCACATCAAAATGATGATAAAAAGTTGCAACTTCATAGACTTCTGTTTGAGAAATATCTAATAAATCGGCCAAAGCGGTCATATGCTTCTCATCGATATAACCAATTTTATCTTGGATTACATGGAGATACTCAATAAGATGATCTCTTCTAAAATCCTGGATATCAATTAGCTCAATCAAATTATCTCTAACAGCCGGATCCACATTACGTCCGCGACTACGTAATTTTTTCTTCTGTTTAAAATTACCTTTTTTAGGCATAATCCATCATTCCTTGAATTATTAATTCTGATTGCATATCATCATTATAGGTTCTTTAAATGACTTATCAAGTAAGCTAAATATACACAAAAAATATGGTGATAATATGACTACAGAAAAAACATATTCAACAGAAGAGATTGAGCAACACCTCAAAGCTAATCTTCAGCATTGGTATTTCGAAAATGGCTGGATAAGGCGTAAGTTCAAAACTAGCGGTTGGAAGGGAACCCTAATGGTAATAAATACCGTTGGCCATCTTTCTGAAGCTGCATGGCATCATCCAGATATATCTGCATCGTATGGTTTTGTAATCGTTAAACTTCAAAATCATGCCGCAAAAGGAATAACAGACAAAGATTTTGCATTAGCAAAAAAAATAGAAGATGTCGTTCAATGGAAGCCAGCTGATGAGGATAATACGCTCGAAGGCACGCCTGATGATCCTAGATTCAAATATATTAAATATGATTAATTAAGTAGTTTTTTTACAGTTTTAGTTATCTCGCTACTTGGCAAACCATTCGCAACAATTCTCTTCACTATGAGTCCTTTGTCTATAATATAAAGGTTAGAACTATGTTCGACTAAGTAGTTACTACTTGAGGGATTGACAAGCTCAAATGTTGTTCGAAAATTTTTACTAATTTTTTTCAAATCATTTTCTGATGATGTCAATGCAATTATTCTGCTGTCAAAAAACTCCATATATTTTTGTAATCTTTCAGGAGTGTCTCTAAGATAATCTACACTGATAAATACAGGCTGTACTTCGACTGCATCATCACCGAGCTCTCTCAGACTTTTTGTTATATCGATTAATGTTGAAGGACAAATATCAGGACAGTGAGTGTATCCAAAAAAAACTAGTAAAATTTTATCTTCATACTCATTCAACTTAATAGTCTCTGATTTGGTATTCAAAAAAGATACATTATGGAAAGCGTTTGTCATATCTGGCATGGCAAATGACTTGGATGACATTATAAAAATTAATGTAATTGTATTTATAAATTTTTTAAAAAATTTCATTTTGAAGCTTGATGATTTACTTACTAAATATAAGTGTAATATAAAAAACTTAAAAAAGCCTGTAAATACTAAATTATTAGTATTTAAGAAAATACTAATATATCAAATAGTTACTGATTTGTTACAA
>PBXG01000026.1 GCA_002728355.1 Gammaproteobacteria bacterium | reverse complement strand
TTTTCTAGAACTTTTATAACATTTCTGAATGATGCCATATCATCAAAATTCAGATATACAGATGCAAATCTCAAATATGCAACATGATCGAGTTTTAGTAGCTCAGCCATAACAATTTTACCAATCTCACTAGAAGGAATATCTTTATCAGAAAACGATAAGCACTGATTATATATTGAATTAAGTGTCTCTTCTAAATCATCATAGCTTATTTGACGTTTTTCAAGAGATAACTCAACACCATTTTTTATTTTATCTTTAGAAAAAGATTCCGTTGATTTATCTGATTTTATAACACGAGGAAATGATAGGTCAGCAGATTCTAGTGTGGTAAATCTTCTTTTGCAGCTTTCGCATTCTCTTCGTCTACGGATAGTATTACTTTCCTGAGAAAGGCGGCTGTCAATCACGCTAGTCACAGCGTGTCCACAATAAGGACAACGCATCATGAACTCCTAAGCTACAGCTTTTTTGTCAGAAGAATATACGGGGAATTGAGATGTTAAATTAAGAACTTTTTCTTTAACTGATGATATATTTTTTTCATTTTCAATATCATCAAGAACATCACATATTAGATTCCCTAGAATTTTAGTCTCTGACTCCATAAACCCTCTTGTTGTAATAGCAGCAGTTCCTAATCTTATACCGCTTGTAACAAATGGGCTTTGTGGATCATTTGGCACAGAGTTTTTATTTACGGTTATATTAGCTTTATGCAGAGCGGCATCTGCAGCTTTGCCGGTTAAGCCTTGTTTGACTAAACTAACTAACATAAGATGATTTTTAGTACCGCCTGATACAATATCATACCCTCTATCAATTATTGTTTTGGCTAAAATATCAGCATTATTAACAACATTTTTCATATAGATTTTAAATTCTGGCTCAAGTGCTTCCTTAAAAGCAACTGCTTTAGCCGCGATAACATGCATTAAAGGGCCTCCTTGCGTACCTGGGAACACTAAGGAATTGAATTTTTTCTCTAGTTCAGGGTTAGATTTAGAAATAATTATACCACCTCTTGGACCTCGAAGAGTTTTATGTGTAGTCGAAGTAACTACATCAGCATAAGGTACAGGAGAAGGATAGACTCCGCCTGCGACCAAGCCAGAAACATGCGCCATATCTACTAAAAAATAAGCGCCAACTTTTTTAGCTATTTCAGACATCCTCTCCCAATCTATTATTTGAGAGTATGCAGAAAATCCTCCAATTAAAAGTTTAGGTTTATGTTCGGTAGCTAATTTTTCAATTTGTTCATAGTCTAATAGACCATTATCATCAATACCATACTGTATTGCGTTAAATAATTTTCCTGAGAAGTTAACCTTAGAACCATGTGTTAGGTGACCGCCAGCATCTAGACTCATTCCTAGAATTGTATCACCAGCATTTAACAGAGCTAAATAAACAGCAGCATTTGCTTGTGAACCAGAATGAGGCTGAACGTTTGCATAGTCACATGAATAAAGTTCCTTCAATCTTTCGATAGCGAGTTGCTCTGCAACATCAACATTTTCACAACCACCATAATATCTTTTAGAGGGATACCCTTCTGCATATTTGTTAGTTAATACAGACCCTTGTGCCTCAAGCACTCGAGGGCTCGTATAATTCTCAGAAGCAATAAGCTCTACATGTTCTTCTTGGCGTTTAATTTCTCTTTTGATGGCTTCGTTTAATTCATCGTCAAAGCCTGCAATTTTGGTATCTACACTAAACATAAAAACTCCTATTTAACTCAATTATAAATACTAACATTTAATATATTTTTTGTAACTATTTTATGGCGCAAAGTCTGAAAATTACGATATTATCATTCTTCCTTAGCTTGAAGATGTACCTAAATTATCAGATTCACCAAGAATTCTTGGTTTTTCGTTATCTTGACTAGAGTAGATTTTATTATTCTGAAGGTATTCTCTAGCAACCTCCCAAATTGGCTTTCCTGTTTCAATCTGATTAACGCTAGCCCATCCAGAAATTACGTAATTTTTGTTAGGATCAATTAAATTTCCATTACTTAATCTAAGGTTTGATATTCTCTTACCAATGATATTTTTTGGTGTAATGTCATAAATTAGACCAGCAGTTCTTACCATATCTCCTCCCTGCTGCATATACGGATCAGGATTAAAAATATTATCAGCTACATCCTCTAGAATATTTTTGAGAGTGCTACCATTGAGTTCTCTTCTATATGTATTTGGATATGTGATTGCGGTTTGATTGTAGATATCACTCATTTTTATGTCGGTGTTTTTTGGTAATGACGTCCCCCAACGAAAACCTGGTGAAAGAGATATTTCACTACCCATCACGCTATTTAATGACTTGCACAACAAACTATCAAATGAGCCAGTAAATGTTCCTCTCCTATACAGCTCATGATTAGAATATCCAATCACTTCATTAAGCGTTCTTTCAAAAGGTTTAGTTTTTTTCTGAATAAATCTTGTCATGTTTCCTGATGGCTGTATTTTATTAGAAAATATTGGCAAAAGATTGTACCGATAATCAAATGAATTTTTAGAATGTATATCTAGATCAAGAACAGACAAAAATTTACCACTACAACCAGAATTTATAATAATAGTTCTATGTCTTTCATTGATGATCTCTATAGGTTTTGGGATTACATCATGTGTGTGACCACCAAGAATTATATCTATTCCTTTAACTCTTGAGGCAAGTTTTTTATCAACATCTACGCCNTTATGTGATAAAAGCACTATTATATCTGGTTTATCATTTTGATTAATACGATTAACTAATTCTTGTAATTCATTCTCTCTGATACCAAAAGTAAGATTATTTACAAATCGACCTGGATTAGCGATTGGAGTGTAAGGGAATGCTTGCCCAATAATTGCTATTCTGTGATTACNGATTTTTTTTATTGTGTACGGTTTTTGAAAATGACCAAAATCATCGTAAGCTTCCTCACCATCAAATTGCGCCTCTTCAGTGAGTGAAATATTATGNGCAACAAATTCACCTTTGAATTTTTTTATATTTTTAATGAATTGANTCTGTCCATAAGTGAATTCCCAATGACCTGTCATTACATCTACACCCAAAATGTTAGAAGATTCAACCATATCCTCTCCATTTGTAAAAAGAGATAAACCGCTACCCTGCCATGTGTCGCCTCCATCGAGAAGCAATGCTTTTCCATCTGCTTCATTTCTTAGATTATCTACTACAGTTTTTAAATACGCATAACCACCTAATTTTCCATATTGGCTTGCGAATTCAGAAAAATTTAGAGGAGTGAAAGCATATTTCAAATAATTATTATTTATTGAGTAGTAGTTCAAAAAATTTTCACTTACTAAATGAGGAGGCATATTTTTATTAGATCCAACACCTAGATTAACACTAGGCTCTCTAAAATAGATAGGCTCAAGTTGTGCATGAGTATCTGTTATATGCAAAAGTCTAATATCACCAGTCTTAGGTAGACTGTAATTTATAAAAGCATCTGTNCTTCTTGCATTAGACGGGACTATCAAATTATACATATAGCCTATCATCAATGCTTTTATAAATTCTCTTCTATTCATTTTTTATATTTTTTTACTGACATGAATAATATTGTAAAAGTAATTATATAAAGCCACAACCATATCGCATCAACTTTAATGATAAAATAGTAATGCAAGAGCGATAAAATGATTATAATGTAAATAAGTTTATGCAATAAGAACCAATAACTTTTAAGATAAATCTTAGATGCTTCATTTGATGTGANNACTAGAGGCAGAAATAGAATATATGCTATATATCCAATCGTTAAATAGAGTAATGAAGTAGCCTCAAGGATAAGGTATTTTATATCAAAATCTAACTCATAGAAATATACTAGAANATGGATTGAAATAAAAATAAATGCAATTAGACCAATATATTTTCTATCAAAATATTTATTTAGCGTGTTTAATCTTGAACATAGTAATACAAGTGCCAGTGCAACNAGACCAGAATGACCAGTATAATGAATGAGGTATTCGAGGGGGCTTACTACAAATGAGCTATATAAAAAAATAATAGGGGCAATGAGTGAAACAGAAAATAAAGAGAATGTAATTATTCTATTCAAATTTTAGTCCTAAAAGAATTTCTTTAAATCCATATCCGAGTAAAGATTACTTACATACTTGGCATAACCATTGAATATTTCAGTATCTCTTTTTTTAAATTCCCCTATGCGCCTCTCTTTTTTCTGCGACCACCTTGGATGATCAACATTGGGATTTACATTTGAATAAAAACCATACTCATTTGGNGATTCCTCATTCCATGTGCTAATCGGTTCTTGTTCTACAAAAGAGATTCTTACTATTGACTTGATACTTTTAAATCCATACTTCCATGGCACTATTAGTCTAATAGGTGAACCATTTTGATTAGGCAAAACCCTTCCGTATAAGCCAACAGATAATATGGTGAGCGGATTAGCTGCTTCATCTATTCTTAGACCCTCTTTATAAGGCCAATTTAGAGTTTTTCGTTTTTGTCCAGGCAGATTCACTGTATCAAGAATAGATTCAAAAGATACGTACTTTGCTTTAGAAAGCGGCTTAACTTCTTTAATGATTTTATTCATTTCAAAACCTATCCAAGGCACAACCATTGACCATGCTTCAACACATCTTAATCTATAGATTCTTTCTTCAAGACTATACTTAGAAGTTAAATCATTAAGATCGAGTGTAATAGGATTCTCAACTAATCCGTCAACCCTTACCTTCCAGTTATTTGTTTGAAGTTTAGATGAATTAAGCATAGGGTCTCTCTTGCCAGCCCCTAACTCATAAAAGTTATTATATGAAGTTATTTGTTTAAAGCTGTTTGTTTTTTCATTAGTGCTATAATCAAGGTCTTTTGTAAATGGTAAATTTTTAGATTCATTTGAGAAAAGAGAACCTGAATTAATCAGGACAGATGAGGCAAAAGCTCCTTTTATAATTTTTCTTCTATTTAGAAATAAAAGTTCATCCGTGATATTATTTTCAGATTCAATAGAATATCTTTTATTTATCATTTAACCCACTCCCTTGCACTCATGAAAAAATTTTCCCAAGGTGACGTCATCCAGTCTGAAGGTTTATATGAAAATTGATTTAGATAAAACAATCTCTCAGGATGAGGCATCATAATAGTTATTCTACCATCCAAATTAGTAAAGGCGGTAGCACCATTTTTAGAACCATTCGGGTTATAAGGATATTTAGATGTCACTTCATTGTTATTATCAATATAATTCATGATTTCAGCATCTTTATTTTTTTTGTTTGAATATCTAACTTTGCCCTCGCCATGTGATACTATCAATGGCAAAATTGATCCTGACATTTTATGCAGAAAAANAGAGTTATTTTTTTTGATCTTTACGCGGACAAGTCTTGCCTCAAATTGATTAGAGTCATTTTGTATAAATTCAGGCCATGATTCAGAACCGGGTATGATATCTCTGATTTGTGAGAGCATTTGACAACCATTGCAAACTCCAAGAGCAAATTTGTTTGTATCATTAAAAAATTTCTCAAGCGAGATTCTAATTCTATCGTCAAATAATATTTTTTTAGCCCAACCTCTNCCTGCTCCAAGAACATCCCCATATGAGAATCCTCCACATGCAACTAAACCATCAAATTTGGAATAATTAATAGTTGTATCATTGGTATGAACATCNAATGAATTAAAACCAGCCTTCATAAAAGCATCTGCCATTTCTTTATGTCCATTTATTCCTTGNTCTCTTAGAATCGCAATTGATGGTTTTCTACTCTTAAATACTTTTTTTATTTTCTGTATTTTAATTTTATTTTTTATTTTTATATTACTTTTATGTATATTAATTTTTGATTTATAATCATCTTGGGCAAGTTTACTNTTATCTCGGATTTTTTGTATCTCATACGATAATTTNCTCCATGATTTTCTTAATATATGAAGAGGTATAGTAATATTTTTTTGAGAATTTATAGTGATNGATGGTATACNCTGATTTTTAGTGAATCCTAAATCATAAATCATANTATCTAATTTCATTAATTTAACAATATCTGAAAAACTATCAATTTTAGATTTCGGTACTACAACAATTGCACCCAATTCCTCATTAAAGAAGAACGATCTTAAGCTATCATCATTTTTATATAAATGACTATTTTTATTAATNACTAGTGANCAATTNGTTGCAAAACCCATTTCTGCTANTGTTGTTATTAATCCNCCATCTGATTTNTCATGATAGGAACTTATGATTTTATTNTTAATNAGAGTCTGAATTAATTTAAAAAAATTTTTAACATTATCAAGGTTATCTAAACGCGGCACATTAGAACTAATAATATTATGTGTCTGATAATATGCAGAGCCACCAAGTCTATTCTTGCCTTTCGATATATCAATTAAAAATAT
>PBXG01000025.1 GCA_002728355.1 Gammaproteobacteria bacterium | reverse complement strand
TTGGGCCACACCTCAAGAAGAAGCATATGCAAATACGACATGGGAATGTAACGACGCTGCAGAGAGAGCGTATTTCTATAAACTTGATTGGGAGTTTACGGACAACTTTTTTACAATCTCTCAGTATGTTGCTACATCAACATCAACAGTTAACTTAGATGAGACACAAGTTAGTTTATCCGGTTTAACGGTAGATGGAACAAGCATAACTGGAGTAAAAGGTATTAATGGTTTAGCCATGTCACCTGATGGAAAGATGTATGTCACAATCACATCATCAGCAAACGGTACTGATCTCTTCCAAATTAATACCGATGGTTCACTGACACACCTAAAAAATATGGGTTCATATGGAACTATTGGACAGTTGGATTTCTATCAGCTACCAGGTGGTGGTGGACACTACGGTTTCTCATCTGGTGAGTATGTCTCTAAAGATGGCATAGATAGAATTTATTTCTCTCAGGGTGCATTTGATACTGACTCTGATGGAAATGGTTCAGATATAGCACGACCAAATTCAAATATGATCTATAACGTATCAAACGGAACAACAACTACTTTTCCAGATCCAGAATTTGTTAGCCCAATTAATGCTGCTGACTTTGCCTATGTTGGGGACTGGGACGGATATGAGCTAGTTACCTATGATGCAATTAATAACAAAATTCATAGATTTGATATTGATAATCCATCAAACTCATCTTCAATCGATCCACAGACAGGTGCTTTTTCTGGAGCCAGTACTGTACTTTCTGCATTCTCTTATAAAACACCCCAAGGTGAGATTCGATTTATTGTTGATGACACAAACGGTATGCGTTTTGAGATTGTAAGAAATGGAACAAATAACTATAGCGTTACACAAAAAGGAAGC
The DNA here is from genome assembly GCA_002728355.1 of Gammaproteobacteria bacterium. Classification (GTDB taxonomy): domain Bacteria; phylum Pseudomonadota; class Gammaproteobacteria. Next base: position 13,279 of record PBXG01000025.1, on the reverse strand, counting down.
TCTTTCTTAACAAACAACTCTGATGGTGCCTCTTGTGGACCTAATGCATTTGATCCATTTTCACCAACATTTAAAGCTACTCTTACAGCATGTTCCGATGGTTTCGCGACACCACAACTTAAAATCACAAACAACAAATCCAGCACACAATACTTTGATGTAGATGTAAGCGTAGATGGAGGTTCGTTTACAAATCTTGTAGATGGACAGTCGGTGGCTCCTGGTAATGACGTAACGCTTTCGGCCAATCCGGAATATGACGGCAGAACAATACAATTCCGTATGCGCTACAACTCATCTAATCCAAGTAATAGTGCAACTTCCTACAATGTAGGTTCATTGTTAACTGTCAGTGGATGTGGAAACTATACGTTAGCAACTGGTTCTGTCGCGACTGCAAATGGAACATGTCTAGGCGATGGTACATCAAAGCCCACAATTACTCTTACAGCAACTGGTAACACGACAGTATTTTTTGATGTCGAGTACAAAGTTGGAAACAGTGCCTGGCAGGCATTAAAAGATGGTGAGCAAGTTGCTGTTGGTTCACCAGAGACATACGAGATAACGTCAGCCNNAGCACACAACTCTTCGNTTACATTTAGGTATATTGTTGGGGCGAGCAATCCATCTAGTACGGATTGGACAGAGTCGTCTAGTGTATCTGTTAACTGTCCTGTGTACAGTATGACTGTAAGTCTAAATTCACCTTCATGTGCAACTAATGAACCATATAAGACATACCAGTTGACAGTGCAAAATACAGGTAACCAAGCTGCCTACTTTCACTCTTATGCCAATTATAACGTAAGTGGAAGTTATAGCATGCTTGTATATGGTGACCATGTCCAACCTAATTCAACAAGAACCTATTCTGCAATCTTTTGGCATGGTGTTACACCGGAAATTAGATGGATTTATTCTACATCCAGCAACACTCATAATCTTTTTACAAGTGGTGTTAATGGATCCTATACATCTAATTCAAGTTACGGTTCTTCTGTAAAATCTGGTGATTCCTACCTGACGCTCACCGACTCAGAGGTTGATTGTTTCTATGTAGGTAAAGGTGGTTTCACTAATAACTCAAGTAGCAACTATATCTCTACGACTAAAACTATATCACAGGTTTGTGATGCTCAGGGAAGTGCCACTGCAAGGTTTACAATTANACAAAGAGATTCAGANCTCGATAGCTATAATGGTTTTATTGATGTTGATTACTCAACAAATGGTTCATCGTGGTCAACTTTGGCTGATGGGGTAGCGTTTAATGATGGAGTAACGTTAACCTACGACTCACCATCTACATTATCCTCTGGATCAACTGCGTATTTTAGATTTAGAATTGATGAAACAGATCCTGATAGTACAGCAGCATGGGGTATTTATACCCAAGATATAAATTGTCAGGCTGATTTTAATATTTCACAGGCTATAAGTACATGTACTTCCTCTGGACAAACCTCAACACTTACAATTACTAACAACGAATCTCAAACTATTTACTATCGTGCAGTTCCTTCAAAGGTTGGTGCCAACCATACTGAAGAAACACCTTCTAATTATGAAGATGATGATATACAGTTATTCTCTGTTCCTGCAAATACTACTTATACACACACAACAACAAAAAATTATCCATATGGCATTTCAAGCCATATGTACTGGAAAGTCCAAGGTTCTTTTTCTGATAATCCAGACTGGACTAATGAAAGTTTACACAACATCAATTACATAACAAATGTAGAAACAGATTGCAATCCATCAACTTTAGGTACTTATGCAATGAGCAGTTGTAGTCTCACAGGAAAGACATCAACACTTACAATAACAAACAATGAGTCATCAACAATCTATGTTAGGGTTCAGCCATCAGAGGACAAAATGACAAGCGCCTCATCGTATACCAATGCTTCCTATTATGACGCTTCACCAACACCACTTGTTTATGCCATACCTGCAAATACGACTGTAACGTATGATGCAAGTGCTAGGCCTGGATTTCAACAAACTTACTCATCAGATTACCAACAAAATTATTATGCTCACTGGCGATATCAAGTTTCCTATGTCGAAAATGTAAGCTGGCAGGCTGATGCATTTCCTTATGTTTATGTAAGTCAATATAGAACCACTAATGACATTACAAGTGGTTCGTATCAAATTAGTTGTAATTATTACGAGACTAAACCAACAACAGATAATTTTTATCAATATCAATTTGAAGACAATACGCGCGCAAATGCATGTATAAATGATGAAATTTGGGTAACAAATCAATTCTACGCGAATGGTTACAACTCAAACGATGATTACAACAAAATGTGGTGGATTTTTGAGTACTCCGTTGATGATGGACAAAATTATTCAACAGCTAATATTTTCTACAGGAAACATGGATCAAGTAATAATTTAAGTATCAATTCTGGCTTTGAATCTCCATCATCACAACCTACAAATGATGGCTGGACAGAAACTACTACTACTGGAACTTATATTGAGACTTATGGCTATTACAGTCAATATTTTACTATCGGAACAAGGGTTGCCGATGGTTCTGTTGTTAAGTTGAGATATAAAAAAGCATTTACCCAAGCAGAATTGGCAAACGTAGAATACGTAGAACTTGGTTCACAAAATAAATCAACCACTCAAAGAACAGCTGAATGCGATCTAGACCTTACAGACTTTATAGAAGGTAGTGGAGGAACGGATGTAACTATTAATGGAACTGTAATTTCAAATCTTTTAACACAAGACACCTGTCAAAACGATTCCACTGGAGGATTTGCTGACACAACATTTTCTATTAAATCAGATTCTGGATCAGCTACATTTTATATGAGGTTAGAGAAGAAAGTTGATGGAGCTAATGACTGGACAACGGTTTATACAAATTTTGAATTAATTTCCAATTCGTTACTTACAGAGACTGTTCAATTAAATCATGGACAAACTATTCAGTACAAACTGCATATCTCACCAGATACTGGAGACTTTTCGAATGCAACTGCATATACCACACCAGTTCTAACAGTTAACTGTCCAAGTACTGGTGCACAGTTAGTTTTTGCATTAGGAGACTGTGTCTCTGGAGGTAACAGGCCTTTGGTAACGATTACTAATACTGGTTATCAAACAGCCTATTACGATGTAAATTATTCTGTAGATGGTACTAACTGGCTTCCTGCATTTGGGGAAGGTGTATACAAACAGGTTTTACCAGAAGAAACAGAACAATTTGTCTTTACGACAACCATCACACAGGGTTCAACTGTACTTTTACAATATAGGCATGCTCCAACAGGACCAGTTACTTCAGGTGCATTCACAACAGTCAATAATACAATTCTTGTTGACTGTGATGTAAATGCAACTATTGGTGACGTGTTACAGGTGTACACTGATGCAAGTTGTTATGGTGGAAATCAGAGATTTAAAGTCAAAGTTGACAATAACGAAACTACTTCAATACAGCTTCAGTACAGAGCTTCAGAAGATGGAGGATCTTCTTGGCCACACACAGGGAGCGTTACTGTAAATGCATCTACTGATGATTACGTAACAATACCTGTAGATTTTCAACATGGAGATTCAGTAACATTTGAATTTAGAACAGAGCTTACAGCAACTTCTGCATACTCTACATACACTTCAAAAGGTCCGTATACAGTGTCATGTAATCTAGATGATTACTTTACACTTTCAACATATTATGATGGATGTTCCGCAATAGGTCCAGATATCTTAGCTCTTAGGGCCACAATAGATCAAAGTACTGGTCAAAGTTACAATTATTTACATTTCGATATTGATATATCTTATGATGGTGAAGACTGGAATCCATTTGGTCCGTGGGTACATTATGGTTATACCGGTAATGAGGACTATACTACTAATCGTAATTCTAATGGATATTACAGTTCTGCATATCCAAGCCATTCAGGATGGATCAACATTGGTACTCAAACAAGCATAGGTTACTTTCATACAGCATATCATTTTACTGATTCTTCACATGCATATAAGATTCGTTATCGTTATTACAACTCAAATAATCAATCTCATGATCATGCTGCATTAATGAATTTGTCATGGACTGAAATTGACGTTCCTGCAAACATAAATTGTGAAAAAAACGATCTTGAACCTGTGACTTTAGTTTCTACTCAACAACAATGTCAGGAGAATAGAGGAAAAGTTCAGTTTACATTTACTGACACAACAATCTCTCACAACGATCCGTATGATAGAGCAACATTATTTTATAGATACTCTACTAATGGGGGAAACACGTACTCTTCACACACAAAAATTGATTTAAATAATAGTACCGAATTTTTACTTCCAGAATCTGTAACACTACCAAACACAACAGCAATTCAAATACAGTGGGGCTATATTCGTAACTTTCATAAATTGTATAATGATTTTGACCATATAGGATCAACAACAAAAAATGGTCTTTACACAAGAATGCCAACAAGTACTGAGAGCTACTCTGACAGTACCCTCTCAACAAACTTCCGTACATTTGTCTATGCGAACACCACTACTATTTCTGTAGATTGTGATCCTGCATCTACATATACCCAAGTAATTACAGAATGTGAATGTAGTGATGCTGGTGCAAATTCAACTTTAAATATAAAAAATGATGAAAATTACACAACATATTACAAAGTAATGTATTCATTAGATGGTGGAGACACATGGCAGTACTCTAATCCAAATATTGAGTCGGCCTATGATATATCGGTAGCGGCGGGGGCCACAGACTCATCGCAGACAGTATTTGTTCCAGACGGTCAAACTATTACATGGAGAATTAAAGATACAACTAATGGTGGTGACTTCGTTGGCCAAGAATGGGAAATTGTAGACACAAGCGAAACAGTAGACTGTGGTTGTTCCGGTGGTGTTGTTGATCTTGATTTAGGCTCTTGTTCAAATGGCTCATCTACACCAACAATAACTTTAGATGTTAACTCTACTGATACTACATATTTCAGAATTGAATACAAGAGAAGCAATGATAATGATTGGGTATTGTTCAGGGCACAAGAAACTGTAACAGGTGGTAGTGATGCACAGTTACAGCTAAATGTAACCGTTCTTCATACACAAACAATTCAAGTTAGGTACAGGATAAGCAAGAATCAATCAGCATTAGCAACTGCTGATTTAAAATATACTGACACACTTACCGTTGACTGTCCATTCAATACAGTCTCATTCACTCCTAGTGCACCTGTCTGTACAACAAATAACGTACAGCAACCAAAATTGACAGTTGTAAATACTACATCATCTACTTCATCTGCATATGTAAATGTTCAATACAAAATTACCAATACCTCTTCAGAGGCTTTAGCGGCTGGTAACTGGATAGATACATCATTAATGGGAAATGAACTTCCAGCAAATGGTGTTCCATATGTTACGGCTGACACAATAAATGTATCTGAAGGTCAGAAAATAGTTTGGAGATATGAATGGTCTTACACTGATACTTTTTTTGGTAATTGGACATATAACAACGATGCTGATTTTGTAAACTGTGTAAAAGACTTTACTATTACCGAAGCACTCGGGTCATGTAATGCTGGAGAAGCAGCTTCAACGTTAACAATATCTAATAATGAATCAATTAATAAATTATATTTTCAAGTCGAAAAATCAACTGATAATCAAAATTGGGTAACTGTTGATGGGAATGTAGAGGTTGATCCGTCAGGGTATCAAAATGTTTCAGTTAATGTTGAACATAATCAAAAAGTTTACTGGAGAATAACTGCTTCCAACGTCTCAAATAGCTATTCAGCTGTATTTGGAACGGAAGCACCAATAGAAGTATCTGAAGTTGTAGATTGTCCAGTTATTGGAGGCACTGCTTCGTATACAATGGGAAATTGTTCAAATAATGCCCAACAATCTACATTAAAAATGGAAAATCCAATTTCATCTAACTCAAATACTTTTTTCCATGTTGAGTGGTCTTTAGATGGCGGTAACTCTTGGGAGACCCCACATGTAGCTGAAGTACAGCCTGGTGGAGAGGCATTCAAGACAGTTTCAGTTCCAAATGGTCAAACAATTAGATGGAGATATCATCCGCATACACAAGTTGCTACACCTACAGGTGTAACCTATACACCATTGACAGAAAGTCCAATAGCTGATTGCACATACGATACAATTGAAAATGTAGGATTGGGTGATTGCGATACTAGTGGAGAAGCAGTATCAAGTTACGTTCTTACAAACAACACATCTATTACTCTTGTATATAAGGTACAGTATAAACTTCAAGGACAAAGTGGATTTACTACTGTCGATGATGCTTATGAGCTAACTGCAGGTCAGGTATCTCCGACACCATTTACTCAGTCAGTACCATCAGGAAAATACATAGAATGGAGATATGCAGTTGGTACAAATGCAAGTCTTGCTGCAACTGCCACCGCAGAAACACCTGTACAAACTCAACAAGTTAACTGTGATATTGTTGATCCAGGTTTTGATATCGCCCAAGGTACATGTAGGGATGGAAGTAAAGATGCGTATTTTTATGCAAAGAATGGTGCAGCAGCAACTACACCCGTGTACTTTCAGGTTTGGGCTAGTGTAAACGATGCCGATTACGTTGAGGTAAGTTCAATAATTGTTTCTCCAAATGATCAAGCGCCAGTTCAATATCCAACAAGTCTTTCAGATCAAGACACAATTAAATGGAGATACAAGACTTCAAAAGACAATGTTAACTTCTCAACTGAATTCTCATTTTCAGAGAAAATGACTATATCTTGTATAGGTAATAGCGCAGTCGAATATACTATTCCAACAGCTTGTAATTCAGATGGTACAAAAACCGCAACTATTACAGCTGCTAACAGTAGCTCAGAAGATAAATATTATTTAATAGAGTATGCAACTAATCAAAATGCTGACAACTGGGCTACCTACGATATATTTGGCCTAGCTCCTTCAGACAACCTCGTTAAAACTGAATATTTAACAGAAGGCGAATATTTTACTCTTAGATATAAGATTGCATCTACTGGTACCACAGCAGCTTTTGATGCAATTGGTGAATACACTATGAGTCAAACAAGTTCACCAGCTAATTGTTCAGGGGATATTTCGGTAAGAGTGACATTAGATGCCTGTGATGGTGGTGCTAGAAAATCATTATTTTATTTTAGAAATAAACAAAGTACAGGTGCACCTGTATTCTTTGAAATTGAGTACTCAATTGATGGTGGAGCATGGGTAAATCCTCTTGGTAACCAAATACAGAATTACTATACAGCCCAACATACTATACCAACAGAACTATCTGTCGATGTGTTAGTACCATCAGGTTCTAAAATTCAATGGAGATATAAAGACACACTCACTGTTGAAGCATTAGCAACTAAATCATTTACCGATGCCACCACTTCAGCACAGGATGTGATCTGTGAAGGTCTTTTGGAACATACAGTTTCTATTGGAGCTTGTATTGATAGAAAAGCTTCATCAACACTAAAATTAGAGAATGTTGGCTTTGTTGATGTTTACGCTGACATCTGGGTCAGTTTTAATGGTGGTTCAAGCTATGTTGAGCACGCTCAAGGTCAGTTAATTTCAAATTCATCAGAGAGTACATTTACAAGGAATAATATACCAAACGGATCAGTTGTTAGGTGGAAATACAAATATTCAAGTACTCCTGCAGGTGTTTCTACTGCATTAGATAATGAAACTCTTGACAAAACCGCAATAAATTGTGATGAGATAATTGTTACCCAACTAACTTACGATCATAATTTTGGTGAATGTGTTCAGGGACAGAGAATTGGTACATTTACAATAACTAATCCATCTTCAACAAATACAACCGTTTATGCTGAAGTTCGTTATAGAACTAAATCTTCAGCTACAGATAATTGGAGCGAATATATTTCATTACCTATAGGCACTATCGCTGCGGGATCTTCTGAGCCATTTTCTGCACCTGCAATACCATCTGGTGGATCTATTGATTGGAGTTTTAGAGCATCGCTAGCTTCTAATGACTTTGCAGGCAATTGGACCAACGATAATCATCCAGGTTACAATGTTGAATGTATTGCATCTTCAAGTGCTACACAAACATATAGTGCGTGTACAGAGGGACAACAATATTCTATATTAACTATTAAAAACACTGGTTCAGTTACTCAGTACTACAGAGTTTCTATAAAAATTAATGATGGAACTACGGATGTAAAGTGGCAACAGAAAGCAATTTCAGCTGGAGATGAATTTGCATTTGAATGGCCAATCAGCCAGGGCGACACTATTAACTGGGAGTATGTACCATCGCTAGATACAGATTTTAGTGATGACTCAACTACACCATTGTTGTTACAAACTAATCAATGTACACCTACATTTTCATTAGCTACCCAAAAAGTTTGTGCAGATTCATCCTCAGTAAATAACATACAAGTAACTAATACAAAAGTTACTTTAACCTTAAAAAATACATCCTTAGTTGATGGAAGTGTAAGAGTACAATACAGATATCTTCAAACTGATTCTTGGAGCACTTTAGGAGACAGGTCTTTAAATGCAAATCAGGAAACTACCATGGAATATACACTTACAAATCCTTCTGTAGAGTTCAGATATGCACCAGTAGGCACAGAGAACTGGAACACATCCTCAACTGTCTCCAAAATTAATGACTGTGAAACTGTAAGTGATTTAACTGCAGTAAATCAATTCATTTGCAGTGAAGACCAGCCATTCTCTACAATCAAAATTACGAATCCAGGTTCTAGTGGTGTGACTGCTACCTATGCATACTCTTTCAATGGAACAAATTGGATAAATGAAAAAACTGTCTTTATTGGTGCTCAACAAACATATCCTGGAGAACCAGTAAATGTCACAAAAGGCACATCAATTATATGGAAGTATAAGACTAGCTCAAATGACAATTTTAAAACACTAACTGATACGGCACCTGTTAACTGTGATACTGCAGGTGATCTGCTAATAAACCAGACACTTGGAACTTGTGAAAATAATGAAGCAACTTCTGAAGTTACAGTAACTAACCTTTCAAATACTTCTAAGTCTTATCTCCTTGAATACAAGATTGATAATGGACCATTTTTGAGATATGAGACTTTGGTTATTGCACCAAACAGCAGTATTTCAAAACCTCTTCAAGTTTCAGATGGTCAAGCCATACAATGGAGGGCAATTGACGCAACTACGGACCCTTCATTGATAGCTGTTGATAATAACTGGACACCTTCAATTTCTTTGAATCTCAATTGTTCTACTACTCCAACTACTACTACAACAGTTCCTGAGAATAAATTTATTTTTGAACCATTAATTTCTACCAACAGAGTTTGTAGCGAAGATGGTGGTGCAATGTTTGGTATCACTGTAGACAATACAAGATCAAATGTTGATGCTGATGTTATACAAAGAGTATGGGTTGATAAATTTACAGTATTTGAAAAACAAGAAACTATCCCAGCAGGAGAATCAATTCAATTCTCTAGTTTTGAAATCAGCGAAGATAAGTTCTTTACAGTTGAGTTTGAAGTTACAAACGTGAAGAATGACAAGACACAATCAATGGTTAAAAACAAGACCTCTGACTGTCTTGATAATGGAATTAGTCCAACCGATGAACAAAACCCAGTCGACGGTATTGAAGTTGAAAATATTATTGATGGTACTGGTGATGATGAAGAAATGGGAGACAACGGAGATGATATATTCTTCCTACCAGGCGATGACTTTGTTGAATGGGTTTATAACGAGGATGCATTAGATATATCACCACCGCCACTGTGCCCAGGTGACGCAAGTTGTAACAATGTCGACCCACCGTTTGCTGATACAGGTTCAAATGTAGGAAGGTTAATTATTCTCTTAGGTTCTTTACTTATGATGGCTGGTGGTTTTATCCTAAGTAGAGGATATAGGTTTTAGTGCAGTATTTTTTTGTATATTTGTTTATTATCATTCTCAACATTGTTGCAGTTCTAGCTGTATTGAGGGTAAGAAGAAACAGACAAAATGATCCTAATGTTGTCACTGATGTTCAAGATAGCGACATCATTTATGAATCAGATGTTGTAGAAAAAGAAAAAAAACCACGATTTTCGAGGTTTTCAAGAAATAATAACTTAACCGTTGGTTTCAATAATATTGGCGATGATGATAAAGAAAATCTTTATGGAGGAGATTTACTAGAACTTGCTGTTCAAAAAAAAGTGATAAAAAAAAAGGGAACTTGGTACTTATATGAGGGAGAAAAAATTGCATACGGCAAAGATAAGGCAAAGTTTTTCTTATTAGAAAATCCTGCAATTGCTAATGAGGTTAGTAATAGAGTATATGGAACTATACAGGTTCAAAACAATGAATTAAATCCCGATGAATCATCAGACGAAATTATTGAAAATAACAATGAGTTAGAAAATCAAAAATCTGTTAATTTACAGATGCGAGAAAATGAAGTTGAGCTTGCTGAAGTTTATATAAAAGCAAATATTCTAAAAAAAATTATTGAAAATACAATCGGTACAGAAGTGCTAATAAGTATAGATATAGGTAAAAAATTTAATCCTGTATTGAATTCAAAAAACTATATAGCAGAAGTAATTGGTATGTTGAATGAAGTTGACTATATGATAGCTGCTGTAGAAAATGTCAGTAAAAATTCAAAGTATCTTGGTATTGAAGTTGATGAAAAGCTTTTAAGAGAGCGACTAAATCTCTTAATGTCGAGTCGTTTTACAATTGTATTTACAAAAAAACCTGTAAACAGACATCAAAGTCTGCCAAATTTAAACATTAACGATACAGGAACTTCAGCATCGAGACCAAAATCTTCATATTCATCAAGTAGTAATAGAAGATCTGGATTAATTCCAATTGGATTTGGTTTGCTAATGTTAGGTCTGTTTATAGTAATTTACTCAATTAGCCAAACCTTCTTTTCCATGTCTGTGATTGATGATGAACAAAATCTTCTGAGCTTAAAATATGAACAAAATCAGGACTCCTCATTAGAAGAGTTGAGATCCATTAATTCTAATTCTCTTGAAACAAATGTTTCCATGGACGAAACAGGGGAGTTTCAAGAATCCATTTTGAGTGTAGTTAGTAAAACCATGAGAAACGAGAATGCTAGTGAGGAATTCCTACCAGATGTAGTCGGTAGGTTAATTATATTTCCATCAAAAGTTGATCATTACGTGGTTTATGGATCTAGCTTAGAAAAATTAGAATTTGGACCGGGATATTACGTTTCAACAGCGCTCCCAGGAACTGGCGGAAATTTTGCTATTGCTGGTCACAGAACAACATATGGTGCTCCATTTAAAAATTTAGACAAACTAGAAGCAGGAGACAATATTTATTTTCAAACTAACACTAATCAATACACATACACGGTTAGTGAAGTAAAAATTGTAGATCCAAGTGAAACATACCTTCTTTCATCATTTGGTGATGACAGAATCACATTAACAACATGCCACCCAAAATTTTCTATGAGACAAAGGCTAGTAGTCATTGGCATGTTGACAAAAGTTGAGGTATTTGGATGAAATTAAAAAAATATTTTTCAGTTTTTCTTATATTTTTATTTTTTATCAATGCTGGTGGAATTGAAGATGCTGAGATAAAAATTACAGCAAATAGAGCTGATCAAGAAAATTTGGTTATCTCATGGTCAATTAATGGGGTAGAAAATGTAGACGATGTTGTTTTAGAAGTTTTTTTCGAAAACCCACCTGCAGGACAGGTAGAAAACCCATTGATTGTTGATGACATCACAATGGATGAATTAACGAGTTCAAGAATTATTCCATGGGATGGAGAATCTAAGTTATTTATTAAATTAAAAATATCTACTATGAATTTTGTTCAATACACTGGTGATGACTGTAATCATACATTTTGTTTAAGAGAAAATATTGAGGAATTTGAGTCAGAAGTATTTGAGATTGATTCAGTTCCTACGCTACCTCCAGTTCCAACCACCATTGTAGAAGTGACTGCTCCAGAGCCAGTTGATGACTCTACCGTTGGTAACATTGAATTTACAAATGCTCTAATAACCACTATTCCTTTATTTAGTGATATAGATTTCTCTAATCAAGCAAAAAATGCCTTCGCATTTGGAATAACTTCAATGATTATCTTTTTATTCTATGCTGTGCTCTTAGCTCAGGAATGGTTTAACAGAATAATTTCTCACTACAGAGTTAAGTGGACAAAAAAAGAGACTGTCTTACAAGAGAAAACTAGACTTGAAACATTTATGGAGATTTCGCTAGTCGCAATGCTTACCTCACTTATATATGCTTTTGTTGAAGAAGGCTTTACGTTTTCTGTTGAACCACAGAATTTAGCTATTTTCTTGGGTGTACTATTTGGCTTGGTTATCGTTACATTCTCATACGAAGGTATTGAATCTTTAATCGAATATTTTGTTTATGATCAAAAGACAAGATTCAGCTGGAATCCTCAAGCAATGTTCTTTGCAATCTTATCTACAGTTCTATTTATTGTGATAGATCTTCCTTTTGGGTTCATCCTAGGTTTCATTGCTTCTCTTCATATAGTTACAAATCGTGAACAAGCTGACTTATCGCCTAAATTTTATTCCATGATTTCATTAGCTATAGTTGGATACTTATTCTTTTATGCAACTTCTTTTGATTCTGTTCAATCTTCAGGTGTATTAATGGCAATTTGTAAATTGACTTATTTAATGTGCCTCGAAGGTGTCATATTTAAAGCAGTCCCATGGGGTGGTAATGAGTTATTTGATGCAATTGGAGACTCAAAGGGCTTAAATCAAGCAATGCCAGTAGTTAGTTTTTTGATAAGTGTCTGGTTTTTTATAAGAATATTGGTATTACCACCAGATAGTGAATTTAATCAAATGCAACAGACGCTTATTGAGAGCGGTTCTTTAGCTTACAGGTTTGCACTAGTCCTAATTTTCTATATTGCAATTATCCTAATTCTAGGAAATTTCATAAAAAAATATGCCGAGTTAAATCGTCCTGTACATTTAAATGAAGATGATATGGTTTCTGATAGTGAAATTGGCGAATTGATTGAGGATGAATTAGAACAACCAATTCGATAAATCTGAATGAGTAAAAGAACTAAATTAATAGCTTCATCGATACTTGGTATTATTTTGTTCATGAGTGTGTCATATATTTATATTTTAAATAATTCAGTTAGGGTTTCGGTAACT
>PBXG01000024.1 GCA_002728355.1 Gammaproteobacteria bacterium | reverse complement strand
GCGTATACATCTGCTTTAGACGTAGCGTCGAATGAATAACCACCTGAAGCCGCTAATGATTTACCAGTAGCGCCGTTAGTGATTCTAACTAGTGATGTAGCTTCACCTACTGCATAACCTGCAGATCCATCATGCTGCATACGAGCACGTGGCATATAGAATGTTGCTCCAAACATGAAGTTAGTACCACCATAGTAGGTAGTTAATGTTGCTGGGTTACCGAAAACGGCTGAAACTGGATCTTCAACGTGTGCAATACTTGTACCAGCCATAGAAGCTGATGCACCATGAAACACGTTATGTAGATCGAAACCGTGTGGTCCAGCAACTGCAGCTCCAGAACCCAACGATAAGGCTGTACCTACCGCTGCTCCGAGCTTCCAATTACTTTTTGTTTTCATATTTTTCCCTCATTTATATATATATATAAAATTTACAGTCTAGATAAACATAAGTGGTATAACGTCAATGTTTAAAAAATCCCCACTTTTGAAGTCCCTTTATTTATTAAAGACTGTTTATTGTTATTTTTGTTGTGACTAAGTCACAACGTATTNAATCACACAATGCATTGTGTGATCAAATTCGTTTACCCCTCATCTCCTGGTCCGTAGACTCCATCTTCAAACCATTCCCAAGGGCGGTTACCCGCAACCTTAATGAATAAGTATACACTTATCATGTTAGCAACNATTAATAGAAAACCTATTAATAGAGCTATAGGCCANCCTGCTAGACCAGGCATTGATCCTGGTGCAAAATGCCATGCTGGAAACATGCTGCTGAAGAAGTAGTAACAGGCTACCCAGAATATCAAGACTACATATGTNCCTTGAGCTGTTTTTCCGAATAGAAATCCCATATTATTATCTCCTCTATATTAGTAATTATTAATATATTAATAGTAATAGTTATTATTAATAGTTCTTTAAAATTAGCATAAATATGAGGTTTGTAAACATTTTTTTTGCTACAAAACCATATCGGCGTAATAGTTATAAATTGCTGGAGTCAGTGAACTTATCATAGAAGATTTCATCTGAATTTATTCCATGTTTTTCAAGGAGTTGGCAAGCAGCATCAACCATTGGCGGCGGACCGCATAAATAGCCCTGCCAATCAGAGATCTCAAGACCTTTCTCTTTAATATATTTCTCCTCGAAATAGTCAGTCACCATTCCCCTTCCACCTGTCCAACCGCTCTCTTCGGGCTCCATATTAAGCACAGGTATAAACTCAAAGTTATGTTCTTTGTTCCAATTGAGTTTTAATTCCTCAATTTCTTTAATGCAATACAAATCCTCTTGAGTTCGTGCGCCAAATAAAAATATGACGTCTCTTTTTATTTGATTTATCACTCCACCTTCTAAGAGGGATTTTATGGGAGCTAAACCGCTACCGCCTGCGATACAAATTATAGGCGTATTCTTCTCTCGTAAATAAAAAGAGCCAAAAGGACCATTGATGACCACCTTTTGATTAAAATCTCTCTCGTTATCAAATAACCATTCAGTAAACTTACCGCCTGGAACCTTCCTTATAAAGAAAGTGAATTCGTTGGGTTGTTCATTTTTTGGCGCAGCAGCGTACGAGTAAGAACGCGGTCTATCTAAACCCTCTATAGATAACTCTGCCCACATTCCTGGAAGTCCCGCATGTTCAATATTATTTTTTGTTTGCACAACGACTTTCATTATATCGTTTGTAAGCATTTCAGTTTTGCTAATAATTGCATCGGTCTTAATTGATGGCACTCTTACAAGATCACCTAATTCAACTTCAACTTCACAATCCATTGTTACGCGTGCCTGACAAGCTAGAAAATAACCATCATTGATTTCCTCTTTGCTCAAAACTTGAGAATAATCTGATGTAGGTTTTATTCTGCCTTTGGTTAATTGCGCTTTGCATGAAGTGCAGCTACCAAATTTACAATCATGAGGCCAATCTAATCCCTGATCGAGAGCAGCAGATAATATGCTTTGATTATTCTTAACTTCAATTGTTTTGTTGGATGGCTGTATAGTTACTTTACCATCTTTGGGCTTGTCTCCAAGAAACCACAAATACTTATATATATTCATGAAAAAACCTTAATAATTTTGCGATAAAAATTCCATTTAAATATTAAATCTCTCGACTAATTATGATAACACCACCCTATAAAAAAGAAACCCCAATTAAAAACTGGGGTTTCAATTATATTAAAGTAACTAGTACTACTGAGTATTAATACGAACTTCTCTAATCGTACCAGCATCAGCATCGGCTTTGCTAGCCATACAAGAGTATGGATTAATAGCTTCTTTACTAGTTGATGGATGAGATTGAACTGCNCTCCACCAAGTATTAACTTTGGATCTAGAGCTAATTGCACTTCCCTTACCTGNGTTAGTTGCGACTTGACAGACGCCAGCCCAAGCACAGTCAGCGAGNGTATACTGCCCACAAACAAAATCCCCTCTCATATTACCTAGAGGTGAACCAAGCGTTGCCTCTAATANATCAAGACAAGCAGATAAACTTGCNTCATCTGANGGATCNCAAGATGCTGCAGCCCCAATTTCTTGGTACATACGAGCTCTTGTTACACCATTTCTATGAACAAGNGATGGACCGAAGCCTTTATCATCNATNTACGATAGACAAGCAACTAATCCGTAGTTAACACACTCACGATCTTTAAGGATAGGACCTATTCCTAGTGGAGACATTCCACGTATAGAACTTGAAGGNCCCCAATCACTCTCAGCGTGACAGTTTAGATCAACACCTTTNTCACCTGCTGCTAANAGCACGGCATTGGTGTGNTGACATGCAGGACTTCCATAGAGGTCCTGAACATCTCTTAGATGATCTCCGATTGGCATAATAATTACCCCCTTATTATGTTTATTTTTTTATAATTANNAGCATACTGAAAAATCANTATGCTAATNAATTATTCTTCTATTTTTAAAGCACCAGATGGACAGNTTGCAACTGTTGNTCTGATGTTTTCTTCAGAGTCTGCNGNTGTATCAATAACGAATTGACCNTCAACAACCTTAAACACATTAGGTGCGCCNTTTACGCATTCACCTGCATGTGAACAAGTCTCTGCATCATAAGTAACTTTCATAACATTCTCCTACTTACGTTATATATTAAATATACCTTAAAAAATATGGTTTGTGCATTATATTTTTTGAAAATTTTATTAATAAAATTAATTTAGAGTGATAAAAAAAATGAGTACCCTCAAAAGAGGGTACTCACCTTTAAAGTAAATATGGTTTACTTTTTAGCAGTTCTCATGCCTAGGTCAACATTACCAGCATCTGCTAAGACGTCACCAGCGAATGGAGTACCTTCGTATCCAACCTCTTTGTTAAGTCTTGTAGCAATTGCTTTTTCTTCGTCAGTAGCGAAGTGTGTATCCCAAGCAGCAAGTCTTTTTCTCATGTACCAGTGCCAAATTGGTGGAACTAGTGCGATGAAGAAGACTACGAAGTAGCCCCATCCAGTGTTAGGGCAACCAACATTTTCAAGCTCCCAGAAATGAGTTTCTCCACGATCGTGATGATCTGCTTGACGGCCGATTTCAATGAAGAACCATGCAGTAAAGCAAGTAGAGTTATCCCAGTTATGGCGATAATCGATTGGTTGATCTTTAACACGAATTAGACCGTAGTGCTCAAGGTAGTTCAACGCTTCTAATTCGAAGTTTGAAATACCCCAGATTACAGCTAATGAAGCCATACCTATCCAGCCACCTGCCATGAAGAACAGAGTAACTGTTGGAACAGCCATTAAGTAACCACGAATCCAACGGTTTTGCCATGAAATGAAAGGCACACCCATACGAGATAGTCTTTCTTTTTCCATGTTGTATAAGAACTTAGATTGTCCTAAGTAAGACAATGGATAATGACCATAAATTGTACGACCGCGTGGTGCAGTTGCAGGGTCATCTTCACTTGCAAGTTCTAAGTGATGGTTGTACACGTGTGCATAGCAGAAATGTGCAGAACCAGATAGCGCCATCATTAGACGTGAAATCACAAAGCCGAAGCCTTTAGTATGTGATAGCTCGTGACCATAGATGATTCCGATACCGATGAAGATACCAGCTGATAGAGTAGCACCGATCAAGTTAAGACCTGTGATACCTTCGTGCATTACTAGTATACCTGGAATAAGTTCCATAACTACTGCACCTTCAGCTCCACCTAGTGCCATGAACGTATATAGTCTATACGCCATTACTAATTGGAACAGAACGAAAACTGGTAACATGAAGTACATAGTCAAGTTTTGGAAAGTTGCCCATCCTCTTGTCTCACCATTTTCGTCGTATCCTACGCCAGAAGTTTCAAATTTAGTTGCTATGTCTACTAATAGACCAACAAATAAAAGTATAACACCTGTCCAAGCCCACATGCCTCCAATTAAGACACCTGCGCCAGCTACAATAATAAGAATTGGAGCAAACAGATAGCGTAAGTTTAATAATATATTTCCGATCATCTTTACCTCCTAGATAATCGTTTTATTGTACTTGGGTAGTACCCAAGCTCCTTTGGGAATAATCCCGATAAATTAATAATAAAAATTTTTTGAAAATGAGTCAAAACTAATTTGTAACAAATCAGTAACTATTTGATATATTAGTATTTTCTTAAATACTAATAATTTAGTATTTACAGGCTTTTTTAAGTTTTTTATATTACACTTATATTTAGTAAGTAAATCATCAAGCTTCAAAATGAAATTTTTTAAAAAATTTATAAATACAATTACATTAATTTTTATAATGTCATCCAAGTCATTTGCCATGCCAGATATGACAAACGCTTTCCATAATGTATCTTTTTTGAATACCAAATCAGAGACTATTAAGTTGAATGAGTATGAAGATAAAATTTTACTAGTTTTTTTTGGATACACTCACTGTCCTGATATTTGTCCTTCAACATTAATCGATATAACAAAAAGTCTGAGAGAGCTCGGTGATGATGCAGTCGAAGTACAGCCTGTATTTATCAGTGTAGATTATCTTAGAGACACTCCTGAAAGATTACAAAAATATATGGAGTTTTTTGACAGCAGAATAATTGCATTGACATCATCAGAAAATGATTTGAAAAAAATTAGTAAAAATTTTCGAACAACATTTGAGCTTGTCAATCCCTCAAGNAGTAACTACTTAGTCGAACATAGTTCTAACNTTTATATTATAGACAAAGGACTCATAGTGAAGAGAATTGTTGCGAATGGTTTGCCAAGTAGCGAGATAACTAAAACTGTAAAAAAACTACTTAATTAATCATATTTAATATATTTGAATCTAGNATCATCAGGCGTGCCTTCGAGCGTATTATCCTCATCAGCTGGCTTCCATTGAACGACATCTTCTATTTTTTTTGCTAATGCAAAATCTTTGTCTGTTATTCCTTTTGCGGCATGATTTTGAAGTTTAACGATTACAAAACCATACGATGCAGATATNTCTGGATGATGCCATGCAGCTTCAGAAAGATGGCCAACGGTATTTATTACCATTAGGGTTCCCTTCCAACCGCTAGTTTTGAACTTACGCCTTATCCAGCCATTTTCGAAATACCAATGCTGAAGATTAGCTTTGAGNTGTTGCTCAATCTCTTCTGTTGAATATGTTTTTTCTGTAGTCATATTATCACCATATTTTTTGTGTATATTTAGCTTACTTGATAAGTCATTTAAAGAACCTATAATGATGATATGCAATCAGAATTAATAATTCAAGGAATGATGGATTATGCCTAAAAAAGGTAATTTTAAACAGAAGAAAAAATTACGTAGTCGCGGACGTAATGTGGANCCGGCNGTTAGAGATAATTTGATTGAGCTAATTGATATCCAGGATTTTAGAAGAGATCANCTTATTGAGTATCTCCATGTNATCCAAGATAANATTGGTTATATNGATGAGAAGCATATGACNGCTNTGGCNGATTTATTAGATATTTCTCAAACAGAAGTCTATGAAGTTGCAACTTTTTATCATCATTTTGATGTNATAACAAATGGTACTTCTAAACCACAATCGCTNACGGTTAGAGTATGTGACTCAGTGAGTTGNCAACTCAATGGAGCAGATGAGTTAATAGAAAATTTAGAGAATTATTATAAAGGGACAGTAAGAATTCAGAGAGTTCCATGTATTGGCAGATGTCAGTCAGCACCTGCAGCTACAGTCAAATTTAATGAAGTCGATAAAGCTGATTTAAAAAAGATTAAAACCATCATTGACAAAAAGTCATTTGATCCGGTAATACCTGACTACATTGATATGGAAGAATATATTCAAGATGGTGGATATGAGTTATATTCACAAATTAAAGAAGGAAAAATTAAAAAAGAATCTGTAGTAGAAGAATTAAAAAACTCCAATCTCAGGGGATTGGGAGGCGCAGGTTTCCCAGCTGGACAAAAATGGAAAATTTTAATGGAACAACCTCAGCCAAGACTTTTTGCTATAAATCTAGATGAGGGAGAGCCTGGAACTTTTAAAGATAGATTTTATTTAGAGTCAGATCCTCACAGGTTTCTTGAGGGAATGTTGATTGCATCATCGGTTGTTGAAATAGATAAAATATATATATATTTAAGAGATGAGTATCCTGCCGTTAGATATATACTTGAAAAAGAATTGTCTTGCTTGAAAGATAAATTTAATAATACTATCCCAGATGTTGAGCTTCGAAGAGGGGCTGGGGCATATATATGCGGTGAAGAGTCAGCTATGATTGAGTCTATTGAAGGTAAAAGAGGAATGCCAAGACTCAGACCTCCGTTTGTCGCACAAGTAGGGTTATTTGGACGACCAACGCTAGCGCATAATATGGAAACGCTATACTGGGTTAGGGATATTTTACAAAAAGGTGCCGATTGGTTTACGTCTCACGGCAGAAACGGAAGGAAAGGATTGAGATCCTTCTCGGTCAGCGGACGAGTTAAAAATCCTGGTGTCTATCTTGCTCCAGCGGGAATAACAGTTAGCGAACTGATTGACGAATATGCAGGAGGAATGTTGGAGGGTCATGAGTTTTATGGATATTTTCCTGGTGGCGCATCGGGCGGAATATTGCCAGCCTCATTATCAGAAATACCTCTAGATTTTGACACTCTACATGATTACGGTTGTTTTATAGGTTCGGCAGCAATTATTATATTGTCAGACAAAGATACTGCTGTTTCTGCGGCCTCAAATACTATGAAATTTTTTCTTCATGAATCATGTGGAAAATGCACCCCATGCAGAGTTGGTACATCAAAAGCTGTATCATTGATGAGTGAGAAAAAATGGAATGTGCCATTGCTTCATGATTTATCACAAGTTATGTCAGACGCGTCTATTTGTGGCTTAGGTCAAGCTGCATCGAATCCGCTCAAATGTGTGTTAAAATACTTTCCTGAGGAAGTGAATGATGATTGCAAAACCTGAAGA
>PBXG01000023.1 GCA_002728355.1 Gammaproteobacteria bacterium | reverse complement strand
CTCTGCGGATTTAGTGAACCACTCAATACTTTTATCTATATTTTTTTCGGTACACTCTCCTTCAAAGTACATAAAACCAAGCGCGTGCTGAGCCAGCGGATATTCATTTTTAGCAGCAGATTCCATATACCTAAAAGCTTTAGCTTCGTCCGCTATACAACCTAATCCATTTTGTAGCATGATTGCCATTCTATACATAGCCTCTGAATTTCCCTCTTCAGCAATAGGAGATAAAAGTTTAATTGCATGAGCGAAATTCTTCGTCTCGAAAGCCGCAATGCCGCTCTCTAACTCCATAGCTCGGTTTTCATATTTATCCATGATTAGTCCTTGAGTAAATCTTCAAGTTTTCCATCCATATCATGTTCAATGAGATCATCAAAACCACCAACATGATAGTCGCCTATGAATATTTGAGGGACTGATTGTCTCTGTGATTTTTCCATCATAGTTTGAAGTTGTTCAGGGTCCTGATCGACCATGATATCTTCATAAGGGATTTCTTTTTTGTCAAAAAAATTCTTAGCCCTTACACAGTAAGGACATATACGTGTGCTATAAATAGTAACTTTCTTCATTTGTAATGCTTAATCTCTCCTTTAACATTCTTTTGTACTATTATTCCTAGAATATCATAAGAACTATCTAATAAAATCTCTGGATACATCTCATTCAACGCGATTAATCTTTTTTCTCCATTAATCTCAATAAGCTTCCTAAACCATCTAACACCGTCATATTCAATAAATACATAGTTATTCTCAGATAAATTGCCGGAAGGGTCGATTAAGACAATGCAACCCTCAGGAAATTCTGGTTCCATGCTGTTATCTGTAACTTGTAGAGCATAAGGTTCAGATGCTCCACAACCAGAATTTAAGTCGTTCATATTTTTTTCATCTATACTCATACAAAAAATTATAATTGAATTACTATTGTTATCTAGTAAAAATGTAACGAAAATATTATATAAAAGATACTATAACTTACTGAGCATTGTTAGATTGATAATAATCTTCAACAAACTTACTCTCCATTGCCTTCGCCTCAATTTCCCATGGTCTCTTAGAATACTCAATAGAGTCTTTTGGTCCATAATTTATTCCATTCCACAATTCATATTTAGTATTGTTGAAAGTATATGTTTTATGTCTACCTTCCGCGTATTGAATTAAGTGCGATAATTCGTGGCATAACGTAGAGAGCATTTGTTTTGATGAAAGTTTAGCATCAAGGTGAATAGTAAATACATTATCGTACTTAGTATCCTCATGAATAATATAACCTTTAACAGCTCCATAACCATCTAATTTTAAATTCTTATCAATACTAATTATGAGCATTAAGTTTTTTCTAGAAGATTGATCTAAGTTAGTTTTTAAAATCCGTCTTGCTGCGTCTACAACCCAAAGATGTGATTGCGCAAATTCGTTAATAATTAGTTTAACTTTCATTTCCATAACGCTGTGATATTGCGCTATCAGCCCTTGGATTAAAATTTTCATTATGACAGCAAAAATAAAAAAAGATGTAACGATGAGAAAAGTAGAAAAAATGATATATAAAAAATCTACTATCATTTTAATCGTTTAGATTTAAAAAAAGAGCGAAGAAGCTTTGATGACTCATCAGCCATGAGGCCATACTTTACCTCTGGTTTGTGATGACAAGAAGACGACTCAAAAATTTTTGGGCCATGGATTACACCTCCGCCTTTTGGATCTTCTGCAGCGAAATGCAATGCATCTAATCTGGATATACTTATTGCGTGCGCGCACATAGGACATGGTTCAAGGCTCACAAACATTTCACACCCTATAAGTCTCTCATTATCGATGATTTTGTTGGCTTTTTGAATTGCAAGCATTTCTGCATGAGCTATAGAGGATCTTTGTTTGCGCATCTGATTTGAAAATGCAGAAATAACTTCATGATTTCGTTTTTGTACGATTACTGCTCCAACCGGAACTTCGTCGTTATCATAAGCAGCCCTGGCCAATTCAATTGCTAACCCCATGAAAAGATTTTCATGATCTAATGACGGCATTTTCATAATAGCGTTTCTTTAAATTGTATCTCTTTGCCAACAGGCTCTAATAATTCATCTTCACGCATAACAATGTTACCTCTAATGATTGTGTATAGTGGCCAACCTTTAACCTTCATACCGTCATAAGGCGTCCATCCTGTTCTCGATTTTTGTTGTGAATTAGTAATTGTCATTTCTTTATTCATATCTACGATTGTGAAATCAGCATCGTATCCAAGACTTATTCTTCCTTTATTATGAATTTTATGAATTCTCTCTGGGCCATAGGACCAGAGATCAACAAGCTTTTCTAGTGTTAATTTCCCACAGTTAACATGATTAAGCATTATAGGCACAAGCGTTTGTACTCCAGGTGTTCCGCTAGGCGAATTTGGGTAAGACTGGGCTTTTTCATCAAGGGTATGCGGAGCATGATCTGATGCAACTATATCAACAATCCCATCATTTAATGCTTTCCATAACGCATCGTGATGATGTTTTTCTCTTATTGGGGGGTTTTGCTGAGCTAAAGTCCCAAGATTCTCGTAGCAGTCTGGTGCAAATAATGTTAGATGGTTTGTTAGTAGTTCTACACTTGCAATATGTTTTTTTGTTTTTAAAAATTCCATCTCCTCAGCGGTAGTAATATGTAATATGTGAACTCTTCTTGAATATTTTTCTGCTATCGCAACAACTCGTTTAGTTGCAGATAAGCAACTCTCTGGAGATCTCCATTTACAATGCATGGATACATCATCACTATCGCCCAAAATAGTTTTCATATTTTCATTCATGATCATCTGATCTTCGGCATGAACAGCAATCACCCTACTGCCATTCGCTACAACCGATTCTACTTCTTCGTCAGTTGCTGTAATCAAATCCCCAGTGCTTGCACCCATAAAGATTTTTATACCACATACACCGCGGTGGTTTTCCCATTCTTTAAGATTAGGGCCAGTTCTTCCAGTTCCGCCAAGATAAAATGCAAAGTCCGTCCATGGGACACGATAAGCGCGTTTAATTTTATCGTCAATTGCTTCAGGAGTTATAGTGAGNGGATTAGTATTAGGCATTTCAAATATCCCTGTAACNCCTCCAGCNGCNGCTGCCATCATACCAAATTCCAGGTTTTCTTTATTCTCCAANCCAGGNTCNCTAAAATGAACTTGNGAGTCTATTACNCCNGGAAGNACATGAAAATTTTTNCAGTCTATAANATTTTCTTCNCTACAACTTAATTGAGAATTNGGCAAANNACCNATGTGACAAATCTTCTCATCTTTTATGCCGATATCAGTAATTGTCTCGCCGTTAGGNAGCANAACTTTACCTGACTTAAGCACTAAGTCAAAATCTGTTTTGGTAGTCATGCATTTATTTTAGCACTTTTCATAAGCAAATAATGACAATTAAAGCTTGAATAAATTATACAAGTTGCTAGATTTGACTCATGCAAAAAATAATTGATTACTTTGGCGTCACTGTATCTGCAGCTTGTGGAATACATTGCGTACTATTGCCTTTGATTTTATTGATTGCTCCATACTCTTTTTTAGCTAGTCATGAATTTCATGTTGCGCTTATCTATTTCATTCTTCCGTCGGCAGCACTTGCGTTTTTTTTAGGATGCAAAAAACATGGAGATAAAAAAGTTGCTATCATGGGTATTATTGGCATAGCTTTACTAACAACTTCTATCCTTATTCATGAGGTTTTTCACTCCGAACAGCATTCAGAAGAGATGATTTCTGTTTTGATAACTATAGCCGGCAGTGTTACTCTCATATTTTCTCATCTTAGAAATAGAAGATTATGTGAACTCGTGAATTACGAATGCCACAAATAATTTAGTTTAGACTCTTTAAGTTTCCTTTTGCTAACTCAAAATTCGAATCTAGTTTAAGAGCCTTATTAAACATCTCTCTTGCCTTATCGTCATTAGCTAATCCTTTATAGGCAACACCGAGGCTATTAAATACCTCTTTTGTAGCGATATCAAGCTCAACTAGTTCGTTTAGATATTTAATTGCATCATCATATCTCTGGTTTCTTATTAAGTAATTAGACATATTTAGTCTTGGAAAAACTTCATTACCCATCAGTTCAATGAGTTTTTTATAATGATATTCAGCTTCTGGATTATTAAGTTTGCTCAGTAAATTACCCAAGTTATTGTGTGCTGCTGTTGATGACGGATCAATTTCTAGTGCTTTAGTGTAAAATTCCACAGCCTTTTCTAACTCTTCCATATCCGTATAAACAATTCCAAGAGAGTAATAAGACTGAAACAATTTTTTATCAAGCTTTAGAGATTTCTTGAGCGCTTTGACAGAAGCAGGAAGGTCGCCCATAGTGTGCAATAGACCTCCGTAATTACTATGAAAGACAGCTTGATTAGGCGCTTCATTGATTGCCTTCTCTATGTAACTTTTTGCTTCGTTATAATTGCCCTCTGCCATAAATACCAGCGAGATAAGATGCAGTGCGTTTGCATCGTTTGGTGACTGACCAAGTATCTTAAGATAAATCTCTTTAGCCTCACTCAACCTGCCGTTTTTTTGCAAATCCATGGCTTCTGCAAAAGCTTGTTTTATAAAAAATTTAGACATTATCTACTCTTTTTTTAACTTCAGCTAATACATGATTCCATATACCTGCTTCCTTTTGTCTTATGATTTCAAGTGACGGATACCATGGAGTGGATTCTTTGTAGTTTAGGTCCCAGGTATGCTTTGGTACTGCGGGTAATAATAAAAGTGTTCTTATACCAAGCGCTCCTGCGATGTGTGGAACAATTCCCTCAATAGTAATTACTAAATCTAACTTATTTATAACATTTATCAACTCGTCAACATCGTCAATCTCAGGCAAATCTATTACGTTATGCTTGTTATCATCGAAGAAGTTATCTAGCGCCTTTTCGGGTAAAACAATTTGTTTATAATTTGATAGTTCTCGCGGTGCTGTTGAGACAATTCCAATATTAAATTTATCAGTTTTTATTTTATCAGATGCTTCATTATCAACTTTTAGATATGGAAATTTTTGAGGTATGATATCTGGTTTCCAATCATTAAAATATGCAAGTGAAATCATATAGCAATAATTATCGTACTCTGGGATAACGCCATCGTATGGTAAAACCTCTGATATCCATGTTTGTTTTTTTAAAAAATTAATAATAGGGTCTTGAGCCATAATTATCACTTTTGCCCCATCAATAGCTACTTGCTCAGCAAATCTAAGATATTGAATTGTCTCGCCAACAGATTGTTCTGCAATTAATAAAATGGTTTTACCTTCAGGGTTTTTACCGTCCCAAATTGGTTTATCAAATTTACGCTTATAAAACTCAGAATTTATTTTCAACCTGTATTCATATTCTTTCCAGCCATCATCATAATTGCCGTTGAGCAGATAACACATGCCAAGATTTATGTGTGGCTCTACGTAATCCGGATAAGACTCAATACAAGATTTATAAAAATTTATAGCGTTATCAAAATCACTTAATTCCTCATAAGTTACTCCAAGTATTAGTTGGCATCCTACATGATCGGGTGTAATCTCCAGACATTTTTTAAACGAGCTTATAGCTTCTTCATATTGTTCAGTCTGGCGATATGACTCACCTAAGTAAAAATAAACCTGAGAAATTTTAGAATTGATATTAATAATTTTATTAAATATTTTTATTGATTCATCATAATTTTTATTAGAACTTAAAGCACATCCTAGGGAAATCAAAATACCGATATCATCATTTTTGAGTTTAAGAGCAGTATTGAGTAGTTTTATGCTATCATCATATTCTCTCTCTCTCATCTTAATGCAACCTAGTATGTGATTTGCATCCGGATCTGATTCTTTCTCTAGTAGTTTTTCACACAACTTTTTTGCTTCATCAAAATTATTTTGACTGAAGGCATTAATTGCTTTTGATATTTCAGGCTTTATTGGTTCTTTATTTGTCATACAAGTATTATGTTTGGTTTATAATAACGTATGAGGCAATATTTTACTAAGATTAATGTTGAGACTGATAGTCAAAAATTGTACGAGATTACAAATATAGTTTCGAGGACTATAGACAAACAAGATATTTCTGAAGGTATGCTCACCCTCTATATAAAACATACGAGCGCTTCATTACTTATTCAAGAAAATGCGGATGATTCGGTATTACGTGATTTAGAGAATTTTTTTGATAAACTCGTTCCGCAGAATCTAGATTTATATGAACACAAAGCAGAAGGAGTTGATGATATGCCCGCACACATTAAAGCTAGTTTGACATCTACGCATTTGAGTATACCCATCCGAAATAAAAAAATTGATCTCGGAACTTGGCAAGGCATTTTTTTGTTTGAACATAGAATACAGCCTCATACACGAGAGATTGATGTTCATATAATTGGTACACACTAGAGAGCTTAAAGCTCTCTAGTGCAATATCAGAAGTTACGGTTGATAACTAAATGGTCCTGAAAGACCTACTCTTGAAGGTTTTGTAGTCCAGCTTAATCCATGGTCGTCATAAGTTTGTGAACTAGTGACGTTCACATCAACTCCACCACATCCAGGATTTACTTCAAGTGGATGTGAAGCACAGTGCGCTACTTCGCCATCAGCGTTTGCAACTCCACTCATTTCCCATCCGCCAGCATCAGATACTTTTAAAAATTTATCTTTACCATCTATAGAACATTCTATTTTAGCTCTTTTCACACCAACAAGATTTGATACTAAACCAGCTATAACTCCAAGATGACCTCCACCTTGTCCGCCCCATAGTTTTTCAATCGCTGCTGCTTGTTCATCAGATGCATTTTCATCGATATAAAGAGCAAGCGTGCAATTGCCATCAGTTAAATTCTCTGTTCCCGCCTCTAAATAAGCAGAAACTTTAACTCCGTCTAGTTTAACGTCGTCGCAATGACCCTCTTTGATATCCCATACCAACATCGCGTTNCATGGACCCATGCTTGCGGGCTGCAAGAATATACAAGGACANAGTACATCGCAATTACAACTTTCGGCATAATNGCCTGAAACTTTCCAATCCATATTAATCCTCTTTAATAATAGTTGAGTCCCTAATATAACATTTTCGNCACAAAAAAAACTAAGATTTTGANTATATTAGAGAATACTNAAATATGACTATATAGAATGAGCNTTCATGATTTGCTATATTGATATGGGGGNGTGATGAAAAAAAATTATTTNAGTCAATTATCTGCGTTATCTCAAACACAGGGTGAGCTCACAGAAAAAAGCGATGCTACTTGGTATAGCAAAAGCGTACCTTGTCGTACTGCTTGTCCTGCTAATACTGATATTCCGTCGTATCTAGAGGCAATATACCAAGGTGATTATGAGAAAGCTTACAACATTAATCTAGAAGACAATGTTTTTCCTGAAATACTTGGGCGCGTTTGCTCAAGACCATGTGAAGATGCATGTAGACACTCCGACGATGATAATGGCGAATCGGTAGCCATATGTTTTTCTAAACGCTCTGCTGGTGATCACAGGAATTTTTCAAAAAAAAATCACCTTGAACAATATGCAAAAAACACTAGAAAAAAAATTGCTGTTGTTGGGTCAGGTGTGGCAGGTCTAGCTTGTGCTAGAGAACTAAGAAGGTATGGGCATACGGTCGAA
The DNA here is from genome assembly GCA_002728355.1 of Gammaproteobacteria bacterium. GTDB lineage: Bacteria > Pseudomonadota > Gammaproteobacteria. The sequence continues at coordinate 3,120 of PBXG01000023.1, read as the reverse complement.
ATATACGAAAAACATAAAACGCCAGGCGGGATGCTTAATCAAGGCATTCCTATCTTTAGATTACCGAGAGATGTTATAGAACGAGAAATTAATAACATAATCTCTATGGGTGTCAAAATTCATTTGAGACATCCAATCGAAACTAAAGAACAGCTTGATTTTTTATCAAAAGAGTATGATGCAGTTGTTTTGGCGATGGGTACACTAAAGCCAAATACGATTGATAAAAACTTTTCAAAAAGCCCTGATATTGAAGATGGATTAGATTTTCTTTTAAGAGTGAATGAGTATGACTCAAAATATATCGGGAAAAGAGTTGTGATTATTGGAGGTGGCTATACATCTATGGACTGTTCAAGAACTGCCCTAAGACTAGGAGCCAAAAGTGTTAAAACTTTCTATAGACGTGACCAAGGTGACCTAGTTATTCTTCCGGGTGAGTTAGATGAACTTAAAAAAGAGAAAGGAAAAATGATTTTTAACGCAAGACCTATTAGACCTGTGATTAAAAATGGTAAGTTGGATGGACTAGAGCTAATTGAAACGACAACCGACAAGAATGGAAAACTTAAAGATCGCAGGGGTTCAAAATTCATAATCAAAACTGATCATATTATTCTTGCGATTGGACAGAAACAGCATATGGATGCAATTAAGCATATTGCGAACTATAGCAAAAAAATTCGCAGCTCAATTAATTCAAGTAAATTTCAAAAAAATATATTTACTGCAGGGGATTTTGCTCTTGGTGCAACGACTCTGATAGATGCTATTGGACATGCGAAACAAACGGCAGACAAAATTGATAATTTCCTAATGCAGAGAATAATTAAACGAACTTCTCACCATGTGAAAAATGTCAGTTCAACAAATAGAAACCTACAGATGAATTACATACCTATGTCATCCATGCCGACATTAAAAGATAATAGAAGAAATAATAACAAAGAAGTCGAGCTTGGTTATTCGCAAAAACAATCTCAAAAAGAGGCCTCTAGGTGTTACTTGTGTCATTACAAGTTTGAAATAAATAATAATCTCTGTGTTTTGTGTGATGAATGTCTTCTCGTAAAACCTGTTGAAAAATGTATTGTTGAAGTAAAAGAAACTTATAGATTGTCCGATGGTGATACACAATATAAATCTATAGAACCATCCAAAACAAATGGCATTTATCACGGCAAGCTTTATATAGACCATAAGAAATGTATTAGATGTGGCGAATGTGAAAAAGCGTGTCCAACTGGTGCCATTACTATACAAAAAATTGAGGAGAGATGCAGTGCAAAAGCCTAAGCTAAAAACAGTAAACGTAACCTGTCCGCATGACTGTCCGGATACGTGTTCCCTAAAAGTCACTGTTGATACTACATTGAAGAAGGCCATTCATCTCACTGGCGATAATACTCATCCCATTACCAAAGGATTTTTATGTAATAAAGTTAACCATTACCTAGATCTTGTTTATAACGAAAACAGAGTTTTATATCCACACATACGAATAGGACCTAAAGGTAAGAATGCAAAATTTAAAAGAGTTAGTTGGGATCATGCATTAAAACTCGTAACTAAGAATCTTAAAGATACAGAAAAAAAATACGGTGGTGATGCAATACAGCCTTATAGCTATTCAGGAACACTAGGTATGCTTGGTTATTGGGGCATGTCAGAGAGATTCTGGAATAAAATGGGTGCGGCAAGACTCGGCAGAACCATTTGTATTGCAGCAGCCTCAACAGCTGGTATATATACATATGGAGCAGCGTGTGGTCCAGCGATTGATGAAGTGCCCAATAATGATTTAATTATTCTTTGGGGAACAAATATCGTATCTACTCATGTNCATATGGTTCCATTTGTTGAAGAAGCAAAAAAGAAAGGTGCAAAAATTATTTGTATTGATCCGAGGGAAACTAGAACTGCAGCCTTGAGTGATTGGCATGTTCAACCAAANCCAGGAACGGATGCNGCTTTNGCGCTTGGAATGATGCACTTNATNGTTANNAAGAAAAAACANGATNTAGCTTTTTTGAAAAAANATACAACAGGANATGAAGGTTTCCTCAAAGAGNTTTTACCTAAATATACTCCAGAGAAAGTTTCAAGGATNACTGGTCTTAAAAAAGAANTAATAATTCAATTGGCTCANGAATATGGNGCGAGTAAAAANACTTACATNCGACCCAACTANGGACTNAATCGTCACAGAAANGGAGGCATGATGGTTCGANCNATCATGTTNCTTCCNGCAATTACGGGTGCGTGGAGAAATAAAAGTTCGGGTGTATTCGTTGGGTCAATTGAAGAAATGTGGAATGTGGATTTGGGTAAATTACAAAGGCCTGACTTATTAGATGGCAAAGATCCAAGAAGTATTAACATGATTAAAATTGGTGAAGCGCTTAATGATAAAAAATTAAATCCTCCTATTAAAAGTTTATTTGTGTGGAATTCAGATGTTGCAAACTGTGCTCCAGATACAACCAGTGTTAGAAAAGGGTTGAAGCGACAAGACCTATTCACAACTGTACATGAAACGTTTTGGACTGATAGTTGTAATTATGCAGATGTAGTCTTACCTGCAGATACAGCATTAGAGCATCTTGATCTCAATGCGCCTTATGGACATTATTATTTTAGTCTATCGCAACCAGCAATTAAACCTCTAGGCGAGAGTAAATCCAATCAAGACTTATATAGAGAACTCGCTAAATATATGGGCTATAAAGAAAAATGCTTCAAACAATCAGATGAGAGCATGATAAAAGACATGATTGATCCTAAACACAATCCTCTATTTACTGGGATAACGTATGAAAAACTTAAAAAGAAAGGTTGGATGAAAGGTAATGTTGCTCATAAAAAAAGAGACTATCTTAAAAAAGGATGGCCAACCAAAGATGGTAAAATTCAAATCTACTCAGAAGATACTAAAAAATTAGGCCTCGGTGCATATCCAAATCATATCGAAGAATTTAAAAATAAAAAACTCAAGAAAAAATATCCGATACAAATATTAAGTCCTGCCACTCATCAGTTTATTGGTAATTCATTTGTACCTGTTGAGAGACTTAGGAATATGGCATCAAGACCAACTATTGAAATATCCAAAAAAGATGC
>PBXG01000022.1 GCA_002728355.1 Gammaproteobacteria bacterium | reverse complement strand
TCATCTTAATTTCATTCAAAGATATTTTTTTAATACCTTTAATAATATTTATATACGCAACGACTGAATAACCAAAGCCTACACCTATATTTCTCAACACAGTTGAATCTGAGAGGTCTCTTTGCATTCTAGAAATTACTAATTTACTTGATAAATAATTGAAAATAGAATTAGCTAANCCGAGGTTGCCTTCGGCATTTTCAAAATTGATAGGATTAATTTTATGCGGCATTGTGGATGACCCAATCTCTCCTTTGATATTCTTTTGAATAAAATAATTTTTAGAGATGTAAGTCCATATNTCTTGTGTTAATCCAATCATAANAGANTTGATATGNCTAATTTTCATACATATTNCAGCTATATGATCATGAGATTCAATTTGTGTAGTAAATCTATTTTGNTTTAACTTAAGTCTCCTTATAAATTTTTTGGTAAAATTNGGCCAGTTAATCCTTGGAAAGCACANATCATGAGCAGAGTAATTACCNGTCGCNCCATTCATTTTGCATTTAATATCAATTTTTAGTAGTTGTTCTCTTANTTCATTAATNCTTGAGTAGAAAATTAAAAATTCTTTACCCATTGTTGTTGGAGTAGCTGGTTGACCATGAGTATAAGANAACATGGCTTTGGCAGAATATTTTTTAACATTTTTTTTAAGATTATCAGTAATTTCCCTTATTTTAAAATCTATATGTTTAATTGCCTCAGACATCATAAGAGCATAAGCAACATTGTTGATATCTTCTGATGTACAACAAAAGTGAACATATTCACTGTATTTGGCCATTGGCGTATTCTTGATTTTATCTTTGATGTAGTATTCTACTGCTTTTACATCATGATTTGTCTTCAATTCAATATCTTTTATCTTTTTTGCATCTTTGAGTGAAAAATCAGAAACGATTTGATTTAATGTACTCTCATTTTTCTTTGATATTGGAGGTAACGTGCTAACNTCATTCGCTTCAGCTAGAAATTTAAACCATTCTATTTCTACACGAACTCTCTGTTTAATTAAATTGTATTCAGAGAATATTAAAGNAATATCTTTACAAAGATTTGAATATCTACCGTCAAGTGGTGAGATTGAGAGTAAATCATCTTTTTTCATATAAATATTTACCTCAAAGATGNTATTATAGCATAATAACTACATAATTATATGAAAGATAATAAGTATCGTGTTGAAAAGGATTCTNTAGGNGACGTAAAAGTTCCTAAAAANGCACTGTATGGCGCGCAAACNCAAAGAGCGATTGATAATTTTAAAATAAGCTGGCAGAGGTTTGATCCTATTTTTATAGAGTCTCTTGCTGCCCTAAAGGCTTCATGCGCAATGGCTAACCATTCAAGCAAACTTCTCTCTCAAAAAGTTGCCAAAAGTATATATTCATCGGCTTTAGAGATACATAAAAATATCAAGGACTATTATGACGAATTTCCTATTGATATCTACCAAACAGGATCTGGTACAAGTACAAATATGAATATGAATGAAGTTCTTTCAAATATCGTTTCCAAAAAAATAAAAAAATCGATACATCCTAATGATGACATTAATAAATCACAAAGTTCGAATGATGTAATTCCAACTACAATAAATATCTGTGGAGTGGTTCTAGCAGAAGAGTTATGTGATGCAATAGATTATATGGTAATAAGCATGATTGAGAAGGAATGGGAGTTAAGAGATGTAATTAAATCAGGAAGAACGCATCTTATGGATGCTGTTCCATTATCTTTGGGATATGAAATAGAATCATGGAGAGAGCAACTGGTACATGCAAAAGAAGTAGTGGTTTTTAGTAAAGAAGAACTTGAATTTTTACCTATAGGCGGAACCGCCATAGGAACTTCACTAAATGCCCCAAAACCTTTCCCAAAGAATGTCTGTTCTAATTTAAATAAAATTTACTCTAGTCAGAATATCAAATTTAAACCTAATCCGAATAAATCTGAAATGATGAGTTCGCAAAATCATATTTTATCTATGAATAGTGCATTACTTAGAATTGCATCGACATATACCAAAATCTGTAATGACCTTCGCTGGATGAATAGCGGTCCAATTTCTGGGCTTGCAGAGATTAGCCTGAAACCTCTTCAGCCAGGCAGTAGCATCATGCCAGGAAAGATTAATCCTGTAATTCCAGAAGCAGTTTTGATGGCAATGACTCAAGTTTCTGGACANCATAGCTCTACCATAAGTGGTTGTATGTCTGGNAATTTTCAGTTAAATACAATGTTACCAATAATAGCACANAATTTAATAGACTCTTTTAATTTGATTATTAATAGCACTTTTGCGCTNGTAGANACCATNAATACTTTTAAAGTAAATAAATCAAATATAAAAGATAATTTAGAAAAAAATCCTATNATAGCTACTAAACTAAATGAAGTAATAGGTTATGATCAATCAGCTGCAATAGTAAAAGAGGCATACAAAACAAACAAATCCATCATTGAGATAGCTCTTGAAAAAACAGAACTATCTAAGTCACAACTTTTAAAAATATTGGATCCAAAAAAATTAATTTAATATGTCTAAATTAAATATTTATAACCAGCTCTTTACNAGATGGNTATTTTTTATTTCATCACTCATNGTATTTATATATATNTTAATTTTTTATGGCTTTATTGCTGAAATTATTAATAATGATTTTACTTTTATATCAATTTTAATCATGATTATTTTTATAATATTCACAATTCATATTGGTATGCAAATAAAAAAAGTTGACTCAATACTTTTATTGTTTTACAACCAAAGCTCAAAGGATGATATAGAAAAGCTTCTTATTCTATTGAATAAAAATTGCTCCAATAATTATTATGCACGTAGTGTCCATACATATTTTAAATCTATGTTTGATCCAATAAGCGAGAATGATAATTTAGAAATGAAAATAACTAAATATAGTGATACGGCATGGTATGTTGTTGATCTTCTAATAAAGCTTGGCCTTGTAGGTACTGTAATAGGCTTTATAATTATGTTGAGCTCTATCGTAACAATAGAAAACTTTGATTTGTCATTAATGCAGACGCTATTACAAAAAATGAGCGCCGGAATGATGATAGCGTTATACACAACATTAACAGGTCTTGTATCATCGATACTTCTTGCGTTTCAAAATAAAATATTGGAAGGTGGAATATATGATATTTATGCATACTCGAAAGAGATAAAATCTAGAATTAATACAAAATGAGAAGAAAATTTAAATTTTACTCTTTTGATCCTTTCACTGATCTTTTGTTCAATATACTTCTTGGTTTTGTTTTTCTATTTTTCTTGACTATATTATTTATAAATCCAATAACAAAGCTAGGCAATGTAAATCTGAAAGCTGAGTATATTATTACTATAGAATGGAAAGAGAGCTTACCAGATGACGTTGACATCTGGGTTAAAGATCCCAACGGCGAGATTGTCTCTTATTTAAAAAAGGATGCAGGATGGCTTCATCTTGATAGAGATGATAGGGGAGTAATAAATGATAAAGTTTCAATTAATGGCGAAGAATATACATATCCTATAAATAGAGAAGTAGTTACTTTAAGAGGAATAATTCCTGGAGAGTATATAGTAAATCTTTACTTGTACGATAATAAAAGCAACAACCCAGTTGATGTTAAATTAATTATTGAAAAAGTTAATCCGTCATTAAAATTAGTTTATTTTAACAATATTACTCTAATGCAAAATGATTCAGAAATGACTATAGCAAGATTTAATCTAAACTCATCTGGTGATTTTAGATCATTGACAGCGCAGAATACAATACTCACCCCTTATCAACTTAAAGGTTATTAATATGTTTTTGTTATCTGTTTTTATAATTTTTATTATTTTTTCGATTTTAATATTTACAATTATAAGATATATTGATTTTGCATATAAGAATATATTGATACTATCATCAACATTGGGATTTATTCTTGCACATCTTCTGTACTTTAATTCTCTTGGTTATCCGGTGTCTGACAATCTTCCATCAGAATTTAAGCTGTTATATTCTTATAAGAACAATAATCATCTTTATATATTAGTTGATGATATAAATAACTCACTTGATCCAAGATTNTANAGATTTAAATATTCATCTGAACTAGAGAAAATCTTAGATGATGCGTTGGGNGAAGCTAAAAGAGGTATGCCAATGATAGGAATATATAACTCATCNAATTCAGAAAATAGTTATGGNNTAAAATTTGACAAAATGAGAAGAGAATTACCATCTAAATAAGCATAGTATTTAGTAAATTATATGNTAGAATAACTTCAATTTTTAAATTATGGATTACAAGAGCGATATAAATTGCAANAATAAAGATTTCACGATATANAATATCTCAAAATCACAAATCNCACACCTACCTTATTCATTAAGAGTNTTATTTGAAAATTATGTTAGAAATAACTCGTCNAAACTNTCTCAGAGCGTAATTGATAATTTTATTTCTTGGAGNGGAGATATTNCNNCACCAACNGAACTATCATTTTATCCTAGCAGAGTTATNATGCAGGATTTCACNGGTGTTCCAGCTGTTGTTGATCTTGCATCTATGAGAGATGCTGTAAAAAAATCTAATGGCAATCCATCATTAATAAATCCACANTGCCAGACAGACTTGGTGATTGATCACTCTGTTATGGTTGATCATCATGGAAGTGAAAAATCTATGGAACTTAACACAAAACTAGAATATTCCAGGAACTCTGAGAGGTATCGTCTGCTTAAATGGGGACAAAAGGCATTCAAAAACTTTAGAATCGTGCCACCCAGTAACGGCATCATACATCAAATAAATATTGAATTTATATCACAAGTTGTCTTTGAAAAAAATCAGCACCTTTATCCTGATACTGTAGTTGGCACTGACTCACACACTACGATGGTAAATGGACTTGGTGTGTTAGGCTGGGGCGTAGGAGGCATTGAGGCTGAAGCAGCTATGCTTGGGCAACCTATTCCTATGCTTTTACCAGAAGTTATTGGATTTAGACTAGATGGACAGCTATCTAAAACATCT
>PBXG01000021.1 GCA_002728355.1 Gammaproteobacteria bacterium | reverse complement strand
CTTAAAGACTGTTATATAACCTGGGATGAAAAATTAACTTTAGATATGCTGCATTCCTTCTCAAATAAAATAAAAGATGCATATAATTTTAGTTCCGAAGAATTTGAGGAATGGTATGATATTACAGGTCTTCAAAGACATCTAAAAGCTATTGGAATATTTTCTAGATTGAATCATAGAGATAACAAAACTAGTTATCTTGCTGATATACCCAGAACGTTCGCTTATGTTGAAAAAGTCTTAGATAAATATCCTTACCTTATAAATATTAAAAGTGCCTGTCATGAATTGGAGATAAAGAATTTGTTATGAATCGTAAAGCAATAATATTAGCTTCAGGCAAGGGACAACGAATGCTGCCCCTAACTAGAGACATCCCTAAGCCTCTATTAAAGGTAGGTAATGTTACACTCTTAGAAGATAAAATAATTAAACTTGCTGAATCAGGAATTACAGATATCGCAATTAATACGGCTTATCTAGGATCATATATTCATGATCATGTTGGTGATGGTTCAAAGTTCGGCATACAAATTACTATTAGTGATGAGGGCGAGTCACCAATAGGGACGGCAAATGGCATTCGCAAAATACTAGACTTCTTTGGTGAAAACCCATTCTTGGTTGTTAATGCAGATATTTGGACTAACTATACGTTTATAGATTTATTGAAGCATGATTTATCAAATAAATTAGGACATGTCATACTGGTGCCAAAACCAACATATCATCAAGGTGATTTTTCACTAGAAGATAATCATCTAATTAAAGGACAAGATTTTACTTTTACTGGAATCGGTTTGTATACTTCGGAGTTATTTAGAAAATATAATCATAGTGATTTAGGAGACATTCTTCGAGAGGAAAAAAATATTTCTTCTAGTATTTTTGGAGGATATTGGGAAGATATAGGGACGCCAGAAAGACTTGAAAATGCAAGATCAGCTTATAACTCTCTCTAAAAACTAAATAAGAAATAAACCCCACGATATAAAAATTACACCTGTGATGTATCTGTATTGCTTTGGATATTTGTAGGATAATTTTTCAAACAAAACGAATATTGTTAAGATAGCAACCCACATAATATTCATTACGCCTAATGCAAATAGTGTTAACATAAGAACCCAGCAACATCCAACACAATAAAATCCATGTTTGTAGCCAATCAAAAAGGCACCCAGGTTTCCATCCCTCCAGTTATTCATCATNAAGCTNAGTGGAGATTGGCATACAGAAAGGCACGCATCTTTAAATGGTGTGAATTGATACAAACCAGCTAAAATTAAAAATAGTGCTCCTATATAAGCATGCGTAGGTTCCATCATTGGATTAAGTAGTTCTGCTTGGTGCAGAGAGTACTGAGGTAAAGTTATTACCAAACTAAATAAAATCCAGCTAAGCAAATAACCGAATAAAAGATTAAAAGGAGAAGCGTAAGGTTTATTTTGAGTTTTATTTTTTTCGTTTATCGCNGTAAATAGCATGACCATGGGAAGAATGGACGGAGTCATCATAGCTATCATCATCACAGACCACATTAAAAATAATAAAAAGAAATCGGATGATAACCATGCNCCTTGTGATGGCGGCATCCAGGTTATAAGAGAATTAATTAAGCCTCCTTGATTATCCGTCGCCATGTCCATTTTATCCATGTCCATAGTTTTCATATCCATTTGCATTGGCTCACTAAATGGTAATGTGCCCATATGCCAACCCATGCCTATTATATATGCCCATGAAACTAGTATGATTGATGCAACTCCNACATAAACAATCATCCGGTCTTTTAATGGTGCTTTNGGTATTTGATTATNCATTAAATTGCTNTAAATGAAAAACCTATCCTTATGACAAGGATAGGTTTATCTAAAAGTATTAGGATTTTTCAATAGCAGTTTGTTTAGCGCCGCCATCCATATATACAAATGGAGAGCTTAACCCATTACCACCTTCAAACGAGTGACTAATGCCATGATCGTTATAAACGAGTTTTGATGCTCTACTGACAGTTATTGGAAATGGAGGTGCAACTGCTAGAGGAGTATCGTGAACTACTACAGGTTTTCCNCCTGCACCAGCTAGTTGTTCCATTTTATTTTCACCTACTCCATGGACAACAAGATGTCTATGTGGCGAGTTTACAGTAAAATCTATTTTTGCAGATCTAGTTGGTAAAAACTCACGTGGACCTCCTTCTNCGCCTTTCACTAGGCTGGCAACAACCCCCAAGTGACCGCCATGAATTCCATGGTAAGCTTCAGTTAAAGCNTTCTTTTGTGATCGACTTGCTCTGTCATCAACATAAACGCCAACAGTNAAACCTCCTTTGAGAAGATTTTTTGGTGCATGAAGAAACATTGCTACATTTAATCCACTAACATCCGTAGAACCGACCCATCCCTTATCAATGTGCCATCCAAGGAATGCNGTACAATAACCTTTGGTAGGGTCAAGAAGTAGTAAGCAAGGACAAATTGTCTCGCAAGTACAGCTTTCAAAATAATTCCCTCTTAAATACATAGTATGATCTGCTAGTGCAGCATCCGCATCTTTGGCTTTGAACATACTTCCNACAACTGGCGTCGCAGCTGCAACGGCTCCGAGACTTTTCAGCATTGATCTTCTAGACTCTGAAAATTTCTCAAGGATACCTTTTTCTTTCTTAATTTTATTAATCATNGTGTTCCCCAATACTTTGTTATAACAATATGATTGTATCAAAAAATATTCATATAACTTATTTTTTTTGAAAAAATATTCATACTATATTAGAGAATGCTAATAATGTTTATGAAATTTAGTAATTAACTTATTAAAATTCTGGTAAGTTGTGATATTCTTGATTTTACGGGTATAATAATACTCTAATTACTAGGCCGAAAGGGGGGCAAATGAAAACTATCAAAATAATGTCTGTCTTAATGCTATCTGCTGTACTTACAGCATGTGGTGGCGGTGTTGGCACNGAGCCAAGTGCATATACAGCAAAAGTCTTTCCAATTGAGGGTGACTTCGATCGCTACGAAACTGTTGGACCATTCTCTTCAAGAGATGAATGTACTGCTAAAGCAAAAGAGATGAACGCTGCTGCATATTCTTGCGAACCAAAGACAAACTAAAACAAGATAAATGGTATTTTAACCCACGTCATTATTGATGATGTGGGTTACAATTCCTGTATGAATTTTGTGACTAAATTGTAAAATTCTTTCGTAGTGTCTCCAACTTTCCCATTTTGAATAATAACGTCATCAACTTTTGTTATAGGGACAACATAATTAGTTGAGGATGAACACCATATTTCATCCGCGCTTATCAAGCGATCTGAGGAAATATCCTCTTCAAAAACTTGTTTGTCGCTCTGACGAGCAAGATTTATAATCAAATCTCTAGTCACGCCTGGTAATAGATTCTCACTAAGTTTTGGCGTAATAACATTACCACCCTCTACTATAAAAACATTGCTAGCAGCACCTTCTGTAAGCAAGTCATCTCTTATGAGAAGGGTTTCATAAAAATTATTATCATTAGCGTGGTTTTTGAGGAGCACATTTCCAAGAAGAGAAATGCTTTTTATGTGTGACTTAGTCCACCTAAAATCTGTTTGCACAGTGGCCTGAAATCCTCTCATAATTTGATCTTTTGAGAAAATATTATAGTTTTCTCCCATTACTAATATCGTTGGTTTAAGATTAGTTTGATAAACGTGATTACGTGGAGATTGTGGTCCTCTGGTAATGTGAACATATATAAAAGAATCAAGTATTTTATTTTTCTCAATAATTCCATTAATAACTTCGCCAAGGTTATTTATGTCAACAGACTCGCTATCAATGTTAATATGATTTAGACTTGATTTTAATCTTGCTAAGTGTTTGTCTAATAAAAATATTCTAGATTTATAAACAGGAATAAGTTCATAGACACCATCGCCAAAAAGAAAACCCCTGTCCATTATCGAAATAGAGGCTTCTGATTTATCTATAAATTTTCCGTTAAGAAATACAATGTTGTCCATAATTTAGAAGTTTTTGAGGACTGAGTCGACACTACGACGATATACATTACCAATTTCAATTGATTCGGAAGCATAAAGATTAATTCTTGTAACTACTTTATCATCAAGTTTGATTGCAACAAATCCAACATTCTCTCCTGCTTTCACGGGTGCAGTAAGGCCTTTATCAATTACAAAATTTGTCTTGATGCGCTTAAGAGATCTCCGAGGTATCGAAATAAATTCAGTTTCTTTTACAGTAAGCGAAAGTTCTTTTTTTTCACCATTATATACTCTAGCTGTATGTATTTTATCATCTGGTGAAAAGATTTTATGAGTCTCATAAAATCTAAAACCATATTCAAGTAATGATTTTGAGATGTCTGTTCGTTGATCAGGGGATTTAGCACCCATAACAACAGAAATAAGTCTTCTTTTCCCGCGTTTAGATGAACTTACTAAGCAATAACCTGCTTTTTNAGTAAAACCAGTTTTTATTCCGTCAACTCTATCATCTAAATANAGTAATTTATTTCGTGAGTATTGCTTGATATCNTTAAATATAAATTCTTTNTTTTTGTACATTTTGTACTGATTAGGAAAATTTTTAATTAGTGCTCTTGATAAAACAGCCATATCTCTCGCAGAAGTATAAAGCTGATCATCTGGCAAACCTGTTGAATTAGTATAATTGGTATTTTTCAATCCCAGATTCGAAGCAATCTGATTCATATAAATTGAAAACGTATCCTCATCTCCAGAAATATGCTCTGCCATGGCGACACTTGCGTCGTTACCAGATGANGTAATGATGCCGTGCAATAAATCAGATACCTTGACTTTCTTGCCTACCTCAATAAACATTTTAGAACCTCCAGTCTTCCACGCTTTTTTGCTGATTAAAACATCCTCATTCATATTTAGCGTGTTGTTTTGTAGTTCTAAGAATGCAATATATGAAGTCATTATTTTAGTAATACTTGCTGGTGGTATTTGAGCATCAGGATTTTTGGAAGCGATTATCATTCCACTATCAAAATCCATTAATACATATGATTTGATGTTTGGATTAGGGGGTTTTGGAATTGGAGCTGATAATACATTACCAGATAGAAACACAGTTGCTACTAAAAGTGAGATTACAGACTTAGCAATATGTTTACTCGTTAACATTATTGTAGATTATATCACAAATCATCTTCTTTCCATCTTAGTTTTGGCATTCTTAATTTCTTCACCTAAAAAATATACAGCTAGCGCATAAAGTCTACTTCTATTATAACGGGTTATGACGTAAAAATTTTTATGCGCAAAATTATAAATTTTGCCAGATTTTTCTTCCCTGCCTACTACGGAAAGTAAAGTAGAACTATCAATTTCAATATCACTNCTCAATCCCCTTGATTTATATTCTTTATATTTTGTTTTAGGTTTATAAGTTTTTTTTGACTCACTATCAATTAGCGCTATATCATCTGAAATTATTGAAGATAGTATGGGATTACCAGGTCTCCAGCCATGCTTATAAAAATAATTTGCAACACTTCCAATTATATCTTGATTTGAATTCCAAAGATTAACTTTATTATCATTATCAAAATCTACGGCATAGTATCTGTAACTACTTGAAATAAATTGAGGGTGGCCTAANGCACCAGCATATGATCCTTTTAAAGTGCTAGGATTAAAATTATTTTCTCTACACAACAATAAAAAATTTTCCAACTCCGTCTTATAAAACTTTGCTCTTCTCCCCTTATTTGGACCCAGAGATAAAGACGCTAATGTATCAAAAGTTTTAAAAGAGCCTGTCCTGGTGCCATATTTACTCTCTATCCCAATAATTGCGATTATATACTCTGGCGNGACACCATATTTAAGCTGAGCCTTCCTGAGAGCTTTTTTATTATCATTCCAAAACTCTACCCCCCTAGTAATNTTATTAGTCGTTACAAAAAGCTGCTTGTAGTCCGTGCAATTCTTATCATTTTCATTACATCCGTTCCATGTCAATGTTCTTTCAGGGGCTTTCTTAATATATTTTTTTATTTTTTTATTTGGTTTAATTTTCGAAAAAAGTTGTTTCAATTTTTTTTCTTCGTAATTATGTTCTTCATACATATATTTTATAAAATCCTGAACTTCTTTTTTATCAAGATATGAATCGTTTGAATAAACGAAATTTGGTATAGTCATTGCAAAGATAAATAACAACTTAATCATTTTCTCAAAATCCGTTGATGAGACTTGATAGACATAATAATTCCAATAGTTGCAAATAACGTGACCATAGATGTACCTCCGTAACTCATAAACGGAAGAGGAGCGCCAACAACTGGTAAGAAACCAATGACCATTCCAACATTTACTAACACATACAAAAATATAGTTAGACTTAAAGTACCTGTTAATATGCGCCCAAAATTATCAGTTGCTTTTACAGAAATACTCAATCCACGTAGAGCTATAAAAAGATATAAAAACATGAGCAACAAGACTCCGATAAACCCAAACTCCTCGCCATAAGCACTAAAAATAAAATCTGTAGAATGCTCTGGTACAAACCCAAGCTTGGACTGAGTGCCATTAAGAAAACCTTTGCCAAAAAATCCTCCCGAGCCTAAGGCAATTTTAGATTGTAATAAGTGATAGCCAGAACCCATAGGGTCAGACTCTGGGTTAAAAAATGTCAATACTCTTTGCTTTTGATAAGCATGCATATTCATCCACAACACAGGGACTAGAGAAATGATTATGATCAAGCTAGACACAAAAAACCTTATTGAAATTCCTGCCAGGAGAATCGCAATTGCGCCTGACATGGCAATAAGCAGAGCTGTGCCTAAATCAGGTTGCTTCATTATCATTAAAACGGGTGCTAAAACAACAATGCTGGCTACAAGGATGTATGTAAATTTTGGAGGTAGGGGTTTATCTGAATAATAAGACGCGACCATAAGTGGAACAAAAATTTTCATTAATTCAGATGGCTGAAATCTTATAAAATACAAATCTAGCCACCTATCAGCTGTGTTACCAACGCCAAAAAAAAGGACCATAATTAATAGAACAANTGTAAAAAAATATAAAGGCGGCGCGAATAATCGAAGATTATCTGGATGCACTTGTGCTATAAATACCATCGTAATAATACCTATTNCAATCCGTGTAAATTGTTTTATCACTAAGGACATGTCTCCCGAGGAGCTACTATAAATTGTCAATAATCCAAGTATTGTTATCGCGATGATTGCCAGAAAAAGCTTGAGATCAATATGTAGAAGATTGGATAGTCCCCGCGATTGATAGTTATTACCTACATAATCAATCATTACTTGAAACCTTCATATTATTATTAAAATAGAAATCTATGATATTGCGCGCTATCGGAGCTGCAGCAGTAGAGCCACTACCTCCATGCTCAATTATTACTGTTACCACTATTTCCGGCTTGTCAAAGGGAGCATAGCTGATGAAAAGCGCATGATCTTGGAGCTTTTTTTTGTCAGATTTTCCGGCATCGAGCGAGTAGACCTGAGCGGTCCCAGTTTTGCCCGCAAATTCAAGACCCTTTACTCTCTTCATATTAGAAGCAGTCCCAACACCATTTTCATTTGTAACTCTCCACATTGCATGATGAACAATATCTAANTTATTGGCATCAGGATAAGGAGTAGTAAACTTATTTTTTTTATATTCATATGGTAATGCGTCACCAGTTTTGGTATCAATCGATTGTAGGAGAAGATGAGGAACGAAAGTANTACCTGCGGTAGCGAGTGATGAGGTTGCGAGAGTAAGTTGCATAGGNGTAGCTAAAAAATAACCTTGTCCAATTCCAACATTTAAGGTCTCTCCGGGGTACCATGGTTCTTGCTTAATTTTATATTTCCAATCCCTATCAGGTATAAGTCCAGAGGATTCATTATACAAATCTAGATANGTTTTTTGACCAAAACCATATTTATATAAATTTTCACTAATGGTATCAATACCNGTTAATTCAGCAACTCTGTAGAAGAAAACGTCACAAGATTGGGTTAAAGAATATGATAAATCAGAGGGGCCATGACCCTCTTTTTTCCAACATTTAAATGGACGTTTATGATTTTTTAAACTATAGGCTCCGCTGCAATTAATTAGTTTTTTTTCATTAATGATGTTTTCCTCCAGCGCTATCAGGCCCACAAATGGTTTAAGAGTAGATCCAGGCGGATATTGACCATTAATAGCCCGATTAATTAGCGGCTTTCTTATGTCGTTTATTAACTTATTATAATTTTCGGTGCTTATAGACTTAGTGAATAGATTCAAATCATAACCAGGCGCACTAATAAAAGAGATAATATCTCCATTATTCGGATTCATCACAATGATGCTCCCCTCTTTGTTCTTTATCTGTTCATACGCATAATTTTGTAAATCAATATCGATAGTCAGATAAACATCATCCCCTCTTTTGGAATCTTTTGTTTCTACGGTTCTTATAATTTCTCCTAACGCATCGGTTTCAAGTTTTTCAAACCCAGATTCTCCGGCTAGNATATTTTGATAAAATCTTTCAACACCAAGCTTTCCAACCTCAGTCATACCCTCTTGAATATCTATTACGCCAGAGTAGACGTCAGAGTCAGACACATTTCCAGTATATCCAAGCACATGAGATGTCGAATAAGGATATAGGTATTCCCGACGCGACCTTACACCTAATTCAATTTCGGGCAATGCGTGTTTATCTACAGAAATTTTTGAATACTCCTCCATCGTAATGTCTTCTAAAAGCGTTATATCTCTAATTCTTTTATTACGAAATTGCTTATTAAGATTTTTAACCTGTGAATCGGAAAGCTCTATAATCGTTTTTACTTTAGACAGAAACTCCTCGTAATTATTTATTTTTTCTTTCTTAACTATAAGATCGAATGTAGTAATATTTTTAGCGAGAATTTTTCCATTACGATCAAAAATATTGCCTCTCTGGGCTGGAATGGGTCTGATTCTTATTCGGTTAGAGTCCGATTTTGTTGCATAATATTCATGGCTCGATACTTGGACCTCATAAAGCTTGAAAAGATATAAAGTGAAAATTGTGAGTACGACAATAGAGGCAATAACTGCTCTCGTAGAGTGGGATTGTCTCTCATCATCAGCATCACTCATNCGATCCCAACTATATTTCTCTTCAATCTTAGCTCTTTTTCTGATATGTTCACTTCGAGCTTTAGTTTTATTCATACCGATATTTCACCTTATGATTAGAACTATAAAATATAACATTTAGCAAATTTTGTTAGAAGAGGATATTTATGATTACAGGACAATTCATTCCCATAATCTTCGGTCTGGGTGGCTTAGTAACTGCATACTTACTTTATAAATTCGTCTTGAAATTCCCTGCTGGTGAAGGCAAGATTGTTGAAATTTCAGATCAAATTCATCTTGGTGCTATGGCCTTCATCCGTAAAGAATATAGTATTCTACTTATCTTTGCGCTTATACTTATNGCTGGTATATATTATGGGCTTGGCGTTGCAAGTACGATATCATTCATCATAGGCGCAGTTTGCTCATCCGCTACAGGGTTTATAGGTATGTATACTGCAACAAAAGCTAACGTNAGAACAACAAATGCTGCAAATAAAACTGGATTGTCGGATAGCTTAGTTATAGCCTTCTTTGGAGGCTCAATAATGGGGCTTACTGTCGCAGCGATGGGGCTTTTAGGTCTAGGTGTATTGTACTTTCTATATGGGGGCGATAAAGAAACAGCCTCAGTTATACATGGTTTTGGGATGGGAGCATCCACTGTTGCTTTATTTTCGAGAGTAGGTGGTGGCATTTTCACAAAATCTGCTGATGTTGGTGCAGATTTAGTTGGTAAAGTGGAAGCAGGAATACCTGAGGATGATCCCCGCAATCCAGGAGTGATTGCTGATAATGTTGGTGATAATGTTGGTGATGTTGCTGGAATGGGGTCAGATATTTTTGAGTCATATTGTGGTTCGATTATTGCTACAATTGCTATTGCATCAACACTAAGTTTAACAATCATCGATACTCTGGGCCCACAAGAATCGCTAATGTTTCTTCCTTTAGCGCTTGCATCTCTCGGTTTAATTTGCTCAATCGCAGGAATACTAATTGTTAAAATTCTTGCAAAAAGTACATCAACAGAAAAAATAAGTAGCGCACTTAGAGGTGGTACATTTTCAGCAGCNATAATATTTATTATTNCCTCCTATNTCTTGATAAACTTATTGAACTTAAATTCANANATTTGGCTGGCAGTTCTATCTGGCGCAGTTGGTGGTGTAATAATAGGATTAGTAACTGAATACTACACAGGCAGCGCACCTGTTCGTAAAATTGCAAGTCAAGGTAAAACAGGATCTGCAACCGTCATCACAACAGGCTTCGCAACAGGTCTTGAGTCGGTAGTCGTTCCCATAATTGCAATTGCTTTCATTATTTTTATTTCGAATGAATTTGCTAATTTGTATGGAGTTGGCATAGCGGCAGTTGGCATGCTAGCTACTGTGGGTATAACAATGGCAATAGATGCATACGGACCTGTCGCAGATAACGCAGGCGGGATTGCTGAGATGGCTGGTCTTGGTGAAGGTACGAGAAAAATAACAGATAGTCTAGATGAAGTTGGAAATACTACTGCAGCTATTGGCAAAGGTTTTGCAATCGGAGCAGCAGCACTAGCTGCGCTTGCAATTATCACTGCTTTTGTTCAAGAAGTAAATCATGGGAGAGAAATACCAATAAAATTACTACTTACTGATACCAATGTTNTAATAGGTTTATTTATTGGAGGGATGATTCCTTTTCTTGTTGCTTCATTAACAATTACAGCAGTGGGTGATGCTGCTTTTGAGATGATTACAGAAATTCGTCGACAATTTAAAGAGATTCCGGGATTGCTTGAAGGCACAGGAAAACCAGATAATGGACGCTGTGTAGAAATAGCAACGACAGCTGCGTTAAAAAGAATGGTGCTCCCTGGAGCAATAGCAATCTTTGCACCAGTAGTTATTGGTTTTAGCTTTGGTGCAGAAATGCTTGGTGGCTTACTTGGTGGAGGTTTACTGAGTTGTGTATTACTTGCTCTGACAATGTCTAATGCTGGTGGNGCATGGGATAATGCAAAAAAATATGTCGAACAAGGTAATTTGGGTGGAAAAGGTTCAGAAACTCATAAAGCTACAGTTGTGGGTGATACCGTTGGTGATCCATTAAAAGATACNTCTGGACCTTCCATGAATATTTTAATTAATGTAATGGCAATTGTGAGTTTGGTGATTGCTCCGCTATTGTAAATAAGGAGGAAAGATGAAAATTCTATTTTTAGGTGCGCCTGGTTGTGGTAAAGGAACACAATCAAAAAAAATTATAAAAAAATATAATATACCNCAGATATCTACTGGTGATTTACTTCGAGAGGAAATTAAATCTGGAAGCGCAATAGGCGAAGAAATTAAAAACATAATGTCGACTGGACAGTTTGTAAATGATGATTTAGTTGTTTCATTAGTTTCGAAAAAAATAGATTCTCAGGAGTGTGAAAATGGTTTTATTTTAGATGGTTTTCCTAGAAATATTAGTCAAGCCAACAATTTGGACAGAATGTTTGAAGAAAAAAATCTCTGTCTTGATCATGTAATATTAATTGATGTCCCTGATGAAGATTTAGTTGCGAGATGCACGGGTAGACTACTTTGTGATACTTGTGATTATATTGGAAATACAGATAAGGGAGAAAAAGTTGGTGATAAGTGTCCGGTAGCCGAGGGGACGCTATATCAGAGAGATGATGATAAAGAGGAAACTGTGAGAAATAGATTGAAAGTTTATCATGAACAAACATCTCCAATAATCGATTTCTATGAAAAAAAAGGGATTTTAAAGAAATTCGTTGGTGGTAATGACCCTGACGCTTTAGCCACTAAAATTGAAGCTGTACTAATTGCTTAGCTACACAATGTTAAAATAGCCATAATTCTGATAATATTTATCATTGAGTANTATTATCGAGTTATACATGTATCTAAAACATCTAAAATTTNTTGTTATATCAGCTATNATTNTATCAAATCATGCTAATGCTGACTTGCTATCATCATTTAAATTGCCNGAGAAACCCTTATTAGAATTCTTGGAAAATGGGCCAAGTTGGATGCCTAAACCATATAAAATCCCTTTTGATCAAGGGCATTTGATTGAAAAAAACAAAATTGAGCAACTAAGAGCTGGTCTTACAAAAGAGCAAATTATATTTTTGTTAGGTACTCCGTCGATTACAGATGTCTTCCATCAAGATAGATGGGATTATGTATATTTCGATCGTGTAAAAGGAAAATTTTCAGAGCCTAAAACACTTACAATATTTTTTGCTAATGAAATTGTCAGAGAGATTTATAGTCAGGACGTCTTAATTGCAAAAAAAGATAAGGAACTTGATTTAGAATCCTTAAACACAACACCATCAAGAAATACTGATGCGTCTGAAATAGTTGAAACTGAAATTATCATTTCAAGAAGGGAGGATTTTTTAACAGCACGAGTTGATAAAAACCTTCCGGTTTGTATTGATGATGAATTTGAAAGTTATCAAAATCAAAAGACGCTTGTTCAAGCTGATGACGATACTCTAGAAGTCAGATCAGATGAACAAAATCAGGATGAAGANGGAATATTTTTCGCCTCGGGTAATGTTGAAATAGAGCGTGCCAACGATTTGGTGAAATCTGATCGAGCACAATTTAATGCAGATACAGGTGTTCTTCAAACAGAGGGAAATGTTAAATATCTAACAGAAGATTTGACGCTCTACGCTGAAGAGGGTGGATATAATAGCCAGAATGATACTGTATCTTTTTCAGATACAACTTACTATTTCCCTGGTCAAGATCAACCTGGAAAAGGNAAAGCCAAAGATTTGTTCATAGATGACGAAGGCTTGATTTATTTGACACCAAGCAGCTACACGACCTGCAGTATTAACTATCCTGACTGGGAATTATCTTCTTCTAAAACTATACTTTATCGAGATGATGATAGGGGTCATGCATATAATATATTCTTAAAATATAAAAACATTCCTGTACTGTACTCTCCATTTATCAGCTTTCCACTAAGCAAAGAGAGGCATAGTGGCTTTCTTTTACCCTCTATAGGTAGTTCAGGTGAAAGTGGATCAGTTATATCTACTCCTTACTATTTCAACTTAGCAGAAAATTTTGATATGACATTAACGCCAACAAATTTCTCAGGACGAGGACTTATGATAGAGGGGGAATTTCGTCACAAATCAAAAAGGACTAACACAGAATTCGAATTTGCAAATCTTGATAAAGATGATATATACGGAAAAAATCGTCATGCTTATTTTTTGAGAGATAACAGAATCTTTTCAGATAATCTTAAAAGAGATGGTGATAGATGGCTTGGAACACAAATGTCATCCTCAATAAATATTGGTGGTATCTCTGATTTAAACTACTTTGATGATTTTGGAAATACAGTGTCAAGAGTTGGAAGAACACATATAACCAGAAACATAAATTTTAATAGAATTGATTATACTAAATATGGTTCTATGTCTACCTCCATCAGCGCTACTGATTTTCAACTTGCTAAAACAGATCTCACTGAACAATATAGTGTGTTACCTAGAATAAAATTTAATTANACAAGTCCTCGAATGAATAATTCTCTTAACTATCATTTTAATAGTGAAGTTGCTGTGTTTGATCACACTTATCCTACTAAAGTTACGGGTACTAGATCTGTATTTTATCCGTCACTTTCGTATCCCATATCAAAATCAGGCTGGGAGATGGTATCTAAAGTTGGTATCAAACACAGAGATTATAGATTATCTCTAAATAGTTCGGGCAAGACCAGAAAAGAGATAAGCTCTACTACACCGATTATTAGCATGAGAGGCAGATTGATCTTTGAAAAAATTACCCAGAATAATCTACTTCAAACGCTTGAACCAGAAGCTTATTTTTTGTACGTCCCAGCCTCTAATCAAGATGATATTCCAATATTTGATAGTGGAGATGTCGATTTTAAGTATAATTTATTCTCTGAAAATAAATTCTACGGTCACGACAGATTAAATGATGCAAAACAAATGACGCTAGCATTATCATCCAGTCTCATAAGCACGAATACAGGTAATGAATATCTCAGAGGAACTATTGGGCAAATTTTTTATTTTGATGACAGATCTGTACATCTTGATAACAGCAATACAGTTCACTCAGATTCTTCTAATTTAATGGGGCTAGTCAATGCTAAGTTTGGAGATTATTGGAGAATGTCTGCCTACGCAGAATATGATCCACATAATAACTATGGTGAAAAAAATCAAATCAGATTTTCTTATAAACGACCATATGGAAAACAGAACAAGATATTCAACACCAGCTACAGATTTGCAAGAGGAACTCAAGAAGAAATTGATGTATCGGGTGTATTACCTATAAATAGCAGGACATCACTGATAGGTAAAATTAACTACTCATTTAATAACAGAAGAAGTAACTCAGAGGATGTCCTTGAACGAATGATAGGAGTCGAATATGAAAGCTGTTGTTATGGAATAAAATTTGTCTTGAGAGAATATTGGAATGGCACAAAATCGGACGATGTGGTTTACTTTGAGTTTTTACCAAAAGGGATAGCAACATCAAACAACACAACTGCTGAACTACTGAGAGAGGGTATACTTGGTTATCAAGACAAGTTTGACTACTAATTATGATTAGAAAAATCTTTATATTATCTATCACGCTATTAGTGTCCTGTTTAGGATATGGAGAAGAATACAAAGACAGAATCATAGCCGTGGTAAATGATAAAGTCATCTTGCAATCTGAGGTGCAAAATGCAATCGATAACTTAACGCAGGATGAAATTACAAAAGAATTTTCTACGCTAANTGAAAGGGATATAATTAAAAAAGTTGTAGATAAATTAATTAATAAAAGCCTTCTTATACAAGCTGCTGATAGGTTTGGAATCAGTATCTCAGATATAGCTCTGGAAAAAAACATTCTTGATTTGGCTGCTAAAGAAAATCTTACAATTAATGAATTCAGGGAAAAAATTATAAAAAGTGGTATCAAGTATGATGTATTTGTATCTGAANTAAGAGANAAAATGACTGTGGAAGCACTTTTCATNTCTCAGTTTTATACAAGAATGAATGTGACCGAAGAGGAGGTTGATAATTTTATTAGGAGAGAAAACATAGATGAATATGGACAGCTAGAATTTGATTTGATTGAACTAGTTATCGANGACGAGGAAAAAATAATAGCAAGTGAAACAATTGAAGAAATTTACAATTTCTCTAAGGAAAATACTTTTTTAAGCGCTAGAGATAATTTCAGTAATTTTAAAATTAGCGTAAGAAACATAGGTGTTGTTAAGAAAAATGAATTACCCAATCTTTTTGTAGAAGCTTTATNAGATAAAAAAGATGGTGAAATTACTGATATTATAATGAGTTCTAGAGGATATCATATTCTTAAAGTTGTCTCTGTTTCAAATAAAGCATCGACAATGGTAGATGAATATAAAGTTAGGCATATTCTTATTAAACCAAATCCTATGAAAAGCGATAAAGATATAAAAAATCAATTATTTGAGATGCGTAATACCATAAAGAACATTGATGATTTTTCAGACATCGCTAAAAAGTATTCTGAAGACAATGCCTCGGCGATAAGAGGCGGTGATTTAAATTGGCAAAGATCAAAAAATTTAGTCCCTGAATTTTCAGATGTTATGAAAAAAACACCTATAGGAACTATAAGCGATCCTTTTGTCTCACAATTTGGTTGGCATATTCTTTTCCTTGAAAATAAAAGGACCGTAGATGATGCGAGGTCTGTAATTAGAAACAATGTTGCACAAGCAATCAGAGTTAATAAAGCAAAACGTGAAAGAGATGACTGGATGGCAAAGCTAAAAGATCAGGCTTATATTAATATCAAGGAATTTTAAATTGAAAAAAATTGTAGTGACATTAGGAGAGCCAGCAGGTATTGGACCAGATCTTGGAGTGCTTCTCTCTCAAAAAAAACTCTCTAAAAATATTATTTTCATTGCTGACCCTTTACTCATATATCAAAGTGCAGATAAATTAAACAAAAAAGTTGACTTAAACGTGATGCACAACATCTCATCGAAGACTTATTCTAATAAGAATTTAATAAACGTACTTCCTGTAAAACTTAATGTGAAAAATAAACCTGGTATGATGAATTATAAAAACTCAGGGTATGTTATCAACTCCATTAGACTAGCTGC
>PBXG01000020.1 GCA_002728355.1 Gammaproteobacteria bacterium | reverse complement strand
AAATAGTTTTGAATATTTGAATGATTAGTCATCGAGAGCATTGTCATCCTATCTACTATTAATTTTTGGTTTTTTATAAATCTTGAATAAAGTGATTTATGTAATGAAAAATCTAATAACATCATTTTTTCTATTTGAACATCAGTTGGGAATCCACAACTNACTATTATTTGTTTAGCTTTTTCTGCCCATGGNGAATNAAATGAGGATCTANNNACTAGAAGTATATAGAAAAATTTGTTGTTGAGTACGAGAGGTTGATGGNGTGAGTCAAGTANATCCTCNAGCCTTNANAGTNTGATNNCATCAAATTCGTTNTTAGTAGTAACTCTAAAAACATTAGTCAGCTTNATTCTNTCAGCATCNTTNTGAAAAAAATCCTTAATTTTTTTTCCAAATTTATAATCATTTTGAGTAAAAAAGTACTGATAATTTTGCATGGTAACTATATATAATCATATAATATTATTGATAATAATNATACTTAGATATAAACTCGATTATCTAATANATGGGGGCGACCTGGTTTCGACGTAGGTTGCGTAACTTGAGGAGCATGTCGAGCTTTCAGTAACTCGTTAATCTGCTGAAAAACAATAAACGCTGAAAATAAACCTTTAGCACTAGCGGCCTAACTGCTGCTAGCTTCACCCANAGTAGGCTTATATGCTTTGGAATGAAGTCATTATGATAAGANCGCAATACATAANCTTGTTGTTGTATTGTTAAATTTAAACAAGACCGTTGTTAGGTAGATTGTTTGTTATCAGCNTAATNATTAAATTTAAAACAAACTAAACATGTAGCGCCAATAGCTAAGTGCTTTCGGACGCGGGTTCGATTCCCGCCGCCTCCACATCATTCATTATCAATGATCATTTTCCATAGATTCTCATAACCTCTCTCATTAACACCTCTATTAGTTATATATTTCACGTGACTTGATGAATCAATTTCCGGATCTAATTCTATAGACCATAGAGGCGATAGAGTATGAGGCAATGATGTGAATCTTACGTCCATAATTTGTAGAGGATATTTCTGAGATTGTGATAAATAATTATCAGAAAACCATTTAAAACGCTCAATATCAATAGCTTGTTTTGATTTTCTATCTAACCAAGGAAAGGACTCTTCAATATTTAATTTTTTTGTTTTAGTCCCTGGTATAAATTTACTATTTGATGTAAGTCTAATTGCATCAATATAATAATAATTATCACTTTCATAAAGAGTTTTCCAAACAATAATATTTGCAAAACTTGGTTTAACTATTAATCTAGTTCCAAAATGATTTCTCTGAGAAATTATTTCGTTAATTAAAATAGTAGCTCTATGTTGCTGGATATAACTTAAAAATAAGTATATCACCAGCCAACCTAAGGCAAAGTACGAATACAATTTTTTATTTTTAATGACTGCAGTCATAATAAATAATAATATTGGTATAGTAAAAATAGGATCTATAACAGAGATTAAATGCCAAGCTATCCTCTCATCAGTGAATGGCCAAAGTAATTGAGTTCCATATGATGTAAATGCATCAAGAATACCATGAGTTCCATATGCTAACGTACAAATTATATATATATGTTTGAAAGGCATGTTAAGGGCTTTTGGAATGAATAGGTTAAAAAATAATGCACATAATAATCCACCAATCGGTATAAATATTAGAGAGTGGGTAAATTGACGATGAAATTCAAGAAATAGTATTGGATCATACTCAGAGCGAATAAAAATATCAAGATCAGGTGCAAGCGCAGAGAGAAAACTAATGACGGTTATTACTAATAGTTTTTTTTTATTACTAATGATTTGACAAGCTACTGAGCCAACTAGTCCTTGTGATACGGGATCCATTTTTATACTCCATTACTTATATATTTATATAGTGATAAACTACTATATAATAAAATAAATAATTGTAAAAATAATCTTTTATTAATAAATNCTATGACATTTTCTAAATTATTAATTACGGTAATCATTATTTTCTTGATTTTATTAATCTATTTCACTTATTCGCCTAGAGAATTAGTTGAAATTCTTAACGATAACTTACATCAAATAAGAGTATTTGGTGAGAGTAATTTTATTATGTTGAATATATTTTTTTTTAGCACATATCTCGTTGTTGCAACTTTTTCTCTTCCATTTGCATTAATTCTAGGATTATTATCTGGAATGATCTTTGAACCTATCAATGCAGTACTACTTGTTTCATTTGCATCAACAATCGGTGCGACATTTGCTTTTCTGTTATCTAGATATCTTTTTGCAGATATTGTTAAAAAAAAATATATCAAACAATATGAGAAGATTGATGCAGGTTTTAAAAAATATAATAATTACTATATTTTTGCATTAAGAATGTGCATCCTCTTTCCATTTTTTCTTATCAATATANTTTTAGGATTNACTTCAACTNGAGTTTTAAATTTTTATTTGATAAGNCAGATTGGTATGTTNCCNGCTACAATCATAATTGTTAATATCGGAAATTCCTTTGATGANATNCTTTCATCTAAAANGGGNCTGAATATTGAAATTNTANTTTTGCTTACCCTNCTTGGTCTCTTNCCTTTAATTGCGAAANTNTTTTTTAAAAGAATTATCAATTAATATTGAACAACATCAGGGTCAATAACTCTCCAAATATACCATACAGCAACTGTACTGTAAGGCTTCCAAGATTGGAGGATTTGTTCTGATTTCTTGCTTTTAATATCATTGATTTTATATATTTTTTTAAAGCTATTTATAAAGCCTATATCTAACATTGGTACAACAT
Source organism: Gammaproteobacteria bacterium (assembly GCA_002728355.1). GTDB lineage: Bacteria > Pseudomonadota > Gammaproteobacteria. The sequence continues at coordinate 8,759 of PBXG01000020.1, read as the reverse complement.
CCTGTCTGTTCAATTGGAAAATGAGGTACATTTGTGCGGTCCACTCTCCTATACCTTTTAACTTCGTTAGTTCATCTATGATATCATTATTAGATAAATGTTTTAGATCAGTAAAGAGCGTGGGTTTACAAATACACATATTCGATAAAATTTTCAAATATAGGATCTTTTGTCTAGATAAACCACAGCTCTTTAGCGTCATATGATGTAACTTATTAATATTTTTGGCAGAAATAGATGGTATTTTACTATTTAATTTCCTCAAGATACTAGCAGCTGCCATAACAGAAATTTGTTGACCAATAATTGCATTAGCTAAAGTTTCAAAAGGCTTTTTGTTAATTGTCAAATATTGATTACTTGGTGTAGCTGAAATTATTTTACTTAGTATGGGATCATTATTTCTAAGTATTTTTTTTGCTCTTTCCCAATACTCTGGTTTTTTATTATATTTTTCCATCTAATAAAAAAGAGACGCTNACGCGCCTCTTTTNAATANNNATAAAGCNTAAATAATTATTGAGCTTTATTAGTGTTAATACCAAAAGGTATATACATTGGGCACCAACCTAATGAGCCTGTCATGATAGGNATTACNCCTATCCATGCCCATAACGGCATACCCATGCCAGCACCTATATAAAGTATAGCTATACCAGCTATAATTCTAAGTATGCGTTCCATTCCGCCAACATTTGTTGGCATAGTTTTTGGTGTTGTAGCCATTTTAAGGCCTCCTTATAACGTTACATAAGTTAATATTAAAAAAATAACANGATAATTTCAATAAATTAGTTATCTTGTTTCTTTTTATAATCCTCTATAGCAGCGGTGATAGCATCCTCAGCCAATACGGAACAATGTATTTTAACTGGCGGAAGAGCTAGCTCCTCTGCTATATCAGAATTTTTTATTAAAGATGCTTCAGTTAGAGACTTGCCCTTAACCCACTCTGTAAGTAAAGAACTAGAAGCAATGGCTGAACCACAACCATAAGTTTTAAATTTAGCATCTTCTATGATTCCGTCATCGTTAACTTTGATTTGAAGTTTCATGACATCACCACATGCAGGTGCTCCGACCATTCCAGTTCCCACTTTTGTATCCTCTTTATCCATAGAACCAACATTGCGTGGATTTTCATAATGATCTAAAACTTTATCGCTATATGCCATTTTTTCTCTCCTTTGATACTATGCAGCATCCCATTTTTCATTATCTACTATAGACTCTTCTGTAATCGTCGAATCATTAGACACAGGTTCATGCACTATTGATGATTCACTTTCATGGATTAATGATCCAAGAGTAACTGTTTCGAGATAATTTCTTAACTTATCGCTAAATTTTTCCCAAATCTGTATATCTCTCTGCTCTTGAGATTCTTGCAGTTTTTGGTCTGAATTTATCGCATTTATAATCTGCGCGATAGTTATATTGTTAGGATCTGAAGAAAGCCTGTATCCTCCTCCTGGTCCTCTTACTCCTGACACAAGGTTACCCTTCCTTAAAAGAGCAAATAATTGCTCTAGATATGAGAGTGATATTCCTTGATGTTTAGAGATTTCAAGAAGCGTTTTAGGCTCCTTTGACTCATTAAGCGCAATATTTATCATTGCTCTTATAGCATAACGTCCTTTTGCTGATATTTTCATCACATTCTCTCCTTTGATTAATACCTTATCATAATAGTATGGTATAGATATTGATTTTTCAAGACCTTGAATAACATAAGGTAAAGTAAATTTTATCTATAATGATGATCTATATATATGATTTTTATGGGATTTTTTAAATATATTATTTAGCCAGTAAAAAGCTTTAAGATTAATTTTCAATTTTTCATTAATATTCGTCTCAAAAAATCGACTTTGATTCAACGATTTAGCTTCTAAAAGCCTAACGTCCTTGTATAAGGTAAAGATAATATGTGGCTTAATGGCATAGTAATTATTAATATTTAAAGGATTTTTATACTTGAAATAACAGTGAAAAATATTAGTGTATTTTGAAGATGATATTAATTCATATTTTATTGAAATACTCTCAAGTAAAAAAGGATCGTTTATTGGTTTCTCAATGTTATCAATTAGATTAGTGAATAAAGTGTAATTTACCTCATAAAGATTCATGAGGTAATTGAAGTTAAGTGATGATTTGCCACGAGTAAATCCATCTAATGCAGTAGTATCCATATCTTATAATTAAAATTTTGTTATAATATTATTAATTTACATTTTATTAAAAAATATGTCAAAAGATGAACAAATAGAAATGTCTGGAAAAGTAATAGAGACTCTTCCCAACACAATGTTTAGAGTTGAACTTGAAAATGGCCACGTTGTTACAGCACATATATCAGGAAAGATTAGAAAACATTATATCAGAATACTTAGAGGTGATAGCGTTATGGTTGCGCTAACGCCTTATGACTTAAGTAAAGGACGCATCATTTTTAGAGATAAATAATTACATATTATTTATTACTGCGTCCCCAAAACCCGATGTTGTCACTAAAGTTGCACCAGGAACAAGTCTCGTAAATTCTTCTTTAACTTCTTGTTCAGTATGTTTATGTTTTGATTTTGTTCTAATTATTCTCTTACCAGCTCTCGCTCTAGCTAAATCAAAGGTTAGTTGTTTTTTTTGAATTGCAGATTTTACCCCGTTAAGTACTAAGTCTGCAGCTTCATGCCATCCTATATATCTGAGTAACATCTCTCCTGAAAGTATTATGGAGCCAGGATTAACTCGGTTTTTTCCTGCAAAAGATTCAGCTGAACCATGTGTAGCCTCAAAGACCGCAATACCATCGCCAATATTTCCGCCAGGTGCAATTCCTATTCCTCCAACCTGCGCTGCTAATGCATCTGAAATATAATCACCATTTAAATTCAGAGTAGCTATAACTTCATGTTGTTCAGGAGACAAAATTATTTCCTGAAGAAAATTATCTGCAATACAATCCTTTATAATTAATTCATGATCAGATTCATTTGAAAATATAGAATATGTGCCATCGTTATTTTCAACTCCATTGAACGCAGATTTAACAAGCGAAAAAGCCCAGTCTCTAAATGCGCCTTCGGTGTATTTCATAATATTGCCTTTATGAACAATAGTTAGAAAATCCTTCTTCTCTTTTAATGCATAACTAATGGCCATCTTTATCAATCTCTCAGATCCTTCCTTAGATACTGGCTTTATGCCTATTCCACAATTTTCTTCAAAACGGAAAGGTGACGATTTCAGTTCCTGCTTAATGAATTCAATAATTTTCTTAGCGCCATCTGTGTTAGCTTGCCACTCAATCCCAGAATAAAGATCTTCTGTATTTTCTCTAAATACAATCATATCTGTGAGCGATGAATCTACCATAGGACTGCTCGTGCCCGGGAAATATCTAATAGGTCTTACGCAAGCATATAAATCTAAGTTTTGTCGAATCAGTACGTTTAAGGATTTATGACCAGATCCAATTGGCGTTGTTAAAGGCCCTTTGATAGAAACCCTATATTTTTTTAGTGCATCAAGTGTTTCACGAGGTAGAAGCTGTTTAGTCATATCAAAAGCTTGTTTGCCAGCAAGAATTTCTAGCCACTTAATTTCTTTTTTATCATCATAAGCTTTTTTAACAGCATAATCTAACACACGTTTCATAACCGGAGTGACATCTATACCAATGCCATCTCCTATAATGTAGGGGATGATAGGATAATCTGGTGTTGAAACAACACCATTTTTAAAGGAAATTTCCTCTCCGCCTTCTGGTCTTGTATACTTTAACATCTAGTGTTTAAGCTCTTTACTTATCAAACTGATCTTCTTCTGTAGATCCGGTTAATGCCGTAACAGAGGACTGACCACCAGTTATCACTTGCGTTACTTCATCAAAATAACCTGTACCAACTTCTCTTTGATGCTTTGTAGCTGTATAACCTATACTCTCAGCGCCAAACTCTGCTTCTTGAAGTTTCACATAAGCAGACATCTGTTGTTCTTTATAGCCTCGTGCTAACTCAAACATACTATAATTCAGAGCATGAAAACCAGCAAGAGTTATGAATTGAAATTTATAACCCATTGCACCAAGCTCTTTTTGGAACTTCGCAATTGTTGAATCGTCTAAATTTTTTCTCCAATTAAATGATGGTGAACAATTGTACGCAAGCATTTGCTCTGGGTACTCTTTTTTTAATGCCTCAGCAAATTTTTTTGCAAAATCCAGATCAGGAACACCAGTCTCACACCAGACTAAATCAGCATATGGAGCATATGCAAGACCTCTTGAAATAGCTTGATCAATTCCATTTTTTACACGATAAAAACCTTCTGCAGTTCTCTCACCAGTGCAGAATTCTTGATCGCGTTCGTCAATATCACTTGTTAAAAGATTTGCAGCCTCGGCATCAGTCCTAGCCAAAAGAACAGTTGGTGTACCGGAAACATCGGCCGCTAGTCTGGCAGCAATAAGCTTCTGTACAGCTTCTTGAGTTGGCACAAGGACTTTTCCTCCCATATGACCACACTTCTTTGCCGATGCTAGTTGATCTTCAAAATGTACACCTGCAGCTCCAGATTCTATCATTGCTTTCATAAGTTCAAATGCATTTAACACACCTCCAAAGCCAGCTTCTGCATCTGCAACTATTGGTAACATATAGTCAACTGGCTCATTCCCCTCTGCAATATTAAGTTGATCAGCTCTTCTCAAAGCATTATTAATTCTTTTCACCACGGCTGGAACGCTATCAACAGGGTATAATGACTGATCGGGATACATTTGCATTCCGGTATTAGCATCACCTGCGACCTGCCATCCAGATAAATAGACTGCTTTAAGTCCTGCTTTTGCCTGTTGGAGTGCCTGATTACCCGTCAATGCGCCAAGTGCGTTTACGAAATCCTCTGTATTGATTAAATCCCAGAGTTTTGTAGCTCCTTGATGTGCGAGACTATGTTCGATAGCAATACTTCCGCTTAAACGTACAACATCATCTGCTGAGTATCCTCTTTTAACATTTTTCCATCTAGGATTAGAATCCCAATCGCTTTGTATATCTTTTGCTGATTTGAGTTTAGTCATTGTTACCTCGTGAATATATATATATTATAATTAGCGTAGATAATACTATTAACTTATCAATTAGACAAATATTATATGAATTTTAATGAAAAAATTATCGTGGGNATGTCTGGAGGCGTAGATTCATCTATTTCAGCTATTATTTTGAAAGACATGGGTTTCAATATAAAAGGACTTTTTATGAAAAATTGGGAGGAAGATGATCATGATGGTAATTGTAATGCAAAAAATGATTATCAAGATGCAAAGAGAATTGCAGATAAGCTAGGAATAGAATTGCTNACAGTAAATTTTTCTGATAAATACTGGAGTCTTGTTTTTAAGAGATTCATTGATGACTTGAATAGTGGAATTACTCCAAATCCCGATATATTTTGTAATAGAGAAATAAAATTTCATTATTTCTTAAATCATGTTTTATCGCTTGNGTATGATAAATTAGCTACTGGACACTATGCAAAAATTAAAATTAAAAATGANAAATATACCCTCAATATACCGAAAGANAAAATAAAAGATCAGACGTATTTTTTATACGTAATTAATCAATATATNATGAACCATTTAGTCTTTCCGCTTAACGATATTAGTAAATCAGANGTGAAANGTATTGCAAAGAGCTTTGATATAAAACTATTTGAAAAAAAGGAAAGCATGGGAATTTGTTTTATTGGTAAGAAAAATTATACAAATTTAATTTCCAACTATATTACAAATATACCTGGAAAGATTGTTGATGATGATAACAAGGTATTGGGGAAGCATAATGGTTTATTCTACTATACAATTGGTCAACGTAAAGGGATAGGNATAGGNGGTACTAAAAATAGATCAGAAAAACCTTGGTATGTAGTAGATAAAAAAATTGAAGAAAATTATTTAGTTGTCAGTCAGGATACAGATAGATTAAATTATAAAGGTGAAATTGAGCTCAATGAAATAAACTGGATTAATAATCATCCCGAAGAAAATAAAGAATATCATGCAAGATTCAGACATGGTGGTAAATTACTTCCAGTAACAATTATTCAAAGANATGAAAAGTGGTATCTTGATTTAAAAACTAGCGAGAGAGCTCCTACATGTGGACAGTCTGCAGTTTTATATGATGAAGATGAGTGNATTGGNGGAGGTNTTATTAATAAATTATGTTTCTAAAAAATATTAAAGAACAGATTTACGCATTAGCAGGTTTGCATCAAGCATGCTTGGTAGTATCTAATCTTGCATGGAGAGGTGACTATGAAAATAAGGANTTTGATGCATTAATAAATTGTATNATTGATACAAAATCTACAACAATNGAAGATATATTTATTAGNCAGAATTATATTGANAAAGGACTTAGGCATNTAAAAAAACAAATTATNGATGATATATTTACAAGAAGTAGNGANACAAGGAGGTATATCTCATCACTTGAAGCTCTTGTAAATAAAGTTGATAAGTCNGAGGAAATGATTTCTGATATTGGTAAGAGTATCGATAAACTTGACNCATCATTTAATACTTTGTCCTATGATGAAAAAACTAAAATAATTTCTGATATCTACCAAACTACTCTAAGTAAAATTGAACCACGAATTGTAGTTAGTGGGAAAAATGAATATCTCACAAAACATGATATCTCCTCTCGTATAAGAACTGCGCTTTTTGCTGGTGTAAGATGTATTTATTTATATCAACAATATGGCGGAAATAAGATTAAGTTTTTTCTTTTTAAAAAAAATTATACTGATATGCTTAAAAAAATAATAAAGACTAAGTTGAATTAGATATATTCTTTAATACATAGTTTAATATCCCGTCGTTTAAAAAATAATCCCATTCTTTATCAGTGTCTATTCTTACTTTAGCTCTAAACGTGTATGGTTGTCCGTTTTTAGTAGAATTAATATTTACATTTGTATCATTTCGCTTTAAAGCAGCAATCGTGAATGTTGAATTATTATCAATTCCTAGAGATTCATAATTTTCACCTTTTATAAATTCTAAAGGAAGAACACCCATCCCTACTAAATTTGATCGATGAATGCGCTCAAAACTCTCTGCTATAACTGCTTTAACTCCTAATAACTTAGTACCTTTTGCAGCCCAATCTCTTGAAGAACCACAACCATAATTTTTCCCAGCAATAACAATAAGCTCCCTATCTTCATTTTTATATAATTCAGAAGCTTCATAAACGCTGACAATTTTATTAGTAGGTATGTGTTTTGTGTATCCACCTGTTTTATCGGGAACAAGTTTATTGGCAATTCGAATATTTGCAAATGTTCCCCTTTGCATAATTTTAAAATTACCGCGTCTTGATCCATATGAATTAAAGTCTAATACACTAGTTCCTTGATCAACTAGATATGTACCAGCAGGTGTAGATTCTTTAAAAGAACCAGCAGGTGAAATATGATCGGTAGTTACACTATCACCTAAGACTAGTAATGGGTAAGCATCTGTAATTTCCTCTAGTTTGTTTTCAGAATCATTTTGAGTTGTAAAAAAGGGTGATGGTTGAATATAGGTTGATGAATCTTCCCAATTAAAAAATTCAGACTGACTAGTTGATATATTTTTCCAATTATCATCTCCCTCAAATAAATCTTTATAAGAATTTACAAACATATTACTATCAATATTTTTTTGAATAACTGAATTTATATCGTCTGATGATGGCCATATATCTGATAAGAAAACATCATTGTTATTTTTATCCTTACCCAAACTTTCACGGGTAATATCGAAATTTATATTGCCAATAAGTGAGTATGCTATCACTAACATTGGAGACATCAAAAAGTTCATTTTGACTTCTGGATGAATACGCCCTTCAAAATTCCTATTTCCTGATAAAACAGAACTAGCGACTATATCGTTGTCGTTAATTTCTTTTACATATTTCTCATCGATAGGTCCTGAATTACCAATACATGTTGTACATCCATAACCTATAATATTAAATCCTAACTCATTAAAGTATTTAAGCAGGTCGGCTTTCCTTAAATAATTTTCGACAACTTTTGATCCAGGCGCTAGTGACGTTTTAACCCAAGTCTTTTTGTTAAGTCCTTTCTCTATTGCGTTTTTAGCTAGAAGTCCTGCTCCTATAATAACGCTCGGATTAGAAGTATTAGTACAACTTGTAATAGCCGCTATTACTATAGAACCATCTTCTAGTACAGTTTTTTTACTATCTTTGTTTTTGGATATCTTCGATATCTCAGTAGAAATGACATTTTTAACATCACTTAAAAGAATTTTGTCTTCTGGTCGTTTTGGTCCAGATATACAAGGAAGTACATCAGATAAATTTAAGTGTAATTCCTGGGAAAATTTAATATCATTATTTGGATCTCTAAATAAACCCACTTCTTTACAATAGTTTTCTACCATATCAACATGTTCCACAGATTTTCCAGTAGTTTTTAAATAATCTAATGTGAGTTGATCGACAGGAAAAAAACCACATGTTGCTCCATACTCGGGTGCCATATTCGCTATTGTGCATCTATCATATATTGATAAGGTATCCAAAGCGTCGCCGTAAAATTCTACAAATTTCCCAACAACATTAGCCTGTCTCAATTTCTCTACAATTGTTAACACTAAATCGGTAGCTGTAGATGTTTTAGCTAGCTGTCCATCTAGTCTAAATCCAATAACTTCTGGTAAAAGC
>PBXG01000019.1 GCA_002728355.1 Gammaproteobacteria bacterium | reverse complement strand
CTATTATATTTAATTCTTTATCGAATCTCTCTCGATACTCATCATCTGTAATCTCGACAGAAACTTTATACTCAGAAGAAGTTTCACTTAGTGTATTTATTTTGGCCATAAGTGTTTAATTATTGATTATATTACTTGTTTTATCAATAAAATAAGTTAAAGCTTTATCAGAGTTTGAGAAAAATTTTGAGTCTACAAATGTGTCTGACTCCCTGTTATAGAGTAAATATTCCCATGTTGTTATGTTTTCTCCCTCATCATTAGAAAACTCTTGGAGAACCAAAGTACCTTCAAACATAGAATCTTTGGGTCCATATTTTAAAGCACAAATATCATACGACCTGTCGCATTTTCTAATCACCTTGTTGTCTAATAATTTAACGAGGGTTTTTTTGAAGTACTGCCTTTTGTCTTTTAAATTTGTTTTATACTTATTCTCATGTTTGGGCTCATTGGTCCATATAACTTTTTTTTTATCTTCAAGTTTTTTCTTGAATTCATTCTTGTAGATTTTAGCCATTCTCTTTCTTTTTGTTTTTACGAGAGGAGAGACTCGAACTCTCACACCAAAGGTACTGGTACCTAAAACCAGCGCGTCTACCAATTCCGCCACTCTCGCAAATTATTGGGTGGATGATGGGATTCGAACCCACGACAACTGGAACCACAACCCAGGGCTCTAACCAACTGAGCTACACCCACCATAATTATATATTAGCATATTTTACGCGCCTGGAAGGACTCGAACCTCCGACCCCATCGTTCGTAGCGATGTACTCTAATCCAACTGAGCTACAGGCGCAATATCGGGGTGATAGGATTCGAACCTACGACCTACTGGTCCCAAACCAGCCGCGCTACCAAGCTGCGCTACACCCCGTAGATTATGAATAATATACCTTTTAAGAGGGTTTTTGTATTAAAAATTAATCCTCAGAATACTTCCAAGTTGTTTTGCCATCTGAATCTCGCAATTCTACGCCCATGTCTAAAAGCTTGTCTCTCACTTCATCGGCACTTTTAAAGTCTTTTTTAATTCTATATTCGTCTCTTTGTTTTATAAGATTAATTATGTCTTTATCATCTGGTAAATTCATGTAAGATTTTTTTGCCAAATCTAATCCAATAAATTTCATTGATTGTGCTAGTTTCATTGCATCATCAGAATTATTTCGAGCTGTCTTTGCTAATCTAGAAAGATAATTAATTACTTCAGGTGTATTTAAATCGTCAGAGAGTATATCTTGAATTTCACCGCATTGTGAAAAAGGTAGGTAGGTAGCCTCTGCTGCATAATAAAACATATCTTCAGTGATTATACCAACCGCTGATACTAATTTTTTATACAGATTTTTTGCATTGATAATAGTTTGTTCTGTCCAATTAAGCGGTTGTCTATAATGTGCAGATAGTAAAGCTAAACGAATCACGGACGAGCTATGCTCTTTAAGCAAATCATCTAATAGAATGACATTCCCTAATGATTTCGACATTTTCTTTTTATTAACAAGCACAATACCATTGTGAAACCAATAGTTGCAATATTTGCTAGTTGAAATGCATGATCCTTGTGCTATCTCATTTTCATGATGAGGGAATATCAAGTCATTACCACCACCATGTATATCTAAAGTGCAATCATCTCCAATAATTTTTTTTATCATAGAAGTACATTCGATATGCCATCCGGGTCTTCCATATCCCCAGGGACTATCCCAGCCAAAACTATCGTTATCGGATGGTTTCCATAAAACAAAATCTCGAGGAGACTTTTTATATTCCGCAACCTCTACCCTAGCGCCATCTATCATTTCATCCAGTTTTTTTCTTGATAGACATCCATAATTATTATCTTTTTCTGTATTAAAAAGTACATGATTGTTTTCAACATAACCATGCCCTGAATCAATAATTTTATGAATCATTGAGATAATGCTATCCATAAACTCAGTAACTTTAGGTTGATGTGTTGGATGAAGAATATTTAACTGGGCCATGTTATTTAAATAAACATCAGTAAATTTCTCGGATATTTCCGTCGGTTTTACACCTTGTTCATTCGCAGCTTTGAGAATTTTATCATCTACATCAGTTATATTTCTAATGTACACAACATCACCAGGATAATATGAAAGTAGTAATCGGTAAAGGATATCAGGAATTAGTGCAGCCCTAGCGTTACCAATATGAGGATGACTATACACTGTTGGTCCGCAAACATACATCGTAACTTTTTTAGGATCTTGTGGTATAAAAGTTTCCTTCTGCTTTGATAAAGTATTGAATAATTTAATGGCCATCGTCTTAATAATTAGCTAATATTTAATAGTAAATAACATAATGAAAAATTTAATTTTAATATTTCTTTTATCATTTACTATAACATCTAGTTATGGTGCCAGTAAAATTGAAAATAATGAAAGTGAGGATACTACATTGATCAAAATCTATACAACACAAGGTGAAATTGAGCTCAAACTATTTGATGATAAAGCCCCTGAAACAACAAAGAACTTTATTCTATATGCAGAAGCAGGAAAATATAATGGAACCATATTTCACAGAGTTATAAAAGACTTCATGATACAAGGGGGTGGGCACCTGCCAGATTTATCGGAAATAGCTACAGAGTCACCGGTAGTCAATGAATCCAATAATGGTTTGAGTAACAAGAAAGGAACAATAGCCATGGCTAGAACAAGTGATCCGCATTCAGCTACTTCTCAATTTTTTATTAATTTAAAAGATAATGATTTTTTAGATAAAAAAAATGCTCCTGATAACTATGGTTATTGTGTATTCGGAGAAGTCACTAATGGAATCGATGTAGTAGAAAAAATTGGCGAATCACAAACAGGAAGAAATGGGATGTATGATGATGTACCTATGGAAACAGTGCTTATTGAAAAAGTAGAAATAATTAAAGAGTAAAATGTGACTGCTGTATTTATTTCAGATCTTCATTTAGATGATTCGCGCCCAGCCGCAACAAGGTATTTTTTAAAACTTCTTGATGAACTTAAACTCAATAAAATCGATAAATTATATATACTAGGTGATTTTTTAGAGTATTGGGTAGGCGATGATGATCCTTCGTCCTGCGCTAAAGAGTGCTTTGAAGCATTAAAAAATGCAGCTGATGTATTTGATGTATATTATATGCATGGTAATAGAGATTTTTTGATATCAGAAAAGTTTGCGAAAAAACATAAAATCAGTTTAATTCCTGATCCAACTATCATTAATATTAATAGAAAAAAAATTCTACTAATGCATGGCGATACTTTATGCGTTGATGATAAAAAATATCAAGAATTTAGAAAATTAGTTAGAAGTAGCGCATGGCAATCACAAATGCTTGAAAAGCCCTTGTCGGAGAGACTACAGATTGCAACGAAACTAAGGAATGAAAGTAAAATTGAGATAGATTTGAAAGATGAATTTATAATGGATGTGAATAATGAGGAAGTTGATAATGTATTTGATAGATATGATGTAGATGAATTAATACATGGGCATACACACCGACCTAATATTCATAAGATTAAAATGAAAGATAAATATGTTAGAAGGATAGTNCTTGGTGATTGGTACAAAAGTAGTTATGTTTTATTTTATGATAGTAAAGGAATCCTNATTGATAGACATCANTTATCTAATTAATAAAATCGTAACTTTTGATTGATGAACCATAGGAAATATTTTTAATTATATTTCTGATAATGTTTCTTATTATAGCTATATCTTTTATAGATTCAAAATCATTNTTAAATAATGAATTTAATGATGAACCAGAGATTGTATCTTTATTATTTTTATTTTGATTTATTTTGAATCCCTTATCATAATCATAAATGTAAGTAGCATTTGTACTTATATCTTCACCTTCATCAGCCATAGATAATTCATAACCAATTTCTTTTAAAAAATTTGATTCAAAACCAAGAATAAGACCTTGACTGATGTTATCTAATAGACTCATTTTTTTTATATAATCTTTATATAAAGTAAATACTGACTCGTATGGTTCATTTCTTGGAATAAGTCTGTAGATTAACTCATTAAAATACAAAATTAGAATAAGCATATTTCTATTCATTTGTACGCTATCTTGTACTGGTTCGTATGAAGTTAATATCGGAAAGTCTGAGTCTGTAAAGGAAAGCATGAGTTCTTTTGTTGGTTGTAGACAAGTTCGATCCTTTTTTTTCTTAATGCCTTTTGCAAGAATTGATATAAGACCACAATTTGATGTCAAAACATCATATATCATACTTGTTTCCCTATATGATCTGGCATGAATAATAAATGACCGTACTAAGGTATTTTTCATGAGGNAAATCCAATTTTTTTAAGAATCTGAATATCATTTTTCCAATTTTCATTGACTTTAACAATTAAATCAATATACGCATCTTTAGAATATGTTTTTTCAATAAGCAATCTCGATTCTATCCCAATTTTTTTAATNTTTTGTCCAGATGTACCTATAAGTATTTTCTTTTGATTTGTATTATTAACTATTATAGTTGATTTAATTCTTATCAATTTTTCTTTATTTTCAAGTACATCTACTACAACAGCACTTTCATATGGTACTTCTCCATACATAATATTATTGATANTACCTCTTATCAATTCTTGTATGATTAATTTTTTTTTATCGTTATCATTATATTGAAATGATACATTTTTCTTAGTACTTGATTCAATCTTACAAATATCATTTACAAGTAATTCTATACCTATATCATTGTGTATCGATAAAGGATATATTTTTTTATTATATAAATTTGAAAGGTCTTCAATTTTTTCAAATAGAATTGAATCATCTTTATATAAGTCTATTTTATTTACAGATATAAATACTGGAATATTATTNTCTTCACAAATTTTTATTATAGATGATTCATTTTTAGTCCCTTTCTTGGAAATATCGAATATAATTAGCACAGCATCAGCGATATCAAGTGATTTTATATATGATTTTTTCATAAAGTCTGACATCAGATCTTTTTTAACAACTGAAATTCCTGGAGTATCAATAAAAATAATCTCTGAGTTTTTATTTATAAAAGAATGATAAGTATTAATTCTTGTTGTTTGTAATTTACTACTTTCTGGAGTTACATAATTATTACAAAGATGATTTATGAAAGAGGATTTTCCTACATTAGACTTACCAGCAATTGTAATATATAGTTTATTCATCTATCTTAAGTTTTTTTAGAATTATGTCGGCTACTCGTTGCTGTCCCTCCTGAACTGTCGAGCAAAGCGTGCTTATTTCTCTTGAATTATTAACCACACAAGAAACTCGAAACCTTGGAGAATGTGGAGGACCAGATAATTTTTCTGTATTATATATTGGTAGAGGTAAATTGTTGGATTGCGTATATTCCTGGAGAATTGTTTTTGGGTCTTTCCTTCCAATAACATCTTTCTTATCTAACAAACTTTTATAAATTTTTACTATCATTTTGTCTATTGTTTCAAAATTACTGTCAACGTAAATTGCGCCTATTAATGACTCAATAAGATCTGCGGATAATGATTTCGTCAGTGATGATAAATTTTCTAATTCCAGGTCCTTATGTTCCAGAAAGCCTAGTAATTTTTTTGTAAATGTAAGTCCTGCAAGTGTGTCTTTACTAATCAACCTCTGGACCTCTCTTGAAAGTTCACCTTCGCTAGCTTTTGGATACATCTGATATAGTTTTTTCGTAATAGATAATCTTAGTACAGCATCTCCCAAAAACTCATACCGCTCGTAGTTTTTTTTACTTATACTCTTGTGAGTAAATGCTTCAATTAAAAATTTATTTTCAATAAATGTATATGAAAAATCTTTTTTGATATATTTTTTCAAATTATTTAATTTAGCAGAATCCATAAAGGTCTAATCTAAAGAAGTCCCAATTCTATCTATGATGGTGTCAGAACCAGAAGGATTCCAAAACATCCATATATAAAAAGCCTCGCCGATAAGATTCTCATAAGGGACTGGGCCCCAATATCTACTATCATTACTATTGTCTCGGTTATCACCTAAAACAAAATAAGTTCCCTCGGGAACTCTATACTCAAAGTCTTGAGAGGGATTGGTGCTCTTCAAAATATTGTAGGAATTATATGTGTTAGTTTCTTTATAGACCTCTTCGCTACTATATTGTGAGCTAGAGGGATATAATATTTCTTGCTTTTGAGTATATTTTTTTCCATTTACAAATAACTCTTTTTCAATATATCTAACACTATCTCCGGGCAAAGCCACAACTCTTTTAATATAATTAATTTTTTTGTTTTGAGGATATTGAAAAACAATTATATCTCCATAGCTTGGTTTTTCATTTTCAAAAATTACCTTATTAATTATAGGAGCTCTTACTCCATACTGATATTTTTTTACCAGAATGAAATCGCCTATCAGTAAAGTGGGTATCATAGATCCAGATGGGATTTTGTATGGTTCGACTATAAAAGATCTTATGAATAGAACAATAAACAATATAGGAAACAGCGATCCCATGAATTGTAAAATGCTATAGAGAGAATTCGCAGAATTATTTGATTGAGACAATAAGAGACAAATACCACTTATAAATGTAATCAAAACTAGCAAGACTGTGAAATCCATATTATTTTTTCGGCATCATAAATTCGTAAAAAGCTTCTTTAGGAATTTCTACGTTTCCTATTTTTTTCATTTTTCTTTTACCTTCTTTTTGTTTCTGCAAAAGTTTCATTTTTCTTGTTACATCACCACCATAGAGTTTCGCTGTAACATCCTTTCTAAAGCCTTTGATTGATGTTGACGCTATAACTTTAGCACCAATGCACCCCTGTATATTTATTTCAAACATCTGACGAGGTATGAGTGTTTTTAAATTATCAATTGTTGCTCTGGCTTTTCTATAATGATCATCTTTATGCATTATCTGTGATAAAGCATCAATTCTTTTTTTATTAACAAGAATATCAAGTCTTATCATTTCACTCTCAACATAATCAGTAATTACATAGTCATATGACGCATAGCCCTTACTTAAAGATTTTAGATTATCAAAGAAATCATAAATAATCTCTGANAACGGAATATTAAAAGATATTTCCACTGAATTAGTTCTATATTGTAGGTCAGTTTGCTTTCCTCTTTTTTTTGTACACAACTCAATAATATTTCCTAAATACGAGGCAGGTGTAAAAATTTTTATATCTGCCATTGGTTCGAAAAAAGTTTTAATATTGTTTGCATCTGGCAAATCTTTAGGGCTTTTAATTTCAATAGACTTATCTTTCTTATCTATAATCTTATATGTTACAGATGGAATCGTCATAAGAAAATCTAAGTTATATTCTCTGAATAATCTCTCCCGGATAATTTCCATATGCAATAGTCCTAAAAATCCACATCTAAAGCCATGACCAAGTGATGCAGAATTCTCAGGCTCATAGGTGAACGAATTATCATTAATAGAGAGTTTATCTAGCGCTTTTTTTGACTCTTGATAATTTTTTGAGTCAATTGGATAAAAGCCTGAAAACACTCTTGGTTTAATCTCCTCAAATCCAGGTAGTGGCAATGGATTTGTATCTTTAATATCTAATATTGTATCTCCTATGGGGGCAGCATCAAGAGACTTGATGGATGCAGTGAAAAAACCTACCTCCCCAGCCTCAAGACTATCCAGATATTCAAGTTTAGGGGTAAAAACCCCTATCTTATCAACAACAAACTCATTACCAGACGAAAATATTTTAATTTTATCTCTGATCTTCAAATTTCCTGAAATGACCTTAACCAAAACAACAACTCCAAGATAATTATCGAACCAAGAATCTACAATAAAGCTCTTCGAAAATTTTTCATTGCTAATCGAGGGAGATGGTACTGACTTTATAACTTCTGGAAGGACTTTTGTTATTCCAATGCCTGTCTTAGCGCTAATTTCAAGAATTTTATCTTTATCTATTTTTAAAAATTCAGATAAATCTTTTTTTACAGAATCAACATCCGCAGACGGTAAATCAATTTTATTGATTACAGGTATTACTTTCAAATTTAAATCAAGCGCGAGAGATGTATGAGCTATACTTTGTGCTTCAATTCCTTGAGTCGCATCTACAACTAGTATTACACCATCGCATGCGGATAATGATCTAGAGACCTCATAAGAAAAATCAACATGGCCAGGTGTATCAATAATGTTAATTTGATAAGGGTGATTTTTCTCTTCATATAGCAATCGAACTGTTTGAGCTTTGATAGTAATTCCTCTCTCTCTTTCAAGATCCATAGAATCTAAAATCTGATTTTGCATCTCTCTATCTGAAAGCAGACCATAATTTTCAATGAGTCTATCAGCTAGAGTTGATTTACCATGATCAATATGGGCAATAATAGAGATATTTCTTATATTTTTCATTATCTATATGATAACGAAGGATATTAAAACATCAATCTTTTAGAATCTTGATTGCAAGAAATATTGGAGCTGCATCTCTATAGACAAGTATGTTAGCTGTTGAATTTGTTTTAAGGGATCCAACTATGCTCTTGAAGTTTTTCGTATTCAAGACTGAAGTTCCGTTTATTTTAGTTATTACATCATTAATCCTAATTTTTGACGAGTTTCTTTGCGACAATGATATTTTCTCGACACGAACTCCTCCCAAAATATTTAATGATTTTTTAATTGTATCATCTATGTCTTTTACCGTAATACCGGATACTGTTGTGAAGTCTATTTTTGACTCTTGCATCCTAGCAATAGTTTTGTCTTCAGGTA
This sequence comes from Gammaproteobacteria bacterium, assembly GCA_002728355.1. Classification (GTDB taxonomy): domain Bacteria; phylum Pseudomonadota; class Gammaproteobacteria. The sequence goes on along the minus strand of PBXG01000019.1, from coordinate 11,217 downwards.
ACTCTTCAATGGTAATAAACTTCGATATGATTTTATTATCCCTCATCAATTCAATTTTAATCACTGAATTAACTTCAGTGGTACCAACTAATAATGGCAGATCTTTTGAGTTGCTAATATCTTCATTGGCGAATTTTAAAATGACATCTCCTTGTCTAATGTCAGCCTTTGCTGCTGGACTATCATCAAGTATTCTTGCTACAAGAGCTCCCCTCGGTTTATCAAGTCCAAAACTCTCTGCAAGCTCCTTATCAACTTGTTGAATAAATATTCCTAACCATCCTCTTTTAACTCTTCCAGACTTCTTGAGTTGATTATACACATCTTTTAATGTCTCGGATGGTATTGCAAATGATACTCCCATAAAACCACCTGAACGAGTATAGATTTGAGCATTGACCCCGACAACCTCTCCGTTAAGATTAAATAAAGGACCACCTGAGTTTCCTGGATTAATTGCTACATCAGTCTGTATGTATGGCACATAATTTTCATTAGGCAGGTTTCTTTTTTTGCCGCTCACAATACCAGCAGTCACAGTCCTGTCAAATCCAAATGGCGAGCCTATTGCAAGCACCCACTCACCTAATTTCAAATCCGAAGAACTTCCTATTGTAACAACTGGTAAATTATCCATGTCAATCTTGAGAAGAGCTAAGTCGCTTCTTTTATCCGATCCAACTAGTTCAGCATNATGAATAGATTCATCGTTTAGCGTGATAGTTATTTCATCAGCGCCTGACACAACATGATTGTTTGTCATTACATATCCATCTTGAGAAATTATAAACCCTGAACCAAAACTTGGAGTTTGTCTATACTGTTCATTCGGCATTGGATTATTCTCAAAAAATCTATCAAAAAATGGCTTAAACTCATCTGGTAAATTTGGTTGTTGGGAAGTGCTATTATTAACATTCTTTTTTGCATTTACAATTACAACTGNATCAATGTTTTTATCGACAATCGATGTAAAGTTAGGAAGACTATTAGCAAATAATAAATTCGAAGCTAAAAAAAATAACGAAAGAGATAAAAATACATCCCTTAATTTAANATNCTTTCTTATTTGCATTTTTTATCTTTTTCACCAGGTGATAGCTTACGTTCATTAATGCAATCATCAGATTCATTTTTGACATTTTTAGTTGGATGAGAATATTCATTCTCAATTGATTTTCCAGTGTACTCTATTCGGTTTTCACTAAATTGTAAAACATAAACTGTAATAATAGCGAATACAAAAACACTGGCAACTTTGGTAATNGCATTTAAGCTTAAAAATGTAGNATATTTTTCAGAGTTTGATTCTATAGTATTCATAACTTTATCTGAGAATTTTTTAGATATTTTGGCAGGATATTCATTTTTTATAAATGAAATTATGAACCCCAAATTTTCGTAATATTTTATTTTTTTATTCATATTTTTTTGTNNTNAAAAATCCTCANTANNGTCTCTCTTGCTCTATGTAATCTCGANCTAACAGTTCCTATTGGTATATTCATTTTATTTGATATTTCNTCATAACTCAAACCTTCTATATCGCTTAATCTAAAGACTTCGCTGAGATCTGTTGATAAANTATCATATGTTGCCTTTATATCTTCNGCTAGGTTCTCAAGTTCTAAATAACTATCAGGACTTTCCTCGCTAATTCTCTTATCTGTTAGACCAGAATTTTCTGAAATAGTTTCCTTTTCTCTATTCTTTTCTTTTGAATTTATATAATTTAGGGAGCAATTTATAGCTATTCTATGCAGCCATGAGTAAAATTTACTCTCAAAGCGAAAATTACTNAGNGAATTGAANGCTTTAACGAATGNTTCTTGAGATACCTCTTCAGCATCATGGTAATTTTTAGTATATTTTTGACATAAACTAATTATTCTAAGCTGATATTTCTTTACTAGTAGTTCATAGTCTCTGGTTTTACCATCAATGACACTCTTTATAATTTTATAATCATCATCAATCATTGTATTACAAGCCTTAATTTTGAAAACTAGACATTAAATGCTATTTTATTATATATGAGTAGTTTCAGAAACACAGATATTTTGATAATCGGATCTGGTTTATCAGGTCTCTCAGCAGCACTCATGTTGCCCGACAACCTTAAAATCACTTTGATAACCAAGACCACTCTTGATGAATGTTCTACTTCATGGGCTCAGGGAGGCATTGCTTCTGTTCTCTCAAATGATGATAAGTTTGACATACATATAGAAGATACTCTAACAAATGGTCACGACCTTAATGATCGCGATGTCGTTGAAAAAATAATTAAAAATGGTCCTTCAATGATAAATTGGCTAGTGGATCAAAAAATCAAGTTTTCGAACAAAAATAGAAAGCTTGATCTTACTCTGGAAGGAGGACATAGTAAAAGAAGAATTGTCCATGCCAAAGATCAGACGGGAAAAATTATTCATGATAGTTTAGATAAAATAGTAAGAAACAAAAAAAATATTACAGTTAAAGAAAACCTTCAAGTAATTGATGTAATTTGTAGAGGTAATTCTGAAAATAAGTACTGTATAGGTGCTTATGTATATGACTCTGAAATCAATAAAGTCATAACTTATTCAAGTAAAAAAGTAATACTGGCAACAGGCGGTGCTGGTAAAATATATCAGTACACTACGAACCCAAATACATCAACAGGTGATGGAATTGCAATAGCTTGGCGAGCAGGCTGTACTATTTCAAACATGGAATTTATACAATTTCATCCGACATGTCTATATCATCCAGAAGTTAAATCGTTTTTAATTTCAGAATCAATGAGAGGCGAAGGAGCTAAATTGCTGGATATTCATGGCAAACCATTCATGCACAAATATGATGATAGAGAAGAACTCGCGCCCAGAGATATTGTGGCGAGAGCAATAGATAATGAAATTAAAGCAAACGATAACGACTTTGTATATTTAGACATTAGTATGAAAAGCTCAGAATATATTATGAATAGATTTCCCTCAATTTATAAGAAATGTAAATCTATTGATATAGATATTACAAAATCGCCTATACCGGTTGTACCGGCTTCTCATTATACTTGTGGTGGAGTGAACACAGATATACATGGAAGAACTAATATTAAGAATTTATATGTTATTGGTGAATCAGCTCATACAGGATTTCATGGTGCAAATAGATTAGCTAGCAATTCACTATTAGAATGTTTAGTTATGTCTAAATATTGTTCAATAGATGTAAATGAGAATATTGACTATTCTATGCCTCATTACGGCAATATCATGAATTGGGATGATACTTATGTTACGAAGAGTAAAGAAAGTTATAAAATAAGTCATAACTGGGGTGATATACGAAAACTAATGTGGAACTATGTAGGGATAGTTAGATCGCACAAAAATCTTAATTTAGCGCTGGAAAAAATTAATATTATTGAAAAAGAAGTAATGAATTATTATCAACAATATTCAATAAGCTCTGATTTCTTGGAGCTCAGGAATATTGTTCAAGTTTCTAAATTAATTACAAAATCAGCATTAGAACGTAAAGAGAGTCGCGGCTTACATTATTGCGAAGATTTTCCAAAAACACTCAACAAATATAATAGAAATACTGAATTATCTAAAGATTCATTCAATCAAAATTTACAGTTAGTAAAACTCAAAGTTTAAATAAATTTTTACGATAGTATCTTAACTCTTCAATCGATTCTCTAATATCGTCAAGAGCTCTGTGGTTAGATCTCTTTTGAAAATTATCTACATCCTCAAAATACCATCTTTTACCTAGTTCTCTTATGGACGACACGTCAATATTTCTATAATGGCAAAATTCTTCAAGTACCGGCATACACCTTGCGAGGAAACGCCTATCTTGACAGATAGTATTGCCACACAAAGGTGATTGGCTTTTGAATGCATATTGCTCTAAAAACTTTAAAGTCTGTCTCTCGGCTTCTGTTTCGTTTATATCGCTATTTTTAACTTTTTCGGTTAGGCCACTTTTACCGTGTTGGCTCGTATTCCAATTATCCATGTTATTTAGGACTTCATCTGGCTGATTTATTACCAAGTTAGGCCCTTCAGCTAAAATATTTAAGTTTTTGTCTGTGACTATTGTTGCTATTTCAAGGATATAATCAGACTGCGTATCTAGGCCTGACATCTCTAAGTCAATCCAAATTAAGTTATCTTTCCTTTTCTCACTCATCGTCTTAGAGTAATATAAATGAGATATAATGTAAATTTAGTATAAAAATGGAAATATTTATTTTAGTAGTTACTGTATTTTATGTCGCTTTAAAGTGTCTCATTGATATGTCACAGATAGTATTTATCAATAATTATAAGATGACTAATGATGAAATTAATAAATTAGAGCTTAATGCTAACGACTATAATGAAGCACGGGACTACAATAAATCAAAATTGTTCCTATCATTATGTAAGTTAGTAATTGAGGCGTTAGTAATATATACATTCATTATATCTAATGGTTTATTATGGATGAACGACAATATAGCACTTCATAATCTATTCATTCCACACGAATATATCTTGCTAATTATATTCTTTACCCTTTTATTCGCTATTAAACTTCCTCTGTCATTTTATTCAACATTTTATATTGAATCAAAATACGGGTTTAATAGCATGACCAAAAAATTATTTTTAAGAGATTCAATAATAACATATATTTTAACTACAATTGTTATTGTGTGTTCATTCTATGTCTTCGAAGTCATATTTTATAACTTCAATCAAAACTGGTGGCTAATATTTTGGCTATGTTTTTTAATATTTAATTTTTTATTAATAATTATTTATCCTAACTATATAGCACCTATATTTAATAAATTTGATAGAATAAGTGATAAAAAACTTTTAGAAAATATTGATGAGCTTACAAAAAAATCTAGATTTGAGGTAGATGATATCTTTGTTATGGATGGTTCAAAACGATCAAAACATTCAAATGCTTATTTTACGGGTTTATTTGGAAAAAAAAGAATTGTCTTCTTTGATACTCTGCTTGAATCTTTGACATATGACGAGATTAAATCAGTGTTAGCACATGAAATTGGTCATTACAAAATGAAACATATACAAAAGTCTCTTGTGATTTCTATGATAATAAGTTTTATTTATTTTTATATATTTTTTCAAATAACTCAAAACTTTTATCTGTTATCTAGTTATAACCTTGCTACTGTCAATATCGCTGTTTTATTTATTATATTAACACCAGTATTGCTTTTCTTCATAAATCCTTTTTTATCAAATCTTTCAAGAATGAATGAATACGAAGCCGATAATTTTGCTAAAAAATATTCAAATGGTCAGGCTTTGAAGTCTTCGTTATTAAAATTATACAAAGATAATTTTTCATTAGTGAAATCATCAAATTTGTATACTTTTTTCTATCATACGCATCCAACTGTGTACGAGCGAATAATTAATCTAAACAAGAAAATATAATGACAGATATGCTTAAAGACAAAAAATGTTTACCCTGCGAAGGCGGAGTAGATCCTATCAATGAAAAAGATGCAAAACAATTGTTAACTAATTTACATCCTGATTGGAGACTATCAAATGATAAAGAAATAATCAGGACTTTTAAGCTAAAGAATCATTATGAAGTGATGTCGCTTGTTAATATGATNGCTTGGATTTCTAATACCGAGGANCATCATCCAAGTATCAGATATGAGTATAGTACNGTAGAAGTTACATATAAAACTAATGCAATAGATGGATTATCTGAAAATGATTTTATATGTGCATCTAAAATTGATTATTGCTTTAAAAATTAAATTTCTTTTCTTGCTTGAAATGCATGTGAGAGTGTATCAGAGTCAAGATATCCTATTTCGCCATTTAANGGAACGCCAAAAGCAATTCTTGACACCTTGATATCATAGTCTTTACATAATTCTCGAATATAATGAGCTGTTGCCTCACCCTCAATTGTAGTGCTAGTTGCTAAAATAATTTCTTTAATAATTCCTTTTGCAAGTCTAACTCTTAATCTATCAATACCAATCTCATCTGGCCCAATTCCATCTAAAGGTGATATGTTGCCTGATAGTGAGAAATAATCACCATTATAGTTTGTATTATTTTCTATAACATAAATATCTGATGGAGATTCAGTTATACAAACAACTGATTCATCTCGACCTTCGTCTAAGCATAGATGTTTATCGGTAGCATTCTGCAGCTGAGAATCCTCTTTATCAAGATATATTCCACATATTTTACATCTTGATACATCAGTAATTATTTTATTAAGTTGATTAGATAAGTTTTGAACCTTTTCCTTATTAGTCTTAAGTAATTTATAAGCCATGCGTTCAGCAGTCTTTTTTCCTACACCAGGTAATATTGACANGCTCTCAATCAAATTATTTAAATTTCTTGAAACTTTCATATTAGAAAGGTAGCTTCATGCCACCCATATTCATCATATTACCCATTTTAGATTTAATCTCTTTATCAACGTTTTTATGCCCATCATTTATTGCCTCAACAATAAGATTTTCAAGATTTGAAGATGAAGATTTTAGACTATCATCAATTTTAATTGACTTAATGTGATGATTACCTTTCACCACAGCAATAATCTTNCCGCTACACGAGCTTCCACTACATTCTATCTTGTCAAGCTCTTGCTGAATTTTTTTCATGTTACCGTACATATCTTTAGCTTGTTTCATTTTATCGAGAAATCCCATTATAACCTCCTCTATTTTTTTAGTTGCTTTATTTGATCTTTGTCAATTTGAGCATCAAACATCTCTCTAATTTTTTTAATTTCAGGTTTATCTTTGATACTATCATACTGACTATCTTTATTCGATTGTATCTTTTGTTGCTCCAGTGATGATATTGTTTCAATCTCTCTTTCATATGAAATTACCGGATTAATTTCAGAATTTAGATGATTAGATATGTGTTTAACAAAATCAGCAATACAAGAAGGCGGATAAATATCTTTCTTCTTTTCATCAATTAAAAGCTTTTGTTCGTCATTCTGTATTACTAGTAATGAATTTTCAGCTAAGTGCAGCTGCAAACCTGTTAGATTTAATTCTTTGAAGATTTTTTTACAGATATCTTTATCTATAATAATATCAAGATTCTTTGTTTGTTTTTTTAAGGCATTTTCCTTAGATTTTTTAGGAATATCGTCATTTTTATTTTTTACAATATTATTCTTTTTTTTAGATGAATCGTCAGGCTCGGGATTTATTTGATCTGAAAATGTTATCATTCTCAGTAGAATCATTATTAGATAACTTTTTTTATCTGTAATATTTGCAAGTTCTTTCTTTGAGTTAACGAGTATTTGATAAAATAAGTGTATATTTTTCTCTTCATTGCTATCTAATTCATAATCATTGCTGATAAATTTTTTTGTAATCATTTTATAAAATATATGAATGAGATTATCGAATATATTTTCATAATTTACATTGTCTTCAAATTTATCTACATAATTTACAATCTCAGTAGCTTGATTTTTCATTAAATAGCTTACAACTCTCTCTAATTTATCTACTGAAATATCTCCTAATAGTATAGATATTTTTTCTTCTGTGATTTTACCACTACAGTAAGATATACATTGTTCAGCTATACTTAGACTATCTCTTATGCTACCTCCTGAATGTTTTGTAATTAGATGCAGTGAGCTCTCATCATATTGTATATTTTCTTTATCTAATATTTTTTTTAAATAAATCTCAAGTGTCTCAGTTGTGGCTGATTTTAATTTAAAATGCAAACAACGTGATAATACAGTTTCTGGTAATTTTTCTGGGTCAGTTGTTGCTAATAGGAATTTTACATGCTCTGGTGGTTCTTCTATTGTTTTTAACAGTGCATTAAAACTTTTTGTGGACAACATATGCACCTCATCAATCAGATATATTTTATATCTTGATGATGTAGGTAGATATTGAACATTATCCATAAGATTTCTAGTATCTTCAACTTTGGTTCTAGATGCGGCATCTATCTCTATTAGATCAAGATGGCTCGCGCTATCTATTTCCAAACATGTAGAACATTTACCGCATGGCTCTCTATTAACACCCTCTTTGCACAAAAGTGATTTTGCAAATAACCTTGCCATGGTTGTTTTGCCCATTCCCCTAGTTCCTGAAAAAAGATATGCGTTATGTATTTTATTAAGTTCTAGTGAATTTTGAAGTGTTTCCACAGCGATATCTTGTCCCATTACATCCTTAAAGAACCTTGGTCTATATTTAAGAGCTAGGACATCATTATTCATGAATATGTCCTGTTTTAACAAAAATTAGAGCGCCGTCATTTGTAGTATAAGGATTATGAGAACTCATATGAGGACTTCGTATCCATGTTCCTTTTTTATAAACACCAAACTCATCAAATAAAGTACCCCTTAAAATGTAAATTTCCTCACCTCCCCAGTGAGAATGATTTGAGAATTTTGTATGCGGTTCCCATTTCACAAGGGCGCTGTGCTCGCTTTGATAAGAATGTAATGGCATAACTGTCAAACCTTGACAGATACCCGGAAGCCATTTGTAATCATCTTCTCTTATAACAATACGACTTTTATCATTCTTATCAAATTGTCTTAGTTTTACCAAAATTTTGCATCCCGTTTTACTAAATGGAGAATGAGAGCTTCCATGGGGATTTCTAACATATGTACCAGAAGGATAATCGCCATTTTCATCGGAGAAAGTCCCACTTAAAACAAGAAATTCCTCTCCATTTTCATGAGTGTGACTTTGAAATGAAGAGTCTGCTTCATACTCGACAATTGACGAAGCTTTAGCAAATTCAGAGTAATTATCTCGCTCCAAATATATTCGCCTTACACCGGAGGATGGGCTACTATGCCAATCCTGTGTCAGCGTATCAATTACAACTCTTGATTGAAAATTCTGATTTAGGCCATCCATATTCAATACTTATTTTTTAATATTATCATCAACGAGATTCAGTGTTAAACCATCTAGCTTTTCGGTAATATATATTTCACAAGACAAACGGCTATACTTTTCATCATAATTCTTAGATCTTTCTAATAAAAAAAGCTCCATTGAGTCAAGATCCATTGGATTGATCTTATCAAGCCATGAAGGATCAACATGAACGTGGCAAGTTCCGCACTGGCATTGTCCTCTACAGTCCGCTGGTATCTCTGGCAATTTTAGTTTATGCGCCGCATGAACAACTCTTGCGCCTTCTGGCATATTAATATCGAAAGTTTCATCACCACGCTTAAAAATAATTTTAGCCATATTTATTTTGTCTAAAGTTTAAAAAAGTTTCCGTTAGGAGATAAGGATCTTTATAGTTTTTAAGGAATTGATCTCTCAGAATTTGTGCTTCTGAAGTTGAATTTATATCAGCATCACTATGAACTAACATACCTTTATTTGTGATTATTATGCTAAACCCTTTATAATAATATTCTCCTTTGATAGTGAGAATAAAATTTCGTGTCCCTGCATATATTATGCTCACAGAAAAATCAAAAAAATTCTCATTCACACTTATAGTGCCATCTTTATCTTTGATATTATTAAGATTTAATTCTTTGAATTGTCTTATAATATCCCATTTTTGAATATCGACTTTAGATAGTAATTCAACTAGACTCTTTGTAAATGGAACTAAAAAGTCTACATTATTGTCTATAGAATTATCAAATTCACTAAATGTTTTCACATATAGATTATAGCATGAAGATTTAATGAGAAAATCTAATTATTTTTAAAAGAGTGGTTATTAGTGATTATGGTGTTGGTGTTGAGTGTCTTGTGCAGATTGTTTCCTGGGATCTACAACAAGAAACTTAAGCATATATCTTTTCTCATGATCACCGAATGCTATCGCTAGTATTTCATCACCCTCTTTGATATTTCTTCTTGGACCCATGAGCATCAAATGAGAACCTCCTGGTTCTAGAGCAACAGAGCCTTTCGCTGGAATCACAAGGTTTTTAGCGTGCACCATTTTAGCAACACCATTTTTCTGTATTGTTGAGTGAATCTGAACAGCGTCGTAAACAGGCGATGTAATGTAATGTAAAGTTATATCTGTATCAGATGTATTGTTTAATTTCATGTACCCAGCATTCACCATACCTTCTGGACCTAGTGGAATGTAGGCACCTACTATTTCTAGACTTCCATGAGTATCCCTTCTATCGTCAAGACCAGACATAAAAGCATGGGCATGAATTGAGAAGAATAATGCTAAAGTAATGAATATATTTTTCATCCGTATATAGTATAGTAAGATACAAAAATAATCAATATGGGTACTTTAGAAATTATTATTATTACTTTACTCTCTATTTTCCAATCAATTTTTGGAGTAGGGTTACTAATTATAGGAACTCCTATTTTTTTACAGCTTGGATATGATTTTTTGACAGTACTTAATATTCTACTTCCATTTTCTGTAATGATTAGTATTCTGCAGCGAATGACTAGTGGGTCTATAAATCATCTTTTCAAAGCTAATTTTGTTATTATTACAATACCTTTTGTTTTTATCTCACTTTTTATCGTTCATAGATACTTAGATAATTTAGATATACTTTTGCTTGTAGCATTAGTTATGATTTTATTTTCTATAATAAACATAATATTTATTAAAAATGATATCAAAATACCAACAAAAAAAATGTATTTGAATACTAGTCTTATTTTCTTAGGAATTTTACACGGTTTTACCAATTTAGGTGGTTCGCTATTAACTTTAATATCATCAAATATAAGTAATAATAAATTAGAAGTTAGAGGAAACATAGCTTATGGATATCTTNTNTTTGGNATTATACAGATANTTTATCTGCTATTATTTTTTGANNGAATTAGTTTTTCATATTTNANATATATTTTTATACCAATACTAGCCTTTTATTTNTCTCNATCATTTTATAATAAAATTAATTCNTCTAATTTTTCTCTNATACTAAATTTTTTTGTGCTAGTGTATGGAGTTTACCTAGTATTAGTTAATTAATTTTGTTACATGGCGAGAGGGAGATTCGAACTTATTCGTGTCCTCTACAAATCAAGTATAGGTTAAATCTCAAAAAAGTGTATGTCGGGTCTCTTCTCTTTTGAAAAAGTATCTGACAATCAAAGTATCTGGCATTCTTATTATATTATATGGGTGAACCATATTTATTTTCACCGACAGGTTTTTGAGAGGCATAGACATA
>PBXG01000018.1 GCA_002728355.1 Gammaproteobacteria bacterium | reverse complement strand
TATTGATGTAGAATGAACTTATGTTGATTACATTCAACATTCTATAACTGCGATTAAAGAGGTGTTAAATGAATAAAGCAGAATTTATCAATGCTGTTTCTGAAGCAGCAGGTAGTAGCAAGTCTGATGCCACAGCTCATGTTGAGGCTATGATAAGCGTAGTAACTAATGCTCTCAAAAGCGATAGTGAAGTTGCGCTTGTTGGTTTTGGAACTTTTAAGGCTAAGAAAAGAGAAGCAAGAACTGGACGCAATCCAAGAACAGGGGAATCTATTCAAATTTCTGCTTCCGTAGTACCTTCTTTTAAAGCTGGTAAAGCTTTAAAAGATGCTCTTAATTAGAAATTCTAATTAAGGGTGATTAGCTCAGCTGGTTAGAGCGCCGCCCTTACAAGGCGGAGGTCGTAAGTTCGACTCTTACAGTACCCACCAAAAATTTAAGAAGCAGTTATCTGCTTCTTTTATTTTGTTTAGATAAAATGCTAAAATACTTTATTATTCGGAGGCGTAGTTCAGTTGGTTAGAATGCCTGCCTGTCACGCAGGAGGTCGAGGGTTCGAGTCCCTTCGTCTCCGAAAATTATAAAAATAGATGTTAAAAAATATAAGAGATAATTTGAGNAAATGGGTTACAGGNGTACTTCTATTCTTAGTAGCTATACCNCTNGTATTCATGGGCCTCGGTGACTATAGAACATCCTCTGAATCTTACGCTTTCAAAATTGATGATAAAACCGTTTCAACGTCAAGACTTGAGCAGGAAATTTTCCAATATAAGCAGGCTTTATTGAGAAATAATAACAATCAGATTCCACCAATTTATACAGACGATTTTATTAAAGATATAACCATCAATTATATGATACGAACGATGTTAATTGACGATAAAGCCAGAGAGTTAGGTCTTGTTTTTCATAATGACTCTGTTATCAGCAATATAAAGAATACGTCTGCATTCAGAAACGAGAGTGGTTTTGATGATAATCTTTATTTATCACAGCTCTATAGAATTAATATGTCTCCAGAATCATATGAAAGCTATGTCTATCAGACCGGTATAACAGATCAATTAAAAAAGTCTATCACTGAAACCTCTTTTATTACTAATGAGGAAAGAGATTTGTTGACCAGATATAGATTTCATACCAGAAATGTGAGCTTTAAAATTATATCAAAAGATAAAATTAAGAATAAAATATCGATTAGTGAAAATGAAATTTTAGAATACTACCAAAACAGTTTNGATGATTTTAAAACACCAAAGGCNGCNACTTTNAATTACATTGACATTGATAAAAATAACTTAATAAAAAATCAAACTATCAGTGAAACCAGACTAAAAGAGNTTTATCAAGAAAAACTTGACGATGGAGACTTTGTAGACCCGATAAAATATACTATTGATCACATTTTAATCCCTATTGGGGATGATATGGATTTGATAGCAAAAAACCTCAAAAAAGACCTTGATGAAGGTTCGACATTTGAATCAGTAATTAAAAAATATAAAGTTGATGAAGAAACTAAACAAAATAAAGGCTTATTAGGTACATTCGAATTGAATGATTTGCCTGAATATTTTGTGAGTTCAATAAATAGCCTGCCTGACAATGTTATCTCATCACCAATTATATCAGATAGAGGCACACACTTCCTTCGTATTAAAAATAGAACTAATAAAAAAATTATGCAATATGATGAAGTTAAATCAGAAATATTAACTAATTTAAAAAATGAAGATGGTACAAGATTATACTTTGATTTAATTGATCAAATTGGGGAATTATCATTCTCAAAATCTTACACACTAGATGAAATTGCCAATAATTCACAGCAAAAAATAATTACATCTAAAAAAATATCTGAGAATGAGGGTTATGGGATATTTAATTATGATAACATCAGAGAGATTGTTTTTGATGACGAAATTATTATAAATGAAAAAGTATCTGATCTTATATATATAAATGAAAATAGATTTATTGTTGTAGAAAAAAATGAGTTTTATGAACCGTCTCAAATGTCTCTCAGTGAATCAGCTGATATTATAAAATCATTGCTTCTAGAGCTCGAGGCTAATAAAAAAATGCAGAAAATATCTGAAAATATATTAGTCGACTTAAACTCAAACACTATTACTAAAGATGAATCATTTAAAAACTTTTCTGGAAATATTGATGATACAAATATAAATCCTGAGTTAGTAAAAATCTTCTTTGAAGCGGATGGATCTCTCGGCTATCAACAACAAACACTAGGAAACGATAGAGTTATTTTTAGGATAAATGAAATTAATTTTAATAATAATATTAATGCAGATGATCTTGATGATTTCTTGAATTTTGCTAGTAATACTCGAAGTGAAACAGAATTTTATCAACTTTATTCAGATCTCAGAAATAACTCCGACATAATTGTCAATGAGTAAATTGGTTAGAATCTAAAATCCAACAATGTTATAACCGCAGTCAACATATATTGTCTGACCAGTAATACCAGAACTATGTTCGCTTAGCAAAAAAAGTGCGGCATTAGCAACTTCTTCTTGCGTTATATTTCTTTTTAATGGCGCCTTATCTTCTACATGTTTCAATATTTCATTAAACCCAGTTATTCCTGATGCTGCTAAAGTTTTAATTGGGCCCGCTGATATTGCATTAACCCGAATATTTTTAGATCCAAGACTAGATGCCATATAACGAACATTTGATTCTAAGCTTGCTTTTGCTAATCCCATCACATTATAATTTTGTACAACTCTTTCAGAACCAAGATACGACAGCGTTAACAAAGCGCCATTCTGATTAACCGTATCCTTAAAAGATTTAGCTAATGCTGCAAATGAATATGAGCTTACATCGTGNGCTACCTTGAAACCCTCTCTTGTAACATTTTCCAAATAGTCTCCTGATAAAAGTTCTCGTGGCGCAAAAGCTGCAGAGTGTACAATCAGATCTATTTTTTGATATTTTTCAGTTACAAATTTCCTTAGCGATTCAATCGAATCATCGGATGATAAATCACAAGGATAGGTAAGAGTATTATTTTGAAGCTCTTGTGAAACATTATCAACACGCTTTTTTAAGTTATCATTTTGATATGTAAGACATAATTGCGCTCCATTCTCACTAAGTTTTTTTGCTATGCCATATGCAATAGATCTATTGCTAGCTATTCCAGTAATTAAAGCTTTTTTATTATTTAATAACATGTACAAGATTTATATTTACAATTAGAATATCATAATAATGTATCATTTTTTATTAATAATGGATATTTGTAATAAATTCTTAAATAAATTTCTCATTATGTTGACCATATTGCTAGTCAATAGCAGTATATTGTATGCAAATTCCTCTATTGCGATAGGTTATACACCTAAGTATTCTAATAATTTCAAAAATTTTGAGTATGTTAATCCAGATATCATGAAAGGAGGGTCGATAAAATTATCAGCTTTTGGCTCATTTGAATCACTCAATCCATTTTTACTTAAATCACTATCCGCTGCGGGTTTAAATGATCTGGTTTTTGAGACACTTATGGAGAGAAGTCTTGATGAGCCGTCTTCAAGTTATGCGCATATAGCGTCAAGTTATGAAATAGCCGACGATAAATTATCTGTAATATATTATATAGATGACAAGGCAAAATTTTCGAATGGAGAAAGAATAAAAGCTGCCGATGTCAAATTCTCTTTCGATACATTGATGAGTAATGATGCACATCCCCAATACCGTCTTTATTGGGCAGATGTGAATTCTGCAGAGGTGTTAAATGAGTACTCTGTAAGATTTGTTTTTAAAAAAACTAATCCGGAATTACATATGATGTTAGGTGATTTACCAATTTTTTCAGCTGAATGGTTTAATAAAAAACAATTCAATAGTGTGGTTTTAGATGATCCAATAGCTAGCGGACCATATATAGTAAGCGATTACGAAATAGGAAGATTTATTGAGTATAAGAGAAATCCAAAATACTGGGCTAANAAAAAACCTACGAGAGTAGGCATGTTTAATTTTGATACTATAATATTCAAATACTATAAAGATATGACAGTTGCACTAGAAGCTTTTAAAGCGGGTGAGTATGATTTTATTTATGAAAATCATTCTAAAAGATGGGCAAGAGACTATTCTGGCCCTAACTTTGATAATGGTGTAATAATAAAAAGACAATTAAAACATAGTAATAATACTGGAATACAAGGTTTTGTTTTTAATACCAGAAAAGAAATTTTTCAGAATCGTGAGATAAGAAAAGCAATAACTCTAGCATTTGATTTTAAATGGTCTAATGATAATTTATTCTATAATCAGTATGAAAGATGTGACAGTTATTTTAGTAACAGTGAGCTATCAGCATCAATAGTACCAAGTGATAATGAGGTCATGCTTGCAAAAAAACTAGGGATTAACTTAAATAGACTAAAAAATAAAGAACATAATTTTATTGTAAATAATAATATTAGAGATAACCTCATAGAGGCTAAAAAAATATTTGATAAACTTGGCTTCAAAGTTGTAAATAATAAACTTTTCAGTCCTCAAGGTAAAAAAGTAGAATTCAGTTTTCTTTTGGCTCAAAAAGGATTTGAAAGAATACTAGCACCATTCGCGATGAATTTAAAAAAACTTGGAATAACTCTTAACTATAGAACTATAGATACATCATTATATCAAAGAAGAGTTGATTCTTTCGATTTTGATATGATGGTCATGAGTTATCCGCAATCTCAATCACCAGGGAGTGAGCTATATGCTATGTTTCACTCGTCAAGTTCCGAGAGAAGAGGCTCGTTCAATGTGGGGGGTATTAATGATAAAGATGTAGATAAATTAATAGATGAGATTATCTATAGCAAAAAGAGAGACGACCTCATTATAGCTTCACATTTATTAGATAGAATATTGTGGAATGACTTTTATATGTTGCCGAATTGGTATATTAGCGAACATAGAATTGCTTATTTTGATAAATTTAATTATCCCGAAAAGTTGCCAAAGTATTTTCAAGCTACAAATTACATCTTAAAAACCTGGGCAATAAAATATGAATAAATATATCTTTAAAAGACTCTTATTAATGGTGCCTACATTATTGGGTGTCTTATTCTTAACTTTTGTCGTAACTCAATTTGTTCCTGGTGGTCCAATTGAACAAATATCAAATCAACTCAATAGTCTCAGCGTTTCTGGCGAGGCTTCTTCTGGATCTTCAACAGTGTATAGAGGCGCCAGCGGACTTGCCGAAGAACATATCAAACAACTTGAAGAATTTTATGGTTTTGATAAACCGTTTTTCGAACGATTCGTAAATTTAGTCTCGAATTATCTTGTATTTGACTTAGGCCAAAGTTATTTCCATCATCAATCAGTATCAGACTTGATTATAAGTAAATTACCTGTATCAATCAGTCTCGGATTATGGTCATTTTTTATTATCTACTCAATTTGTATTCCTCTTGGCATTAAAAAAGCAGTCAGACATGGCACGCAGTTCGATTTGGTATCAAGTACTATTATTTTAATTGGTTACTCTATACCAGGTTTTGTACTAGGGATAGGTCTAATTGTTTTACTTGGAGGAGGAAGTTTTTTTGACGTATTTCCTACCAGAGGGATAGTATCTGATAATTGGGACAGTTTAAATTTCTTTGATAAAATTATTGATTATCTCTGGCATATGACTTTGCCAATTATATGTTCAGTCATAAGTAGCTTTGCAGTTATGACAATGCTTACAAAAAATAGTTTTATAGAGGAGATTAATAAACAATATGTATTGACTGCGAGATCAAAAGGATTGACAGAGAATGAAATTCTCTACAAGCATGTTTTCAAAAATGCTCTTATTCCAATATTAACTGGATTTCCTGCTCAATTTATCTCAGCTTTTTTCACAGGGAGTATACTTATTGAAACTATTTTTTCTTTAGATGGTATTGGGTTACTATCATATGAATCAATACTTCATAGAGATTATCCTGTTGTTTTAGGTACGTTATTTCTTTTTACGCTTCTTGGTCTTATTGCAAAACTACTTACAGATATCAGTTATGCATTTGTTGACCCAAGAATAGGTTTTACCTCAGTAGAGGGCAAAAGGAATGATTAATAATACAAATAAATATTCTCTTTTTTGGGATAGATTTAAATCTAATAGAAGGAATTTATATAGTTTATACATCTTTAGTTTTATTTTTATTTTGTCTTTATTTGCAGAAGTGATAAGTAATGATAAGCCAATTATAATGAGTATTGATGATAAAATTTATATACCAATATTAGTTAGTTACCCAGAAACAGAGTTTGGCGGAATTTTTGATACAGAAGCGAATTATAAAGATAGTTTTATGTCTCGCGTATATAATGAAAATGATAATTGGGCAATCTTTCCTATTAATCCGCATTCATATAACAGTATTAATCTTGATAACGCCACACCTAATCCTGCATCCCCATCAAGTTATAACTATCTTGGTACTGATGACAGAGGCAGAGATGTATTAGCAAGATTAATATATGGATTTAGGTTGTCAGTTATTTTCGCTTTCATTCTTACATTAATAGGAGTAATTATTGGTATTTTTTTTGGAGCTATACAAGGATATTTCGCAGGACGCACAGATTTATATTTACAAAGATTCATAGAAATATGGAGTTCTATGCCAGAGTTATATATATTAATAATCTTTTCTTCACTATTTGAACCTAGCATTTTGCTATTAATAATTCTTCTTTCATTATTCGGATGGATGGGTCTTTCTGATTACGTTAGAGCAGAATTTCTAAA
>PBXG01000017.1 GCA_002728355.1 Gammaproteobacteria bacterium | reverse complement strand
GATTCAACATTTTTTAATGATGTTTTAATGTTTATTGGCACTATAGCTCCATTCTCAGCAATGTCAGGTGCTTTTAATTTTACTTTTGTAGTCTCAGTTGTGTCATTATGACCATAAACGCTTTTGATGGATTCACCTAAATCCGTTATATCAAAAGATTTTTTTGGCCATGCCGCGAAGGTCTTTTTAGGCGTGACTAACAGACTAGTTGTCGTTGCTAAAACGGCAGCGGTTAAAAATGATTTTTTAAGAAAATTTCTTCTATTCATAGGTAATACCTCATAATGTGTAAAGATAATCAATTATCTTTTCAATTTCCTCTTTCGTGATCACGCCGTGTTTTCCAAATGGCGGCATGAACGAAGAAGGGTTTTTTGCAGTTGGATCCCATATCTGGTCAAACAGGTCATCTCTTTTGGGAAACCTAGCTTTCATTGCTACTAAAGGCGGCCCATTGTTTCCTGCTAATTCACCATCCTCTATCATATGGCAGGCAAGACAATTACCTTTTTTCCTATCAAATGCAAGCTTTTTGCCCTCAGCTATATTATCAGCAACAACTGGATTAGCGCAAATTAAGAATGACAGAAAGATGTATTTAATTTTAGTAACCATATATTATACTTTAAATTAACATCATTATAGTACTCATTGAGAAATAAAAAAACTACTTTAATTACATGTTTTTTCGCCGAAAATAGGCTCAAGTGGGCGATTATAAGTACATAAAATTCGTCTTTTCTTGTCATTGAGAATTGTTAATTGTGCAGCATTTAGCTTATTTGACCTCGATGCATTTTGAAGTACCTCAATAGCCAAACGATAATTTCCTATTACCACATAGTATTCTGCAAGATTGATATTTGAGTTAAATACATCATTATTTTGAGAGAAAGCCTTTGACAAAGTCCTATAAAAAATTGGATTAAGCGAGTGGCTTTTTGATACCGAACTAAGTAATTTAACTACTCTGGCAGGGTTTAGATTATTGTCAACCATTACTTCAGACATAATAAGTGGTAAATTTTTATTCAATGGATGCAGTGTTAATAGCTTCTCAAGAGTGATAATTGCCTCATCAACTTTACCAAGATTAAGTAAGTTATCAGCATATAGAACAGCAATATAAATATTGCCAGAGTTTACTAGATATTCATCTTTAATCACATTTATTGATTTTTGATAGTCAGATTTTTTATTGTACAAAAGACCAATCCTGTGTTTATTGACAATAGAATCCGATCTTATATTTTTTAGTTGTCTATTAATATCTTTAACATACTTAACGTATAAAATATTCTTTATAAATTTATAATCATCGGTTGTATTAATTATTTTTGAGTCATCTGCATTTGTTCTATTTTTTATATTTGCAATCCTTTGTTCAAACATTGGATGAGTTGAGAGGTAAGATAAGCTTCTCTGAACATCACCAGTTGCATTCATCATTTCACTAAAAAAATCAGAAAATGCCGAAGTCTTGAATGGACTACTTTTAATAATCTCAATAGCTAAATTATCTGCTTCTACTTCATTAGATCGAATAAGGTTAATGTTTTGTTGCATTGAAATTCCCAATCCAGTCTGAATTGCAGCCATAGAAGCTTGTGCATTACCAGTAAACATGCCNGCTAAGATTCCAATCCACATTGGTATGCTGTTGCTTGTAGAATTTGCTAGCATTTCAGCAATATGNCGAAGGTTAACATGAGAAATTTCATGAGCAAGAACTGAAGCTAGTTGAGCTTCATTCTTACTAAGTAAAACCAAACCACTATTGATACCAATATAGCCACCAGGTAATGCAAAAGCGTTTATATCATCAGTATCAACAATAAAAAATTTGTATNTACGTTTTTCATCTAAAAGANTTCTAGACAAAAGATTGCCCAAGTAATTTATGTATGACACCACAAGCGGATCATTTATAATATAGTTCCCGTTTTGAAGACTCTGATAACTCATAAATCCTATGATTTCTTCATTTGAAATTGGTANTACTTCACTATATGGATCGCCAAGTTGAGGCAATGGGTCCGAGTGAACCTTTGATGGACTTGAGATAAATACAATTATCATCAAAAAAATTCTTGAATATTTCTTAATAATAAATACCATAAATATATATTTAATTATCGTTTAANATTAANAGTATAACTTATATATTCAGGAGTTTTTATGTCAGATTTTGATAAAGAATTNGATACGAGTGGTTTAAATTGTCCACTACCTATAATAAAAGCAAAGAAAGAAATTAATNCCATGGATTCTGGGCAAGTGTTATACGTTATTTCTACAGACCCTGGTGCTGTTAAAGACTTTGAATCATTTGCAAATCAAACTGGGAATGAATTACTTAGTTCAGAAGAAAAGGGTGATAAATTTCATTTCCTTCTCAAAAAATCTTAGATAATCTTGAGAGTTACTCTATTCGTATTGTCTGCAATTGGTTTTGTATCCATTATTTTTTTANTTTTTTCTATCTTTACACTTAAAAATATCATTAATCCTAACAAGGATTTAATCAAAAATAATTATTATGCTGTTGTAATTTTATCAGGCAATCCGGATAGAGCTTCAGTAGCAGCAAAGATGTATTTTAGTAAGAATGCAGAAGTAATTTTAGTAAGCAATGAGGATTCTACTGTAAAAAACTATCATACAGGAGGTTTAACTCCTGTTCATAAGATATACCTCAATTCACTTCTATCAAATAATATTAAACGAGAAAATATTTTACTTTTTGGTAATAACCGGAGCACATATGATGAAGTGAGAGAGTTACAGAAGATTAAGNCTATCAAAAACAGAAAAATTTTAATAGTTACAGACAAATATCATCACTATAGAGTCAGAATGCTTCTNAAGCATTTTGATATNTCTCAAAATGTNGACCTATATCCTATGAGCCCCAGTCTTGACGTATCTGATAAAAAAATNATGCANAGTATTATCTTAGAATATTTTAAAATTATTCTTTTTTACTTTTTTGATGATTATGATAATTTTATCAGTCCAATTCATGACAGGTGAAAAAATAGCAATACATTAAAAAAATACACATATATAATGATGATACATAAAAAAAAATGTATCATGTACATGGGTTAAATANATGAAATTAAGTGGATCAGAAATTATTATACAGGCGCTCAAAAAAGAGGGTGTAGAATACATATTTGGCTATCCAGGTGGAGCAGTTCTTCATATTTANGATGCGCTATTTAAAGAGAAAAATATTAAGCATGTTTTAGTAAGACATGAGCAAGGAGCTACCCATGCTGCAGATGGCTATGCACGTGCATGTGGTAGACCTGGAGTTGTTCTTGTAACTTCAGGACCAGGGATAACTAATTGTGTAACAGGTATGGCNACTGCCCACATGGATTCAATACCGATGATAGTTATTTCNGGTCAAGTATCACGNCAATATGTTGGAAGTGATGCATTTCAAGAAGCTGATGCAACTGGAATAACTAGACCAATAACTAAACATAATTTTTTAATCGACAGAAGAGAGTCTATAGCAGAGGTATTCAAGAAAGCATTTGAAATTGCAACAACAGGTAGACCNGGACCTGTATTGATCGATATTCCCAAAGATTTGACAGACCCAAATATCAAAATTGATTTTAAATATCCGAGCAAAGTAAAAATACGTTCATATAANCCTCAGAAAAATGATAAGCAAGAAAAAATTGATCAGGCTGCAAAAATNTTATGTTCAGCAAAAAAACCAATGATTTATACTGGNGGTGGTATNATATTAGGAAATGCNCACAAACATCTNTATAAGATAGTTAAAAAACTTAACTATCCNATNACTAATACGTTAATGGGTTTGGGAGGATTTCCAGCGACGGANGCTCAGTTTTTAGGGATGCTAGGTATGCATGGCACCTATGAAGCAAATATGGCAATGCATGATTGTGACGTACTCCTTGCAGTTGGAGCAAGATTTGATGATCGTGTAACAGGTGATACATCTAAATTCTGTCCTAATGCAAAAATAATTCATATAGACGTAGACCCATCATCAATCTCAAAAATAATTGAAGTTGATCTCTCTCTTGTTGGTGAAACATCATTGATATTGAAAAGTCTATCTAAAGCAATAGAACTCCATTCAAAAAAAATTAGTAAGACAGCTATTAAAAAATGGTGGAAACAAATTGAGAAATGGCGTGATAAAAAATGTCTTAAATATAAAAAATCAAAAACAATTATTAAGCCTCAGGAAGTTATAGAAACACTTTATGATATCACGAAAGGTAATGCCTTCGTAACATCTGACGTAGGACAACATCAAATGTGGGCAGCTCAGTATTACAAATTTGATAAACCTAATCGTTGGATAAATTCTGGCGGACTAGGGACTATGGGATTTGGGTTACCTGCAGCAATGGGAGCAAAGCTTGCATTTCCAAAATCCGAGGTTGTGTGTGTCACTGGTGAGGCGAGCATACTCATGTGCATTCAAGAGCTTGCAACATGTCTTCAGTATATGTTGCCAATAAAGATTGTTAATTTAAATAATAGGTATATGGGGATGGTGAGACAATGGCAAGAATTTTTTTATGAGGGCAGATATGCTATGTCCTATATGGAGGCGTTACCTGATTTTTGTAAGTTATCGAGTAGCTTTGGACATGTAGGGATACAGATTGATNAACCATCAGAGCTCAGAACAAAATTAAATGAGGCGATGAAAATTAAAAATAGACTAGTATTTATTGATGTAATAACNGATCAGGAGGAAAATGTTTATCCTATGATTAAAAGNGGCAAAGCACATAATGAAATGCATTTATCACCTACAAATGAGGATACAGAGTTAGCATAATGGANGAAAAAAGGTACATATTATCTCTTTTGGTAGAAAATGAATTTGGATCATTATCGAGAATTTCGGGTTTATTCTCTGCAAGAGGTTATAATATTCACTGCCTAAATGTTGCTCCAACCGACGATGAATCTATATCACGAATGACTATTGTAACCATGTGTAATGAACAAAAAATCAATCAACTAATGAGGCAGCTTGATAAATTAGTTGATGTAGTGAATGTTCAAGACTTAACACAGGAAACGCACATAGAGAGAGAAATGCTNTTACTTAAGCTGAANTGTAATAAAAATCAAAGAGAAGAGTTAAAGAGATTAGTCGATATTTTNAGAGCGAGAATCATTGATGTAACAGANGCNACATATACTATAGAATTAACAGGAGCAACTGAGAAAATATTAGCTTTTATTAATTCTATTGGTAAAATTAGGATAGTTGAAATGGTCAGATCTGGAGCACTCGGGATAAGNAGAGGTAATCAAGGTCTAGAGGCTAAATAAGGGGANCAAATGAAAGTATATTACGATAAAGATGCAGACATTAACATCATNAAAAAACTAAATGTATCAATAATAGGTTACGGCTCGCAAGGACATGCTCATGCACTGAACTTGAAAGATTCAGGTGTAAATGTAACAGTTGGTTTAAGAGCGAATTCACAAAATGCTGCACGTGCGGAAGCTGAAGGTCTAAATGTATTAGAAATATCTGAGGCAGTAAATAGTGCAGATATCGTGATGATTTTAGCACCGGATGAATATCAAGCTGACTTATACAAAGAGTCTATTAAGCCATATTTAAAGGATAATGCTAAACTAGCTTTTGCTCATGGATTTAATATTCACTATAATCAAATAATACCTGATAAGAATGTGGATGTTTTTATGGTTGCTCCTAAAAGCCCAGGACATCTAGTCAGATCGACTTATTTAAATGGTAAAGGGGTCCCTACTTTAATCGCTATCAAAAGTGATACATCTGGTAATACTAAAGAAACCGCGCTAGCTTATGCATCTGCAATAGGCGGAGGTAGAGCCGGAATAATTGAGACTACTTTCAAGGAAGAAACCGAAACAGATTTATTTGGTGAACAAGCTGTTTTATGCGGCGGTGTTACTGCGTTAGTAAAAGCTGGTTTTGAAACACTAGTTGATGCTGGCTATGCGCCAGAAATGGCTTATTTTGAGTGTCTAAATGAATTAAAACTAATTGTAGATTTAATGTATGAAGGAGGAATGACAGAGATGCGTTATTCTATTTCTAACACTGCAGAGTATGGAGATCTTACCAAAGGACCATATCTAATCGATGNTCATGTGAGANAGAAAATGAAAGATGTTTTAAAAGATGTTCAAAATGGTAAGTTTGCAGATGAATTTGTTAATGAAATAAAAAGTGGTTCAAAAAATTTCGATCAACTCNGAAAACAAGGATCGGAGCATTTAATTGAAGAGACTGGCAAGAAGCTTCGAGACATGATGTCGTGGATGAAAGATAAAAAACTAGTTGATGAAAAAATAAAATAATGAATAAGAATAATCATCGCATACCAGGAGTTTTTCTATTACCTAATATTATAACAACGGCTGCTCTTTTTAGTGGTTTTTATTCTATAGTNTCGTCAATAAATGGAAATTATACTTATGCAGTTATAGCGATTTTAATCGCGATGATTCTAGATGGTTTAGACGGTAGAATAGCGAGATTAACAAATACCCAAACTGAGTTTGGCGCATATTATGATAGTCTTTCTGATTTATTATGTTTTGGTGTTGCTCCAGCTGTTTTCATATATATATGGAGTTTATCATCCTTTAATGATTATGGTTGGCACTGGTCTAAGGTAGCATGGATAGTATCTTTCATTTATACAGCAAGTGTTGCGTTAAGATTAGCAAGATTTAATTCTAAATTACATGTTCAAGATAAGAAATATTTTCTAGGACTTGCTAGTCCTGCATCTGCTGCAGTAATAATTTGTTATGCTTGGGTTATCATAGACACAGGATTGAATGTTGAATCTTTTAAATGGCTAAGTTTAATTTTATTGATATTTTTATCTACTTTAATGGTAACTAATATAACATACTATAGCTTCAAAGATATTGACCTAAGACAGAAGGTTCCTCATATTTCTTTGTTCGTAATTGTTATAGTCCTATCATTTATTTCTTTTGATCCACCGCTTGTTTTATTATCATTTTTTTCAATCTATGCGCTTTCTGGACCATCACTTTTTTTATTACGCCTGTTCCGTAAGAGAAGCATAAACACAAGAGAAAGACGTTCAGAACAATAAAATACTTGCAAATAAAATGATTTGATATAGTCTTTACTTATGACTTTTGGACATACCCATTATAAAAACTCATTACTTTCAGTACTCCTAAAACTGAGCTAACCAGCTCATCTTTTACAATTTATTACTAAGATGAACAAAAATAATTTAATAATTTTTGATACTACACTGAGAGATGGAGAGCAGAGCCCGGGAGCTTCAATGGATATGCACGAAAAATTACAGATAGCTCATACACTAGAAGAGCTAAATGTTGATGTAATTGAGGCAGGATTTCCTATAGCAAGCGCAGGAGATTTCGAATCTGTATCAGAAATTGCTAATTCGATTAAACAGTCTTCTGTTTGTGCTCTTGCAAGAGCTCTTGACAAAGATATTGATAGAGCTGCTGAGGCACTTAAAAATTCTTCAAAACCAAGGATACACACATTTATTGCAACATCACCTATTCATATGGAAAAAAAGCTTAGGATGTCTCCTAGTGAAGTAATNACTNCAGCGACAAATGCTATTAATCTAGCAAAGAAATTTACAGATGATGTTGAATTTTCTCCAGAAGATGCAGGTAGATCTGAATTCGATTTCCTTTGCGAGGTTATAGAGGCTGCTATAGATTCGGGTGCTAGAACTATCAATATACCTGATACGGTAGGGTATAATATGCCCCATCAATTTGGGTTATTAATAAATTCATTAATAAAAAAAGTTAGTAATTCAGATAAAGCTATATTTTCTGTACATTGTCACAATGACCTTGGTTTAGCTGTAGCGAATTCTCTTTCTGCAGTGTTAAATGGTGCAAGACAGATTGAATGCACAATAAATGGCCTTGGAGAGCGGGCTGGTAATGCTGCACTTGAAGAAATTGTGATGACAGTTAAAACTAGACGAGATATCTTCGATTGTAATACAAATATAGACTCAACAAAGATTATGAAAGNATCTAGATTAGTATCAGGAATTACGGGATTTCCAGTACAACCTAATAAAGCTATTGTAGGTAAAAATGCTTTTGCGCATGAGTCNGGCATCCATCAAGATGGAGTCATTAAATCTAGAGAGACTTATGAAATAATGAGAGCAGAGGATATTGGGCTTGTTAGTAATAAACTTGTTCTAGGAAAACACTCTGGCAGAAATGCATTTAAGCAAAAAGTTATTGATTTAAATATTTATCCAAAGAACACTCAGGAATTTGATGAGTTATTCTACAGATTTAAGAATTTAGCCGATAAGAAGCATGAAATTTTTGATGAGGATATTATACAATTAGCAACTAATATTGAGTTTAAAGCCCATAATATTTCTTTCAAATATATGAGTGTTATTTCTGAAACTGGAAAAAAACCATCAGCTAAGATCACTTTAGAAATAAATGGTGAACAAAAAAGCGCAAAATCTTCAGGAGATGGAGCTGTTGATGCTGCTTATAATGCAATTGAGAAAATTGTAAATAGCAAGACCGAATTACAATTATATTCTGTTAATAATATTACATCTGGTACAGATGCTCAGGGCGAAGTTACAGTAAGAATTAAAAAAGATAATAGTATTTATAATGGTCATGGCGCTGATACGGACATTGTCAAAGCATCAGTTTTAGCGCTCATTAATGCATTAAATAAATATATTCAAAACCCTAATCTTGATATTTCAAAAAAAAGAGGAGTTTGAATTGTCTAATAATCAGAAATATCTCAAAGAAATGGGNTTAGATGTTGAATGGTATTTCACTAAAAATAATAAAAACTATCGAAAANCANTAACTAATTTAGGAGATATATCATCNCTAAGAAAAAAAGTGNTGCACTGTAAAATTTGTAATCTCAGTTCAACTAGAAAAAACCCTGTATTTGGCGANGGAAATCTCGAATCAAATATAATGATAATTGGAGAAGCACCCGGTAGAGAAGAGGATGAATCGGGTACTCCATTCGTAGGAAGGGCAGGAAAGTTACTCGATGAAATTTTATTTTATCTTGGACTAGATAGAAATAAAATTTTTATTACTAATACTGTTAAATGTCGNCCGCCGGAAAATCGTAATCCTNTAAACGAAGAAATATCAGCTTGTAAAAACTACCTAAAGCAGCAGATAGCTCAAATCAAACCTAAACTTTTAATTCTCTTGGGAAAAGTCGCGGCAAATAGCATCTTACATAAAGATATGTCTATGAGCGATATGAGGAGGAGAATATTNGATAAAAATGAGTACNACTTACCAATNTTTGTGTTGTATCACCCNGCATTCATANTACGTAGTCCATTACAAAAAAAGAATTTATGGGAAGATATTAAATTTCTGGAGAATTATATAGAAAATGGCAACAGCACCTCTTGANGTAATTAATGTTAGAGAGATTAATACNTCTGACATTTATGACATTTATAAAATAGAATCATCAACTTACGAATATCCATGGTCTCTATCAATTTTTAGAGATTGTGTTGAGAAAGGATANGATTGTTTTTTAGCAACTAGNGGCAAGANCGTCATTGGATANATAATTTCTAAAATTACTCCNNTGGAAAGCCATATNCTTAANCTGACAATAAGAAGTGACTATAGANGNTTAGGAGTNGCATCAAACTTTCTTGATTTTGTAATTAATAAAGCAATTCTATCAAAGAGNAAATCAATTCTNTTNGAGGCAAAANTTTCAAATNANGCAGCNAAAAATCTCTATANTAAATTTGGATTCAGAATNATAGGNCTAAGAAAGGATTATTATAGAGTGCTAAACGGAAGAGAAGATGCGATTATTTTCAAAAAATTCCTGGATTAATCTTCTTCTGGAGTTTTAGCGGTTATTGATAATGCATGGATTTCTGTTTCCATAAGTTCTCCCACTGCGTTATATACTAATCTATGTCTCTCTAATAGGGTCTTGTTCTTAAATTGATCCGATATAACAATCACTTTAAAATGCCCGCCTTTTTTTGCTCCTTCGTGTCCAATGTGGAGATGACCTTCATCAATGATATCTAAATCCTTTGGATTAAGCGCCATTAACCTATCACTAATCATTTTGATTCTTTTCTCAGACATTTGTCACAACAGATAATTACTTAATAACCATACGTCAATTTCAACTTTTATGCTACTATATGAATTATACTATTTTTAATTAAATGAGTAAAAACGTGATTTTTTCTGGCGTTCAGCCAACTGGTGAAATACATTTAGGNAACTACCTTGGTGCAATAAAGCAATTTGTTGATTATCAAAANGATTATAATAGTATNTTTTCNATTGTAGANCTTCATGCAGTTACTGTATGGCAAGATCCANANCANCTCTTANATAATATTCACAAAGTTTTATCNATNTTNCTNGCNTGTGGCTTAGATAAGGAAAAAAATATTATTTTTAATCAATCTCAAGTNCCAGAACATACNCANTTAGCNTGGNTNTTGAGTTGTACAGCTAGNATNGGATGGCTAAATAGGATGACNCAATTTAAAGATAAAGCAGGCAAAAATAGAGAGAACGCATCAGTAGGTTTATATACATATCCTATACTGATGGCCGCTGATATTATGCTTTATAAAGCTAGTCATGTTCCAGTTGGTGATGATCAAAAACAACATCTTGAACTTGCTAGAGACATAGCTCATAAATTTAATACAGATTATAATATTGATTTTTTTGTTTTACCTGAACCATTATTCAATTCGGATTCAACGCGAATTATGAGTCTCAGAGATGGTACAAAAAAAATGAGTAAATCAGATACTTCAGATTATTCGAGAATATTGATGACAGATGACAATGATACTATTGCATTAAAAATTAAGAAAGCAAAGACTGATTCTTTATCAATGCCAGAATCAGGTAATGATCTTAGTAAGAGACCAGAAATAGAAAATCTAATAAATATATACTCAAGTTGTTCAGGGATATCCAAAAACACCGTTATAGAGCAATTTTCCTCTAAAGAAATTTCCTATTTTAAAAAAGAATTATCTCAAGTGATAATTAACTTAATTCAACCAATATGTAGTGAAGCAAAAAAATTATATGAAGATAAGAATTTTTTAAATCAAGTACTTTCAAGGGGAGCAATAAGAGCTAGACAGATATCACAGAATACNATCTCTGATGTGTATAAAATAGNAGGTATGATTTAATATATGAATGAAATTATAGATAAAGAAAGAGATATAAGGGTCAGAGGGGAAATATACACAGAAATTCCTGAAGATCTNTTTATTCCGCCTGATGCATTAAGAATTATTCTTGAAGAATTTGAAGGGCCATTAGATTTGCTGCTTTATCTAATCAAAAAGCAAAATATTGATATTGTTGATATCCCGATTTTACCTATTACCAATCAATATGTTAGATATATAGACATGATGAGACAAATGCAGTTTGACTTGGCATCTGACTATTTGGTTATGGCAGCGACATTAGCAGAAATCAAATCTCGTATGTTAGTTCCAAATAATGACGAAGAAGAGGACGAGGATGATCCTAGAGCAAATTTAATTCAGAGACTTATGGAATATCAAAAATATAAAGATTTATCAATCAAAATTGACGAAGTTCCGAGATCTAATCGAGATTATTTTGTTGTCTCAAGAACATACGCGAAAATAGATACAAGCAAAACGCTTCCTCAAATTGATATATCACATCTTCATAATGCTTTCCTTGATATTTTGAGGCGTGCCGAAATTAATGCTTCACATGTTATCGAAACTGAAGTTCTTTCAGTAAGAGAGAGAATGATAGAAATACTGGAAAAAATAAAA
Source organism: Gammaproteobacteria bacterium (assembly GCA_002728355.1). Taxonomy (GTDB): domain Bacteria; phylum Pseudomonadota; class Gammaproteobacteria. Next base: position 13,303 of record PBXG01000017.1, on the reverse strand, counting down.
GATAAAGATATGATTAATTTTTTTGATTGTTTTGATATAAGGGAAGGCAGATTAGGTGTAATTGTAACTTTTTTGGCNATACTTGAAATGGTAAAAGAAAACTTTATTGATATTTCCCAAAATGAGAAATTTTCAATAATTTATTTGAGTCGTAAATCAGACAATGAACAATAAATTAGAATTAATTATTGAGAGTGCATTAATGAGATCCAGTGAGCCACTCTCCATACAATCGCTTATGAATTTATTTGATACCGATAAGCCAACTAAAGTACAAATTAAATCAATTATTGAATTACTTAATAATCATTACAAAGATAGATCATTTGAAATAGTTCAAGTAGCGAGTGGTTATAGAATTCAAGTAAGAAGCGGATTTGACGAATGGTTAAGAAAACTAGATAAGCAGACTACCTCAAAATATTCGCGCGCATTTCTTGAAACTCTTGTAATAATTGCGTATAAACAACCAGTTACTAGAGGTGATATTGAATATATAAGAGGCGTTGCTGTTAATCCTCAAATCATAAGAAATCTCATAGAATTCGAATGGGTCAAGGTGGTCGGTCATAAAGAAACTCCNGGGAGACCAGAATTATTATCAACAACGAAAAAATTTCTTGATTACTTTAATATGAAATCACTGGCTGAGCTTCCTAAAATTGAAGATAATAAAAATTAAAATTATTCCTTCAATCTAGGCATGAGCATAACTAAATTACAAGGTTTCGTCTTATCGTTCAGCTGATGTGATATTACTTCGCTCCAAGCTGTTTTGCATGCGTCCAATGAACCTGGCAGAACAAAGACAAATTTTGAATTCACAACACCTGCTAAAGCTCTAGTTTGTAGACTGGATGTTTTGATTTTATCATATGAAATTGCTCTGAATATCTCACCAAACCCCTCAATTTCTTTATCAAGCAATACCTTAACGGCTTCAGGTGTTCCATCTGAACCAGTTATCCCTGTTCCGCCACTTAGTATAATGACATCAAGATTTTTATTAATGATAAAGGAAGATGTAACTGCTCTAATTTGATATACATCATCAGGCACAATTATTTTATCAAATACTTTATGTCCATCACTAATGATAAGTTTTTTTAGCAAATTACCAGATTTATCTGTACGAGCTGTACGAGTATTTGAAACTATAATTATTGCTATGTTTAATTTTTTCATGTTAACTTAATTTTAACATAAAGAAAAATCACATTTCATTAATAATGCATAGAATTCAAAAGATTATGTCAATGTTAGGTTTAGTATCTCGAAGAGATGCCGAAAAGCTAATTGATGCTAAAAAAATAAGAATTAATGGAAAGTTTGCTANAGTTGGCCAAAAAGTATTTATTAACGATATTATAGTTTATGAGAATAAAAAATATGTAATTACTAATAAGCTTATAAATACACAAATTCAACTACTTGCATATCATAAAAAATACGGTGAAATTGTGACAAAAAAAACAATACAAACTAATAACACAGTTTTCGAAAATTTGCCGAAATCTGATTCTAGGTGGATAAATATTGGAAGATTAGATGTAAATTCTACTGGCTTACTTCTTTTTACAAATAGCGGAGATTTAGCTCACAAACTTATGCATCCTTCATCAAGAATTATAAGAACATACAACGTATCTATAAATAGAGTTATGAATAAATCAGAAATAAACAAATCACTTTCTGGACTTGATATTGGTAATAGAGAGGTTGGCAGATTTCATAAAATCAAATATAAANAAAGAGATAATATTTATGAAGTCTCACTTATGACGGGGAAAAATAGAGAAATTAGAAGGATTTTTAATACATTAGGTTTTAGAGTAACAATGCTTCACAGAATTAAATACGGAGATGTTTCTTTAGATGCTCTCAAGCCTGGTAAAATTCGATATATTAAAAGTGATACCTCGAATTTATTTTTTTATTAGGACGTATGTAGCACCATTACCTCCATCTTTTAGCTCTGCCTCGCAAAAAGCTAGAACAATGCTTGTGTTTAATAGAAACTTTCTTACCATTGATCTCATTGGACTAAAATTATTTCTACTATGATTTCCTTTACCGTGAATGATTTTTAAGTGTGTTATTTTTCCAAAACATTTATCAAAAAAATCNTTCAAAGCATTTAGTCCTGATAAAGTCGACTTTTCATGATGTAAATCAATAACTTCATACCTCATAGATTTAGTAAACATTTTTTGTAGATTGATAAATTGTTTATGACTGACGCTATCATTTCTAAATGAAGTATGATTTGTGAAATCTTCAAGGTTTTCTAGGCTAATAATTGTCTCATCAAATTTATAGGNATTCAATGACGAGTCTGTTTCATGATCAATATTTCTTTTTTCTTCAATAAGATGATTTAGACTAGAATTAGATTCTTTAATGGATTCTTCAAAAAGTTCACCGAATTTCGATTTATCATCAATGTTCATAATATGAGAATAATGTTTATTTTTAAGTATAATAGGAATTATACAGCTATGAACACTAAAAGTATTTTTTTATTGTCAAATGACGACGGCTATAAATCTCTGGGTATCCAATATCTTAGAAATTATCTATTGTGTCATGGAACTGTTATATTAGTTGCTCCCAGGATTAATAAAAGTGCTTGTAGTAGTTCTCTTACAGTTAACAAGCAAATTAAGATTACAAAAATCAGTAATAGAGAGTACATAGTGAATGGAACATCTGCAGACTGTGTTAATATTGCAACACGAGGTTTGTTATCAACACAACCAGATTATGTTATTAGTGGTATAAATTTTGGAAGNAATATGGGTGATGACGTCGTTTATTCAGGAACAATTGGAGCTGCAATTGAGGGGAGATTTTGCAAAAAAATCTCTGTGGCAATTTCAATCACCAACAAAAAACCTAGATATTTAGATGANATTGAAAAAAAACTCAATCTGTTTTTACCTAAATTACTTAAGATGAAAAATTCTTCAGATATATTAAATGTTAATATACCCGATATGCCTTTTTCAAAAATTAAAGGAGTTAAATATACAAAACTCGGAAAAAGGTTAATTTCNAAGAGAGCTAATATTATTATTAATAAAAAATCACTTTTTGCCGATATTGGTGATGTTGGAAATCCAAAATCTTATAGNGTTGGTACTGATTTTCATGCAATAAAATCTGGATACATTTCTATCACGCCAATAAGTATTGACATGACCGATTATGAAAAATTATTAAAATATAAAAATGAGTGAGATCATAAATCATAAAAAAAACCAACTCATCAATTTATTAAGAGATAAAGGTATAACAAATGAGAAAGTAATTAGTATTATGGAGAAAATTCCTCGTGAGTCTTTCATTGATCCAGCTCTAAAACAGATGGCTTATGATGATGATGCATTACCTATTGGTCATAATCAAACAATCTCATCTCCTTCTATTGTTGCTAAAATGTCCCAAATAATTATAGAAGAGGATAAAATGGATAAAGTGTTAGAGATAGGGACAGGATGTAGTTATCAAACAGTTGTACTATCATATTTGTTTAAAAAAGTTGTGAGCATTGAGAGGATTAAATCTTTGTATATAAAATCAAAAAAAATTGTTTCTGATTTTAATAGAAATAATATTAAATTAATATTTGGCGATGGTTATATGGGTTCGAAAATTGATGCGCCTTTTGATGCTATAATAATTACAGCTGCTCCAAATGAAATACCAAAATCTCTAATAGAACAACTTAAGACTCATGGCAGAATGATTATGCCTCTAAATAAAAATGGTAAACAAATCTTGATAAGAATAAAGAACACGCCTAAAGGTATTATTCTGAAAGAAATTGATGATGTTTTATTTGTACCTATGCTTAAAGGGATTATTCAATAATGTTTAGAGAACTTATAAATAACATAATAAAATTCCAATCTAAGACTCTATTNTCTTTTATAAGTTTTATAGAATCTATTTTTTTCCCAATACCCGTGGATGTTTTATTAATTCCAATGTCTCTTAAATTTCCGAACCAATGGAAATACTTATCTTTAATTACNACAATTTCCTCAGTCGCAGGTGGACTAGTTGGATATGCTTTAGGAGTTTTTCTTTTTGATGAAATTTATCCTTATATTATCAATTTTGGATATCAAGAATCATTTGAAACTGTTCAATCACTTTTTATTGAACACGGTATATTAATATTATTTATCTCAAGCTTTACTCCTCTTCCATATAAAGTTTTTGTAATTGCAGCAGGATTTTTATCAATTAACCTATTACTTTTTGTAATTGTATCTTTCATTGGGAGAGGTTTGAGATTTTATCTAGTAGCATATGTATCAAAAGAATATGGATTACAAATTCTCAATATAATAAATAGATATTTTTTATACATAGCAGCAGTAATCATTATCGGATACATCCTCTATATCAAAGCGTAAGTCCTGCAACTACTTTTCTGTGTTCAGAAATCAGNACATTAAATGTCTTACATGCGGATTCAGTAGTCATTATCTCAATACCAATATTCTGAGACGTAAAATTATTAATAAAATTTGGCGAAGGAAGAATTTGTGTATCACCACAACCAATAATTATAATATCAGGCTTGCTCAAAATAATCTTGTCATAATATTCAAAATTAAATAATTCAGATTTGTTTATGTTCCATCTTTTGATCTTGTCATCAATTATGATATTAGTATGGTATTCATCTTCAGCAATGATAAATGATTTACCAGTAAAAGATTTTATATATAATCTGGATAAACTCTTTTGTAATGTCAACTCCATATATGAATTATAAAGTATTTAATGCTAATATATAATTTTTTATGATATGGTTTTCAGATGATTAAGATAGGTATATGTGGTTTTGGGACTGTAGGGCAGAGTTTGGTCAAACATTTAAGTGATCATAAGGACCTTATTGCCAACAAAACGTCTTTGGAANTTGAGATAGCTTATATAGCTGACAGATCTATCCANAAGAAGACTTATCCAAAAAATATCAACGTAACAACAGATGTAATGGAGTTAGCTAGCCCAGGCAAAGTAGATATTTTAGTAGAACTAATAGGTGACGTAGAACTAACATATCCTCTGATAAAAAATGCCATAGAAAATAAGATACACATCATTACAGCTAATAAAGCACTATTAGCTGATAAAGGTACTGAGTTATTTGAGTTGGCAAAAGAGAACGATGTTTTTTTTGGTTTTGAAGCGTCAGTAGCTGGAGCAATTCCCATAATAAGAAATCTTAAAACTTGTATGACAAATGAACGATTAACTTCCATACATGGTATTATTAATGGAACATGTAATTACATTTTAGACAGGATGTCTGATAGTTCTTTAGATTTCTCTAATGCCTTAGAGGAGGCAAAAGAACTTGGTTATGCTGAGGCTGATCCTTCTTTTGATNTTAATGGAATGGATGCTGCTCATAAAATTTCAATATTATCCTCTATTGCATATGGAATAAGATTACCACTTGACAATATTTATGTTGATGGAATAGAAGGTATTTCCTTAATGGATATTAAATATGCAAAAGAACTTGGTTATAAAATCAAACATGTCGGTATAACTGGTTTGTCAGATAATTCTATTGAATGTAGAGTACATCCTGTACTAGTTCCAGTAAAAGATATACTTGCACAAGTTTCTGGTGTAATGAATTCAGTCATTTTGAAAGGTGATCGTTTTGGAACAAGCATGCTTTATGGACATGGGGCCGGTGGCTCAGCAACAGCCTCTGCAGTAGTTTCAGATGTTGTTGATGCAATAAATTTTATTAGTAAAAAAGATTTAAGTATTTGTAATCATCAAAATTATAATACTTTAGAAAATCTAGACATAAAAGACATNAATGATATTGAGTGTCCATTTTATTTAAGGATATTTGCCGAAGANGTATCGGGTGCAATGGCTGAAATAACTAATATTTTAGCTAATCATAATATTAGTATTGAAGCTGTTACTCAACATGAATCTGATAGAAACAATACAACAATACCTATTGTAATGATAACAAACTCTGTCAAAGGAGATCTTATTAATAACGCTATAAAACTAATGAAAAACTTACGTCATGTTAAAGAAGAAGTTCACTTTATAAGAGTCCTTAAATCAGATGAGTAATATTAAATACATAAGTACACGTGGAGACGGTAATACGCTCCTTTTCAAAGATGTAATATTTGAGGGTTTAGCGCCCGATGGAGGTTTATATGTTCCAGAAGCATGGCCTGTACTTGATTCAGAATTAATTAAATCATTCAAAAATTTTAGCTATAATGAAATAGCCTTCCATGTAATTAAAGTTTTTCTTGACGAGTCGATAAGCGACAGTGTTTTAAAGGATGTTATAGCTAAATCATATAGTCATTTTGAATCTAAGGATGTTACACCGCTAGTGCATGTTCACAATAATGAATACATTCTAGAGTTATTTCATGGNCCAACTATGGCATTTAANGATGTAGCTATGCAGTTTATTGGCAATATCATGAATTACTATCTTAATATTACAAACGAGAAAATCAATATCCTAGGTGCAACCTCTGGGGATACAGGTGCAGCAGCGATTGAGGGTTTTAAAAACACTCAAAATTGCAGAATTTTTATTCTGCATCCTCATAACAGAATATCAGAAGTACAGAAAAAATTTATGACTACTGTTGACTCTGATAATATTCATAATTTAGCTATCAAAGGAAGTTTTGATGATTGTCAAAATATAATTAAANAGATCTTCTCAGATACAAATTTCAAAAAGGAATCAAATTTAACAGCAATTAACTCAATCAACTGGGCAAGAATAATGTGTCAGACTGTTTACTACTTTTTTGCAATGAGCAGGATAGATTCTTCGGGTAAAGAATGTATGTTTACAGTACCTACAGGAAATTTTGGAGATATCTTAGCAGGATATATCGCAAAACAAATGGGCCTCAATATAAGAACTCTGAATATAGCAACGAATGAAAATGATATTTTAACAAGAACACTAAACTCTTCTGTGCATGAATTAAGCGAAGTATCAATGACATCATCTCCTAGTATTGATATACAAATATCAAGTAATTTTGAGAGATTGATTTATGATAATTGTAAAGACTCATCTTACATTAGAAGTATAATGTCAGATCTAAATAATGAGGGAAAATATACTCTTAAAAAAGAGATTTTAGATAAAATTAAGCAAACATTTTGTTCATACAGTATACATACTGATGAAGTAGAATCTATTATTAAAAAATATATGCAAAAATTTGATATTATACTTGATCCTCATACTGCAGTAGCGATTGGNGCAGCAGAGAGAAATTCATCAAAATATGATGTTTCTATAACACTATCAACAGCACATCCGGCGAAATTTAAAGATACAGTGAGNAGTATCATAAACAATAATGAATTTGTTCCAGAACACATAATTAATATGATGAAAAAAGATGATAATTTNGTTATTTTNGATAATAATNTTGATANTATNAAAAANTATTTNAAAGAAAANATNCTATGACAAGAATANTNTTAAATTTTATNCTAATNATNGTTCTNTANATGATTTANAGAAAAGTNCCNCAANNNTNTGCTTTAATNAGNTTTTTTNTNATNACNGCNGTNGCAGTCCTTNCNCTTATACTNGTTGGNCANNTNATGGCNCACTTTATGGGNTANNNTATTNNTCTAANAANTTNTCNGCATCGAGNGCNGCCATGCANCCNGAGCCNGCNGANGTNATTGCNTGACGATANATNGAATCCGANACATCNCCTGCNGCAAANACNCCCGNNATACTTGTCTGNGGTNGANTTTCCNTCACTNCCNCCNNTNANTTTNATNTANCCATTATCGTGCATATCTAAATANTNTTTAAATATACGCTGTATTTGGTTGATGTCCNATNGCTATGAANACNCCTGANCAATNNATATNTANANTTTCNTCNNTATNNGTNTTATTTAANGNAACTCCTGTNACTNNNTTTTCATCTCCNTTNACNNTNNCNAGNACNGNATNCCAAATAANNTCNANTTTNCCNTCTTNTANTTTNTGATTNANNTTATCNANCANCATAGCTTCNGCTCTNAGCTTATCTCTNCTATGNANNANNNTNACTTTAGANGCAATATTNGANAAATANANNGCTTCCTCTACAGCNGTNTTACCTCCNCCNANNACAATTACNTNTTGATNTNNATAAAAGAATCCATCNCATGTNGCNCAAGCNGANACNCCNTTACCTAAGATATTGNTTTTCTGATNNNAATCCTANNTATTTNGCGCTGGCACCTGTAGCAATTATTAAAGAATCACAAGTATACTCCGTATCATCACCGATTAATACAAATGGTCGTACATCAAGCTTCACATCCTTAATATGATCCATGATTATCTTAGTATTGAACTTTTCAACATGTGCTTTCATTCTATCCATAAGTATTGGTCCTTGGAGATTATCGTAATCTCCGGGCCAATTTTCTACATCAGTAGTTGTTGTCAGTTGGCCTCCAATTTCTAATCCCGTGATAAGCACTGGGTTAAGATTTGCTCTTGATGCATACAGTGCAGCAGTGTAGCCAGCTGGACCAGACCCTAGAATTATTAAAGGTGAATGCAAGTTATTCATTTGATATATCCTATATTAAAGGTATTACCATCTCAACACCTAATATTGAATACTAGAAGTTCATAGAATATTATTAATTTATATATTAAAATAGAGGAAAACGAGGGTTCATTGGCTCAAGTTAGAAGGAACAAGAAAATGGCAACTGGTAAGTTGTCAAATTTTAAAAAAGAAACACTCAGTTTCTTTTATACAGTTTTCACTCTATTATTTCTAATATCAATTTTTACCCATGATCCTGATGATCCAAGCTTTTTCAATTCAGGCTTATCAGATAGTGTTAATAATTACATAGGAATAGTAGGGGCATACATTTCCTTTTTATTTTTCTACTTATTTGGAAAAGTGTCCTTCTTAATACCAATAATATTTATATACATAATTTTAAAAAATTATATGTCAAATATTATTTATACAACAGCCAGCAAGGTAATTAGAACGCTTTTGATGATAATTCTCTTACTCTCATTATGCGGATTATTAAGTCAGTATGATATTAGTTTAAGAGACGATATAAACAATCTGTCCGGAGGAATTATAGGTTTATACTTAAGCGAGATATTAATGAGCTTCTTTGGGATGACAGGATCAATTCTTATCATGTCATTTATATTTTTGTTTTCCTCTATAAAATTCCTTGATTTATCATTACAAATTATTGCTTTAAAAATCTCTAACCTGCTTAAATACTCTTACTTGAAATTGAGGTTTCATTTTATGCAAGCAATTGACAAATACAAGTTAATGAAAGAAAAGATAAAAGACAGAAAGAATTTATCTAATGTGCTGAAGAATACCGATGATGCAAGAACTCCATCACAAGTACAAATACCCGATGTTAAGCAGCATACTAGTAAGAGAGAATTTAAGGAAAAGCAAACAGAATTGTTTACAAATTCTTCAAATTCGTCACTGCCGCTATTAGAATTTTTAATTCAACATCCGAACGAAGAATCATCATATGATGAGAATTCTTTACAACTAATGTCTGATCTTCTCAAAAGTAATCTGAGTGATTTTAATATTGATATTGAGGTGCAGGGCATAAAACCTGGTCCAGTTGTAACTTTATTTGAAATAATTCCTGCAAAAGGCATAAAGGTAAAACAAATAGTAGATCTCTCAAAGGACTTAGCGAGAACGATGTCTGTTACAAGTTTGCGAGTAGTCGAAAATATTCCTGGAACTACTGCAATAGGAATTGAAATACCGAACGATAACAGAGAACTTGTCTCTTTGAGAGAAATCATAATCTCTAAAGAATATGAGAAATCAAAATCTCATCTTACATTAGCTCTTGGTAAAGACATCCAAGGTAATCCGGTATGTACAGATTTACAAAAACTTCCTCATTTATTAGTAGCAGGAACAACAGGTTCCGGAAAATCTGTATCACTTCATACGATGCTTATAAGTTTGCTGTATAAATCAAATGCATCTGATTTAAAAATGCTGCTTATAGATCCCAAAATGTTGGAGCTGAATGTCTATAACGATATACCTCACTTGCTTAATCCTGTCATTACAGATATGGAGAATGCATCAGCAGGGTTGAGATGGTGTGTTCAACAAATGGACAAAAGGTATAGACTTATGAGCGAACTTGGAGCGAGAGACATCAAGCAATACAATAAGATTTTACTAGAGAAAGGCAACATTGAGCAGAATCATTTGAATCCGAATGATGATACTCCAAATTATCATACAAAATTGCCATATATAGTTGTTGTGATTGATGAATTTGCAGATATGATACTTACCGTAGGTAAAAAAGTTGAGGATTTAATAATTAGGCTCGCACAAAAAGCAAGGGCGGCTGGAATTCACTTAATACTGGCTACCCAGAGACCATCAGTCAATGTGATTACAGGTATTATTAAGGCAAACATCCCTGCAAGGGCTGCATTACAAGTAACAACTAATATTGACTCAAGAACAATCATTGACTCAATGGGAGCAGAGAATTTGCTTGGAAATGGGGATATGTTGTTTATGAGTCCTAATTCAAGAATTCTTCAAAGAGTACATGGTGCTTATATAAGTGATGAAGAGATCAAAAATATTGTTGGATATATCAAAAAGAATAACGAGGCTAATTATATAGAATCACTATTAAGCTCATCAACCGAAGAGTCTGAAGTTGTTGATATTGAATCAAACGATGACCCGCTTTATAGCGATGCTGTAAGTATTGTTCTTGAAACNAGAAAGTCATCTATATCTTTTTTACAAAGAAAGCTAAGAATAGGGTATAATCGTGCAGCAAATCTCATTGATACCATGGAGGCTAAAGGCTTGTTGTCCGCACCCCAACCAAATGGAACAAGAGAAATTCTTACAACTGAGAAAACATAAATTTACAAATGTTAGACATAAATCTAATCATAAATCATTCAAGTGATATAAAAAATAAACTTCTTTCGAGGGGTTATGAACTATCCCTCAGTAAACTTGAGGATCTATATTTTAGACGAAAAGATATTATTAAAAAAAAGGAAGATTTAGCGGCAAATAAAAATCAAATATCAGATCAATTTAAAACTTGTAAAGATGAATCTGAAAGAGAAAAATTAAGAACTAGCTCAGAGAACCTTGAAAATGAGATTCAATTAAATAAAGATCAACTCTTAGAAATTGAAAATAATCTAAAAAATATTTTATTAGAGATTCCTAACATACCACTTGACGATGTTCCTAAAGGCAAAGATTTTTCAGATAATCAAATTATTAAAACATGGGGTGAACCAAGTAAAGATATTGAAAATGATCACTCGGAGTTATTTGAATCTAATAAACTGTTAGATTTCGAGTTATCTGTTAAGGTTTCCAAATCAAGATTTTCTGTATTAAAGGGAAAACTTGCACGTTTGAGCAGATCTTTAATATCTTATTGTTTGAACCATCACATAGAAATTAATGGTTATACAGAATACTACACACCCTATATTGTTAATAAAAATTCTTTGATTGGGACAGGTCAGTTACCTAAATTTGAAGAGGACCTATTTAAAATACATGGTGAGGAATTATATCTTATACCAACTGCTGAAGTTCCTTTAACAAATTTATACCGAGACACAATCATAGATCAAAATTCACTGCCACTAAAATTAGTGTCTCACACCCCATGTTTTAGGTCGGAAGCTGGATCGTATGGTAAGGATACAAGAGGTATAATTCGACAACATCAGTTTGAGAAAGTTGAAGTTGTTCAAATTGTAGAGCCGGAGCATTCTCTAAATGCTCTTGAAGAGATTACTTCTCATGCTGAGCAATTACTTGAGAATTTAGAAGTACCTTATCAAAGAGTATGTTTGTCTACAGGTGATTTAGGTTTTTCAGCCTCAAAAACATATGATATTGAGGCTTGGTTTCCAGGAGAGCAAACGTATCGAGAGGTCTCATCTTGTAGTTTATTCGGTGATTTTCAATCTCGCAGAGCTAACATTAAATTTAAATCCTCAGATAAAAAGAAATATTATCCACATACTTTGAATGGTTCTGCGCTAGCAATTGGAAGGACCCTTGCAGCCTTAATAGAAAATCATACTAAAGATAATATTATACATATTCCTGATGCACTACGTGTATATACTGGCTTTGATTCAATAAAATTATGAATAAAGCTAAATATATTTTATAATGATTTTTTAATTCGGAAGTGTGCCAGAGTGGTTGAATGGGCCGGTCTTGAAAACCGTTAGAGCAGAGATGCTCTCGTGGGTTCGAATCCCACCACTTCCTTAGAAGTTGTGAATAAAAAAAAATATTATAGTTGGATTCTTTATGACTGGGCTAATTCAGCATATGCAACTGTTGTACTTGCAGGTTTCTTCCCAATAATATTCGCAGATTACTACGCTACTGAGTTTTTAGAAACAACAAGAACTTTATTGTTAGGAATTGCTAATTCAACTGCAAGTTTGTTGCTAATTGTTTTTGCTCCATTTTTAGGCCTCATGGCTGATAGNAAAAATAATAGGAAGTTATTTTTAATAATTTTTGCATTATTAGGCATATTTTCAACATTGATTCTTNCTTTTGTAGGAAAAGATAATTGGGCTTTAGCCTCNATATTTTTTAGTATTTCTNTATTAGGCTTTATGCTATCTAATGTTTTCTATGATTCNATGCTTTTAAACTTTAGNGANAAATCATCTTATGACTCAATTTCATCCTACGGTTATGCTCTTGGTTANTTAGGTGGNGGAATAGCTTTTGTATTNAGTATTCTTTTTTTAGTCGTAAATAAAGGGTCTNATATAGATTTAATAGCNAATAANAAAATAGTATTTATTTTTGCNTCATTNTGGTGGATATTATTTATGTTGCCATTAGTTTTTAATTGGAATGATACTAATAAAANAGTAGCACNTAGTAAAAGATCCTTAAGAGATACATTTAAAGATATATTTAATGATAAAGTTATATTTTANTTTCTAATAGCTTATTGGGTTTATATTGATGGCGTTGATACGATTATAAGAATGGCTGTTAATTATGGACTTACACTGGGTTTTACTCCTGATCATTTATTGATTGCTCTTTTGGTAACGCAATTTGTAGCATTTCCTGGAACTCTGCTTATAAATAAACTTGCTCAATATAAGACTACTGAATTTGGTATTATGTTTTGTTTAATAATTTATCTCATAATTACCTATTTATCTTATAACT
>PBXG01000016.1 GCA_002728355.1 Gammaproteobacteria bacterium | reverse complement strand
CTTGGTCATGATGCTGTCATAAAAGAAGCTAAATCGGACGAAGAAATATTAACTCCAAAAATAAAAAATACAGAGGATCTAAAAACACGTCCTGCTGTAGTAACTATCATGGGACACGTTGATCATGGAAAAACCTCTTTGCTAGATTTTATAAGAAAAACTAAAGTTGCTAGTTCTGAGGCTGGCGGTATAACACAACATATTGGAGCATATACAGTTCAAACTAAAAAAGGAGATATAACTTTTTTAGATACGCCTGGACATGCTGCATTTTCTGCTATGAGAGCAAGAGGTGCACAAATCACAGATATAGTAGTATTGATTATATCAGCAGACGATAGTGTGATGCCACAAACTAAAGAAGCTATTGAGCATGCTCAATCAGCAAAGGTTCCTATAATTGTTGCAGTAAACAAAATTGATAAAGAAAATGCCGATCCAGATAAAGTAATTGGTGATTTATCACAGCATAATATTGTACCTGAGGAATGGGGCGGTGATACGATTTGCGTGAAAATATCTGCACACACTGGACAAGGAGTAGATGATCTGCTTGAAGCAATAGCATTACAAGCAGAGATTCTAGAGTTAAAAGCATCATCTGCGGGTCCTGCTATGGGTACCGTGATTGAATCATCGCTAGATAAAGGAAGAGGTCCTGTTGCAACAGTTCTAATACAAAATGGCAAGCTATCAAAAAAAGATTATATATTAGTAGGAAAAGAATTTGGAAGAGTGAGGGCTATGTATGACGAGGATAATAAAGAGATTGCATCAGCAGGCCCCGGAATTCCTGTCGTTATAACAGGACTGTCCGGTACTCCAAATGTAGCGGACAACCTAATTTCAACGAATGACGAGAAAAAAGTCAAAGAAATAGCATCTGCTCGAGAATCTAAACTCAAAGAGATAGAAATGCAATCTAAACAAAAAACATTTTCAATAGAGAATTTTGGATCTGGAAGTGATAAAAAGAAAGAAATTGTGAATCTTATTATCAAGTCTGACGTTCAAGGAAGTTCTGAAGCAATTTCGTCATCATTAGAATCAATTAAAAATGATGAAGTTGGATTAGAAATAATATATAGCGGAGTAGGAGCAATTAATGAGTCTGATGTGAATCTTGCTGCTAGTTCAGCCTCTACATTGATAGGTTTTAATGTTAGAGCTGATTCTAAAGCAAAGAAATTAATTGAAATAAATAATCAGGAGCTTTTTTATTTTAGTGTAATCTATGAACTGATTGATCATGTTAAAAATCAATTATCAGGTTTACTTGAACCAGATATCAAGGAGGAAATCATTGGTATTGCAGAAGTTAAGGATGTTTTTCGTTCTTCTAAGCTTGGTGCTATTGCTGGATCTATTGTTAGCGAGGGAGTTATACAAAAGGATCAACCCATAAGAGTGTTGAGAGATAATGTGGTGATTTACGAGGGAGAACTTGAATCTTTAAGGAGATTTAAAGAAGATGTTAAAGAAGTTAAAAGTGGAACAGAATGTGGGATAGGTGTCAAAGATTATAATGATATTAAAGCGGGGGATCAAATAGAAGTTTATAAGAGGACAGAAGTTAGTAGAACGGTATAATAAATATGTCAACACGTTTGCAAAAGGTACAAGACCTTCTACATAAAGAAATCGCACACCTTATACTTACTAGCGTTAATAACCCAATTATTTCTAAATCAGTTACCATTGCAGGCGTTAGTGTAAGTAAGGATCTTCGCTATTGTGATGTTTTTTTTACGACGTTTAACGATGATACAGATAAAGTTCAAAGAGACCTAAATAAAGCGGCAAAATATATTCGATTAGAACTATCCAAAAAGGTATATTTAAAACGAATACCCTCTATAAAATTCATTTATGATAAATCTATTGAGACTAGTCAAAAAATTGATGCTCTTATAAATGATGTTAATGATAAAAAATGAATGATTGCCTTATACTGATTGATAAACCATTAAACTTAACATCTAATCATGTACTTCAATCTATGAAAAAAAGATTAAAGATTAAAAAAGCTGGATTAGTTGGAGTGCTTGATCCTTTAGCTACAGGCATGTTATTAATTGTAACAGGTGAGGCAACCAAATTTTCACAATATATCGAAACTATGACAAAAGAATATATTGTTACAATTAAATTTGGTTACAAAAGTTCTACTGGTGATGGTGAGGGAATAATTACTAAAGACAGTACGAACATATCTAATCTTACTCGAAATAATGTTATCACAGCTTTATCATCTTTTCTTGGTCAATCTTATCAATTACCTCCCATGCATAGTTCTGTTAAATATAAAGGTAAAAAATTATATCAATATGCACGAGATGGCATAGTGGTAGCAAGAAAAAAAAGAAAAATCGTTATAAGCGACATATCTCTGTTGGAGAAAAATATAGAAGATATTGATATCAAAGTTAGATGTAGCAAAGGTACCTATATAAGAACGCTTGTGGAAGATATAGGTGCTAAATTAGGTGTATCTACCTATACTAGGAGTATAAGAAGAATAGGAGTAGGTACATACACAGAAGATAGAATGGTTTCATGTGATCAAATACTAAATGGGAAATTATCGTCAGATAAACATATCGTAGATATTTCTGAAATGCTCTCTCACATCAAACCAATAACTCTCGGGCCTAATCATGAAAAACTGATTAAGAATGGCAGCGTTATAAATATAGAACTTCCTAATACAAAAGGCGATGTTGTAATGAAAAATATAGATAATAAGATTATTGGTATTGGCAATGTAGCAAATAACCGCATAAAACCCAAAAGATTGATTAACTTTCAGCAATAATAGTTTGTATAAAAACAAACAGATGATAGAATACACTGTCAGTTGGAGTAAATAATGGCAATTTCGAATAATACAAAACAAAATGTTGTAAAAAAATATGGAAAATCCGAGAAAGATTGCGGTTCCAGTGAAGTGCAAATAGCACTTTTGACAGAAAATATTAATAGCCTTGGTAATCATTTCACAAATAACAAAAAGGATATACATTCTCGAAGAGGTCTTTTAAAAATGATAATGAAACGACGCTCTCTAATGAAGTATTTAAAGAAAAAGAATTTAGAAAGTTATAATAATCTGATTAAGGAATTAGGTTTAAGGAAATAATAATTAATGCAAACAAAAACTTTTGATCTAGGCGGTCAATCAGTAAAAATCGAAACAGGTTTATTAGCAAAACAATCAACTGCATCAGTCACTGTAGACATAGANGGTACTGTAATTCTTGCCACATTAGTCGCTGATAAAAATGATAGTGATAGAGACTTTTTTCCACTAACTGTCGATTACATTGAAAAAACATATGCAGCGGGAAAAATTCCAGGTGGTTTTTTTAAACGAGAAGGACGACCAAGTGAAAAAGAGACCTTAATAAGTCGATTAGTTGATAGACCTTTGAGACCACTTTTTGATTCAAGTTTCACACGCGAGGTTCAATTAATACTTACTCTACTATCATATAATCCNGATGTTGATGCAGAAATACCAGCATTGATAGCGGCATCAGCNTGCGTTAAATTATCTGGCTTACCTTTTAANGGGACTTTAGGTGCAGTTAAAGTTGGTTACGANGGNAATGATTATATATTGAATCCTAGTAANAGCNCTTTAAAANAGTCGCTTTTAGATTTAACAGTTGCAGGCACGAAAAATGCCGTAATGATGGTTGAGTCTGAAGCAAAAGAATTAACAGAGGATGTTATGCTTGGTGCTGTAAATTTTGGTCATGAAAAAATGCAGGTGATAATAACCGCAATTGAAGAACTAGTTGCTGACGCTAACGTTAGTCCAATTGATTGGACACCTCCTCTCTCAGATAATCAAGCATATGAAGAATTTTTTGAAAAATATAAAGAACGAATAACAGATGCATATTCGATNACAAAAAAACAAGAGAGAAATACTAAACTGTCTAACATCAANNCAGAAATAATAGAATCAGATGCAGATGCAAATGAAGATGANGATNTTGNAGANAAAATATCCNGNATGTTTGAAAAAGCTCAGAAAAATATTGTCAGAAANAGAATTATCGATGGTGAGAAAAGAATAGATGGCAGAGANACTGTTACTGTAAGACCTATTGATGTAAAAGTNGGNATTCTTCCTAGGACNCATGGTTCGGCACTATTTACTAGAGGAGAGACNCANGCATTNGTAGTTACAGCATTAGGGACTGAGAAAGATGCACAAATGATAGATTCGCTTGANGGCAGAATTGATGATACATTTATTTTTCATTACAATTTNCCACCATATTCTGTTGGAGAAATTGGAAGAACTGGTTCGCCNAAACGTCGTGANATTGGTCATGGTAAGTTAGCTAGAAGAGGAATACAATCTGTTGTNCCAACTGTTGATGAATTTCCATATACAATNAGAGTTGTNTCTGAAATACTCGAATCAAATGGCTCTAGTTCGATGGCATCAGTTTGTGGATCGAGTCTATCTATGATGGANGCAGGCGTTCCTATTAGGAGACCTGTTGCAGGCATAGCTATGGGGCTTGTTAAAGAAGGAGATAAGCATGTCGTACTAACTGATATATTAGGCGATGAAGATCACCTGGGAGATATGGATTTTAAAGTTGCAGGAACGTCAGAAGGAATTAATGCACTACAAATGGATATTAAAGTAGATGGTATAACATCAGAGATTATGTCTAAAGCTCTAGCACAAGCACGTGATGCGAGATTACATATATTATCGGAGATGGGAAAAGTCATCTCTGAAGCNAGGAAAGAACCGTCGCCNTTTGCACCTCGTTATACACATGTAAAAATTGATCAGTCTAAGATTGCTGCAGTCATAGGCAAAGGAGGAGCAACAATTAAATCTATTATTGAGAAAACTGGAGCACAAATTGATATAGATGATANCGGTCTTATCAAAATTGCATCTAATGATCAATCCATTGGNGATAAGGCAAAAGAGATGATAGAAGAAATCACCGTAGGCCCNCAAGTAGATAAGATTTATGAAGGTAGAGTTGTTAAAATTATGGATTTCGGTGCATTTGTAAGTATTACACCTAGTCAAGATGGTTTAGTGCATATCTCTCAGATAAGCGAAGAAAGAGTAAACAATGTAAGTGATGTATTGACTGAAGGTGATGTCGTCAAAGTCAAAGTCCTTGAAGTTGATAAGCAAGGCCGTGTTAAATTAACGATGAAAAATTTGGATTAGTTATAAAGTTTTTCTGAGTTGGTTAATTATATCTTCGTTTTCAAGCGTAGAAATATCACCGGTAATATTTTCTTCCCTTGCTAAATTTCTAAGAAGTCGTCTCATTATTTTCCCAGACCTTGTTTTTGGAAGACCNCTAGAAAATGATATACGGTCTGGTTTGGCAATTGAGCCTATNTTTTCTTTTACCCAATCCCTAATTTCATCTGCGAATTCTTTCGTACTATGTTGAGAATAATTATCTTTCAGCGTAACGAACGCATGTATTGCCTCTCCTTTAATTTCATGTTTAAAGCTTACTACCGCAGCCTCAGCTACATACTCATGAGAGACAATTGACGATTCAATCTCCATAGTTCCTAGCCTATGACCAGATATATTCACAACATCATCGGCTCTACCCATAATCCAAACATTCCCTAATTCGTCAAATCGAGCAGTGTCTCCAGTTACATAAAATTTATTAGAGTATTTCTTCCAGTATGTATCAAGATATCGCTGATTATCGTCCCAAATTCCTCTGAGCATTGATGGCCATGGCTGTTTGATTACTAAATTACCACCTTTATTTGGTTCATCAATTTCCATACCATCGTTATCAACAATCCCTACATCAATACCTGGTAATGGCTTGGTACAAGTCCCAGGGATAGTATTAGTAACGCCAGGTATTGGCGCAATCATATTAGCTCCTGTTTCAGTTTGCCACCATGTATCAACTATTGGACATTTTGAAGAACCTATTTTTGAGTGATACCATTCCCAAGCCTTGGGATTGATTGGTTCTCCTACAGTACCCAGCAATCTTAACGATTTTAAATTAAAATCACCAGGAAGATTTTCACCTAATTTCATCAGTGTTCTAATAGCCGTAGGAGCAGTATAAAAAATAGAAACTTGATTTTTTTCTATAATTTCCCAAAATCTTCCAATGTGAGGATATGTAGGTGCGCCATCGTATATTAATATCGTCGCACCCATGGACAGTGGCCCATAAACTACATAACTATGACCAGTAATCCATCCTATGTCAGCTGTACACCAAAAAATATCATCATTTTTTAAATCAAAAACCCAATTATTGGTTAACATGCAATGTAAAAGATAACCTCCGGTTGAGTGAACTATTCCTTTAGGTTTTCCTGTTGAGCCTGATGTATATAAGATAAATAGAATATCTTCAGAATTCATCTGAACAGGATCTAAATCTATACTTCGTTTTGTAAGATTTTCATTCCAAATAATATCTATATTTTTTTTTACAAATTCAGTATTGTTATGATTATATATAATTAAATGTTTAATAGATGGACAACCAAACTCGAGAGCGGTATTCACCGTATCTTTTGTAGTAATTATTTTTCCATTTCTCAAAAAACTGTCAACAGTTATAATTGCTGATGCTTTGCAGTCATTAATCCTATCTTTAAGAGACTCAGCTGAAAATCCTGCAAATACTACAGAATGAATCAAACCTAATCTTGAGCATGCTAACATTACCGCAATAGATTGTGGGATTGTAGGCATATAGATAATAACCCGATCACCCTTTTTTAATCCTATGCTACTTAGTTCAAATGCAAAACTTTTTACCATAATGCCAAGTTGACTATATGATAATATCGTTTTTTTGTTATCTTCTGAAATATGTATAATCGCATCTTTCTCTTGATTAGCGTGTCTGTCAAGACAGTTAAATGATACGTTTAGTTCTCCATCCTCAAACCACTTATAATTTGGGGCAGTACCTGATAGGACTTTTGTAAAATCTTTGCTCCAAGTAATATAATCTCTGGCTAGTTTCTCCCAATAACCATCAGGGTTTTTTACATAAGATGAAATCAACTTATTTAAATCGTCTTTCTTTATATTTGCTTTTGCAGTGAAGTCTTTACTAGGTTTGTAATTTTTTTTCTCTGAGAGTTTAGACTCAATTACAGACATAGGATTTAATCCATTTGTGATTTTTCTAGACGCTCATGTCGCTCTTGCGCCTCAATACAGAGCGTAGCAATTGGCCTTGCCTCTAATCTTTTAATACCAATAGGCTCACCTGTATCTTCGCAGTACCCGTATAATCCATCATCAACTCTCTGTAAAGCTTGATCAATTTTGATAATTAACTTGCGTTCTCTATCTCTAGTTCTGAGTTCAAGCCTAAATTCCTCTTCTTGAGTAGCAGCATCATTTGGATCTGATAGTTTTGTTGAATCTCTTTTCATATTTTCAACTGTTTTTTCCGCTTCTTTCATAAGAAGATTTTTCCAATCCAATAATATTTTCTTGAAATGTTCAATTTGCTTTGGGCTCATGTATTTCTCACCTTTAGTCTGCTTATATGGCTTGAAATCTAGAAATTTTGATAAGTCTTTTTTCATTTTAATTATTATAATCTGATATTCTGCATTCTGTTGAATACTTAATCAAGTAATTTTTTGCCATTATTTTTTTTAATTTCAATCTTTCCGTCATACATCTCAATAATAATATCATTAGTACTCATTAATGTTTTAGTGCTTTTCAATAATTCTCCTTTTTTATTACTAAGAATACCATATCCCTTTTTCAAGACATTTCTAGGATTACATGCTTGTATTTCGAGGTTAAGTCTTTTAACTAAAGATTTTTTAGTAGTAATTGTATTAATAAAAGTCTTTCTGATTGCTTTATGTGCTTCTATGAATTCTTTTTTAGTTAATACATAAGTTTTATATATATTTTTTTTAAATGCATCCATTTTGAATAGATAATTATCTAATTTGAGATTAAGAGTAGTATTTTTCATTTTGATGATATTATGAAGTCTGATATCTAAATCACGATATAAATTTTTATTTATTTTGATTACAGTTGAAGGATTAATTCTTTCTAGCTTTGATCTTATGATATTTATCTTATTTTTTTTATTTTCAAAGAAGTTATTAATTTGTATATTCATCGAATCATTTAAGATATCAATATTCTGTAGAATTTCATTTTGATCAGGTGCAATATAAACAGCTGCAGCAGTAGGAGTCTCCATTGCTTTATCAGCAGCATAATCAGCAATTGTAATATCTGGTTGATGCCCGATACCGGTAACAATAGGGATCTTAGATTTAAAAATGCTAATTGCCATTTTTTCTTCATTGAATGGCATTAAATCCTCAAGGGAGCCTCCTCCTCTGACCAGCATTATTACATCAACTTCATTGTCGTCATTGCATTTTATAATCTGATCAATTATTTCATTGGATGCATTTTTGCCTTGTACAGCCACTGGATATAAAATAATTTCTAGAAGCGGATACCGCTCTTGAAACTTTGAGCACACATCTCTAAAAGCATCGCTCTTAGGAGACGTAATAACTCCTACTTTATTTGGATATTTAGAAATCTGACGATTGTTATTAAATATTCCTTCAGCTTCTAATTTTATTCTAGTTTTTTCAATTGATTTTTTGAGCGCACCTTCTCCGTATATATCAACATCTTCAACTAATACTTGAAATCTTCCTTTTGTAATATAAAAATCTATGGAACCAATAACAAGAACTTCCTCTTGATCAAACACAGTCAAGTCCAATTTCTTCGTATTTTTATTTACAAAAAAAGCACAACTGATACTTGCATCACCTGAACTGAGCGTAAAATAATAATGTCCTGCATTTGATTTATTTAAGTCACTCATTTCTCCTTTAATTGCTATAGGATATTTGAATTCATTATTGACTAAATCTTTTATATAGTGATTAATATATTCTACGCTATAAATTTTCATATTTTATTTCATATAATTTTGTTTAAGTGTATAATATAGAATGGTAACTCAAAAAAATAAGAGTTTAAATAGCCTATCAGATACCGGCATAGCTTACGATGATGTACTTCTTGTGCCCCAATATTCTGACGTATTACCAAATGAGGTTAGTCTATCTACTAGGTTAACTAAATCTATAAATATCAAAATTCCTATATTATCAGCCGCCATGGATACGGTCACCGAGTCCCAAATGGCTATATCTCTTGCTAGCGCAGGTGGAATTGGGATTATTCATAAAAATATGAGTATTAAAGCACATGCTGATCAAATAAGGTTTGTAAAAAAACATGAAAGCGGGGTAATTAAAGAGCCTCTCACTGCAAGTCCAGAAATGACTGTGGATGAGATTTATGGCATCACAAACAAATATAATATCTCCGGTGTTCCTGTAGTTGAGAATAATCAATTGGTCGGAATTATTACTAGTAGAGATTTAAGATTTGTAGAAAATTTGAATATGAAAATTTCTCAAATTATGACTCCTAAAGATAAACTCATTACTGTTCGTGAAGATTATACTAAAGAGGAAGTAGTATCTCTTTTAAGAGAAAATAGAATTGAGAAAATACTTATTACCAACAAAAAATTTGAATTAAAAGGTATGATTACATTTAAAGACATTCAAAAAACATCTACTTACCCAGATGCGAGCAAAGATGCAAATGGTAGCTTATTAGTAGGTGGAGCAATTGGTACGACAGATGAGTCTATCGAGAGAGCTGAGGCTTTAGTAAGTCAAGGAGTAGATGTTCTCGTTATAGACACGGCTCATGGTCATTCTAAACATGTATTGAGTATGCTGAAGTATATAAAAAAGAATTTCGCAAATCAGGAGGTTATTGTAGGTAATATTGCAACTGAGGATGCAGCACTCGATTTGATAAAAGCTGGAGCAGATGCACTTAAAGTTGGAATCGGACCTGGGTCAATTTGCACTACAAGAGTGGTTGCAGGTGTTGGCGTACCACAGTTAACAGCAATAATGAACGTTTATAAAGCGGCTAGAAAATCAAAANTACCNATAATTGCTGATGGNGGNATNAGNTANTCNGGTGATATAGCAAAAGCTNTAGCAGCTGGNGCAGANACNGTCATGNTNGGNGGTCTTCTNGCCGGAACAGATGAGGCNCCTGGTGAAGTGGAAATGTACGAGGGAAGAACNTANAAATCATACAGAGGGATGGGTTCAATTGGTGCAATGCAAAAAGGNTCNAAAGATAGATATAANCAAGATGGCGCTTCATCATCNAAACTCGTACCNGAGGGNATTGANGGAAGNGTTCCTTATAAAGGAACNATGANTACNCTTCTCCANCAATTAATTGGNGGCTTGAAATCTAGCATGGGNTATGTTGGNTGTGNGAATTTATCTNAAATGAANAATAAAACAAAATTNATNCGAATNACATCCTCNGCNAAACAAGANAGTCATATCCATGATGTAGANATNGTTAAAGANCCTCCTAATTATCAACCAAGGTAANATTAANTTGATTAGANAANNATGANNNNATACTCATAATTGATTTTGGATCACAATATACACAACTAATTGCGAGAAGAATAAGAGAAAATNGCATCTTTAGCTTAGTAAAACCTCATACTCTTACAATGAAAGAGTTCAANGAAATAAAGCCTAAAGGAGTGATTCTCTCAGGCGGGCCTGATTCGGTTACTAGTTTAAAAAAGATTAAAATGTCGATAGATATTAGAAAATTATCAATACCGATTCTCGGGATTTGNTATGGGATGCAATATATTGCAGATGTCTATGGCGGTAAAGTCTCAAAATCAAAGAAAAAAGAATTTGGCCATTCAATTTTTATGGCTAAAAAAGCGTCAAAAATATTCCCCAAAAAGATTATTAATAAAAATATAAATGTTTGGATGAGCCACTCAGATAAAGTAACTAAAATCCCCAAAGGTTTTGTAATTACAGGTAAATCAACTAATAGCACCATCTCCTCTTTTTCTTTAGAAGAGAAGAATATTTATGCTTTACAATTTCATCCTGAGGTTACAAATACTCAGTTTGGTATTAATATTATCAAGACATTCATTATGAGCATTTGTAAGTGCAAGAAGAGTTGGACAACAAAGAATATAATTCAAGAAAAAATATCTGAAATTAAAAAAATTGTTCAAAATGAAAAGGTTTTATTAGCACTTTCAGGTGGAGTTGATTCAACAGTGGTGGCAGCTTTATTAAAAAAATCAATAAAAAGTAATTTAATTTGNATGTTTATTGATACCGGCCTTTTAAGAAAAAATGAGAAAGAGGAAGTAAAAGAAAATATTCAAAAGAAATTAAAACTTAATCTTAAAGTTATAGATGCCCAATCAATTTTTATGAAAAAACTACAAGGCGTAACTAACCCCGAATCTAAGAGAAAGATAATTGGCGAAACCTTTATAAGGATATTCGAAAATGAATCAAAAAAATTTAAAAATGTGAAATATCTAGCACAGGGAACAATATATCCAGATGTTATTGAATCATCTTCTGCTAGTAAAAATTCAGATGTTATTAAATCACATCATAATGTAGGAGGTCTCCCTAAAAAATTTAATTTTTTATTAGTAGAGCCAATAAGAAACCTCTTTAAGGATGAAGTAAGGAGTATCGGGNAAGAACTCTCTATACCAGATAAATTATTGAATAGACACCCATTCCCAGGACCTGGATTGGCTGTAAGAATAATTGGAGATATTTCTAAAGACAAAATATCTATTCTTCAAGATGTTGATAATATATTCATTGAAGAATTAATATCCTCTGGTTTTTATGACAAAATTAGCCAAGCTCTTGCAGTTTTTTTGCCAATCAAATCTGTGGGAGTCATGGGTGATCAGAGACAATATAATTATGTAGTTGCTCTAAGGTCAGTGAAGACATCAGATTTTATGACTGCCTCAGTTTCAACATTACCATTTGAACTTTTAAATAAAATATCTACCAGAATTATTAATGAGGTACCTAAAGTTTCAAGAGTAGTTTATGATATAACTAGCAAGCCTCCGGGAACAATCGAGTGGGAATAAATACAAATTTGGAACTTATCTATAATCCTAATTGCAGTAAATGCGTTAAAACACTCTCTATTATTAAAGCTCATGGACATACGCCATTGCTTATAAATTATCTTGATGTACCTTTAAATCACTCGTTTCTGAAGACTCTAGTATCTAAACTAGATATTAAGTTGTTAGATTTATTTCGTTTAAACGAACATGATTATAAAACTCACGATTTAATCTCTAAAAGCGAAAATGAGTTACTTGAGTTTGTCATTTCTAACCCCATTCTTATTCAACGACCCATAGTGATTTATCGAGATAAAGCTCTCATCTGCAGACCTCCTGAAAGAGTACTNGATATACTTAAAAATATGTAAATAAATATTGCCATGTCTCCGAGATTTCATTAAAATGAGAACTTTACGAGAACTTTATGCTTACTAAAAAAGAGAAGGAAACTTATGATTTTATTATTGATTTCCAAAGAAAATATGGACAGTTTCCTTTGCTGACAGAAATTGCAGATGGAATTGGCATTACATCTAAAGGAGTTGTACATAGATACGTTAAATCTTTAGTTGATCAGGACAAGATTCAAAAAATACGTTATAAACACCGGGGCTATATGTTAAAGAAAATAGGCTCTGATATAAGTTTTTCCATTAAAAAATTGGGAAAAATTTCCGCAGGAGGCCCTATTGAAGCAATTCCAGATAAAGAAATTCTTGAATTAAATCATATATTTTCAAATGAAAAATGTTTTGCTTTAAAAGTTCAAGGAAATTCAATGATTGATGCAGGTATAAATGATGGTGATTGGGTAATTATTGAAAAAAATAATAAAATCATTAAATCAAAAGTTTTAGCAATTTTAATAGATAATCAGGAAGTAACTCTAAAATTTGCAAAGCTCGTGGATAAAAAATTAATACAACTTATTCCAGCAAATAAAAATCTGAAGCCCAAAAGCTACAACCTTGAAAGAATTGAAGTACAGGGAATAGTTATTGGTCAGATTAGAGTACTTTGACTGTATTATGAATAAAAATATTTCATGGAAGAAAATTATATTGCATATTGACATGAATGCATTTTTTGCATCAATCGAACAACGAGACAATCCTTTATTAATTGGAAAGCCTATAGCAGTAACGAATGGAATTCATGGTTCCTGTGTTATTACATGTTCATATGAAGCAAGAGCGTTCGGTATAAAAACCGGAATGAGATATATTGACGCAAAGAGTCTTTGCCCTATGCTCATTAAACAGCCTTCAAATCCAATAAGATATGCAAAAATATCTACAAATATTATGTCTATTATAAAAACTATATCACCTGATGTAGAAATATTCTCCGTTGATGAAGCTTTTATAGACTTAACAAATTGTCTAAACATATATCAGACACCAATGAATGCGGCATTAATACTTAAAGACAGAATCTTTAAATATGAAAATCTACCATGTTCTATTGGAATATCTACATCAAAAGCTTTAGCAAAATTTGCTGCTAAAATGCATAAGCCTAATGGAATCACTATTATCGATCCTGGCAGATCCAAAGATATTCTTAATAACTACCCAGTAACGGCATTGTGCGGAGTATCAACAGGTATTAAAAAATTTTTAAATACTCATAATGTTTATANNTGTGGTGANATGAAAAATATCCCTATAAGTATTTTAGGAAANAAGTATGGAAATATAGGTAGAAGAATATGGTTAATGGCTCAAGGANAAGATATTGATTTTGTAGATATTAACACAAAAGCCCCNAAGTCCTTTGGACACGGNAAAGTAACAATTCCAAATCTAAAAAATAGATATNCTATAAAAAAGANATTTAGAAAAATGAGCGAAAAAGTAGCTACAAGAATGAGAAAGAATAACTATGAAAGTGANATCTTTGCCATAGGNTATAAAATATTTTCAGGCTGGAATATGAGAAANTTTAAATTAAGACATTATACCAATAATGGTAATGAAATTTATGAACTATGTTCAAAAATGATTTCAACAATAAAATCTGCTACAGGTATTTACCAAGTACAGATTACGGCATTAAACCCAAGACCAATTAATTTACAATCCAGTATTTTTGAGAATGTTTCTAATAAACAACAGAAAAAAATTGATAATGCCATGGATCGTATCAATGAAAGATATTCCAAACAAGTAATTTTGCCTGCTCGTATTTTACATGAAGATGATTCTCCAGACGTGATTGCTCCATCCTGGAGACCAGACGGATTTAAGAGATCAGTTTAAAAAAAAAGGCCGAAGGGGGTAAGAATCGGCCTTAAATATAAAGGGGTGGAGATATGACAGTGTGTCAATATCTTGTATTTAACAATAATATGACAAAANCGCNTTGTCAACATATATTNTGGACAAAAACTGTAAATATATAAAAAAAANGATGATTGTTTGANAAATACTGAACAATAAATTGACAAATTACCAAATATAATAGAAAATTACGACAAAGAATGTGGACAAAAAGGTGACTTTAAGTGAAAATAATGGANTTGAAAGGTGATTTATCAAAAAANCCCAGACATCTAATACAGGTGGTTGGAAGAAGGACAGGCATTAGTTCTGATGTNATTAGAGCATGGGAAAGGCGTTANGGTGCAGTTATTTCTCAAAGAACAGATACNAACCGAAGACTATACACAGACGATGATATAGAAAAGCTTACTCTCCTCAAAAGAGCCATTAATGCTGGGAGAAGAATAGGAGATATCGCAAATCTTTCATATGATGACCTGTTTGAACTTGTTATGGGCGATGAATCTAATACGGCAAGATCTTATAAAAGACCAAGTACAGGCACAGTTATGGAGCTTTTCGATGAGGCATCCAATGCAATCCATGAGATGGACTCTAATAGGCTCGATATTACCTTGTCGAATGCCGTTGCAATTTTGAGCACTTCAGATTTCTTATTAGAGTTTCTAAAACCACTTCACACTCATATTAACGATGAGTGCAGCAGAGGGACGCTAAGATTTGTTCAGGAGAGATTTGCAAAAATCTGTTTGAGAAGTTGCTTATCTAATTTGTCTGTACAGTTCAGGACCTCAAAGGATGAGGGTCCAAAATTAATTGTTGGTTCGATGACATCGGAACAAGAGAATCTAGATACTTTGATGCATATTATTGTTGCTCAAAATATAGGTTGGGATGTAACATATGTAGGGGGTAACATACCTCACGACGAACTGATACATATAGCTAATAAGATCTCTGCAAGAGCAATGGTGCTAGCGTTTAATAATTCTCGCGATATCTCAAGAAAAGCACATGAGATTAAAGTGATAAAAAACGAATCAGAGCAAAGAGACAATATTGTTTTAATAGGCTCAGAAGTACATAATTTTAGACAACTTGCTGATGACGTTAAAGCAATCATATCAAATGACTTAAGTTCCTTTAGATTAACAATGGAACGGTTATACGGATTAATTAGATAATTTATCTAGAAGATTCTTCAAATCTATAAGTTCCTGCTGATAAACTTTCTGTTTGTCAGTATTCTCTTTAATAACGTTAGATGGAGCTTTTTCAATAAAATTTTTATTATCTAATTTATTATTAACTTTGATTAATGCTGATTCTATCTCATTAATTTTCTTTCTTAAGCGATTAGTTTCATCATCAACATTTACAGTATCTTTGATTGGGATATAAATAATTAAGTCTCTTACTGAAACTGTTATACAGTCTTTAATAGCTCCTGAATCAATTTCATAATTTATAGATTTAACTTTAGATAGGGAATGTATAATATTCTTATTATTTTTAATATTAGCCAGTAAATTTTCTTTATCCGAAATACAATAAATATCAAGTAGAGTCTTCGGATGTATATTTAAATCACTTCTGGTTTTTCTGATGGAGTTAATTATGTCTTTGACNATTTCAATTTCTCTCTCAATTTCTATATCATTGAATATCTTTTGTTGCGATGGAAATTTAGAATTCATCAATAGCGACTCNTTGGTATAATCGAGTTTATACATTTCACTCCAAATTTCTTCTGTAATGTAGGGNATAATAGGNTGACAAAGTTTAAGAATTATCTGTAGAGTATATAATAAAAAACTCTTAGAATATTCATTTCCGTCATGAATTTGTACTTTTGAAATCTCTAGATACCAATCACAGTACTCATTCCAAATAAATGAGTACAACGATGATGCCATTAGATCAAATCTATATGTAGTACAATTACGTTTGTATTCTGTAACTATATTATCAAGTTTGATTAATAAATATTTTTCATATGTAGTTAGCTTATCAAAATCAACTTTATTTAGATATTCAACATTCTCAGAANTCATTAAGACATAACGCGATGCATTCCATAACTTNTTACAGAAATTTCTATATCCTTCTATTCTTTTTAAGTCAAAGTTTATATCTCTCCCTGTTGATGCTAACGCGCAAAAACAAAATCTTAGTGCATCGGCACCAAAAGAATCGATACCATTTGGAAATTCTTCTTTAGTTCTCTTTGCTATCTTATCTTTTAATTGAGGCTGGACTAAATTACTAATTCTTTTCTCAATTAAATCACTTTGCTTTATGCCATCTATTACATCTATAGGATCAATCACATTACCTACAGATTTGGACATCTTTTTACCATCACTATCTCTTACTAAGCCATGTATNTATATAGTTTTNAAAGGTACCCTATCCATAAATTTCATCCCCATCATTATCATTCTAGCAACCCAGAAGAAAATAATATCAAANCCTGTAACAAGGACGCTTGTNGGATAGAAATTCTCTAATTCTNTTGTTTNNTCNGGCCATCCTAACGTTGAAAATGGCCATAATGATGATGAAAACCAAGTATCTAAAACATCATTATCCTGGACCAGAGTAATTGAATCTGAAATATTATATTTATCCCTTATATATTCTTCCGACTCCCCAACATAAATATTATTTTCCTCATCGTACCAAGCAGGTATTCGATGTCCCCACCAGATTTGTCTGCTGATACACCAATCTTCAATATTATCAAGCCAATTAAAATATATTTTTTCCCAATTTTTTGGAACAAATTTAATATTTGAATTCTTTACTGCATCAATTGCGGGTACAACAATATCTTTCATTTTCATAAACCATTGATTTGTAAGAAGTGGTTCTATTATTTCACCCGATCTTCCACCAATAGGTACAGTAGTAGAATAATCCTCGTCTTTCAAATATGCATTAATTGAAATTAATGCCTTTATTACATCATCTCTCGAATCATGAATAGATCGATTACAAAACTCATCTCCAACAATATCATTTAATGTTCCATCTTTATTTAAAATATTTATAAAATCTAGATTATGTTTGATGCCTAATTTGTAATCATTAAAATCATGAGCTGGAGTAATTTTCACGCATCCCGTTCCAAAGTCTTTATCTATTGATTCGTCTCCAATAATAGGAATNATTCTATTCACTAATGGTACACAGGCAGTTTTACCTATATATTTTCTAAAACGCTCATCTTCAGGATTTATACATATTGCAGTATCACCAAATAATGTCTCTGGTCTAGTGGTAGCAACTATTAGCTGATCAGAACTATTATCAATATTGTATTTAATGAAGTAAAGCTTACTTTTAATTTCTTTATTCTCTACTTCCAAATCAGATAATGCAGTTTGAAGTTTTATATCCCAATTAACAAGTCTTTTACCTCTATAAATTATGNCTTGATTATATAATTCAATNAAAACTTTTTTNACTGCNTCACTTAAACCCTCATCCATTGTAAATCTATTTCTATCCCAGTCTGCCGATGATCCAAGCCTTTTTGTTTGATTTATAATTGTATTTCCAGATTGTTCTTTCCAATTCCAAATTTCTTCAATAAGCTTTTTTCGTCCAATGTCATGCCTCGTTTTTCCTTTTTTTATAAGGTTATTTTCTACAACAAGTTGAGTTGCAATCCCCGCATGATCTGTTCCGGGTTGCCACAAAACACTTTTACCAAGCATTCTGTTATATCTAACTAGGATATCAATAATTGTGTGTTGAAAAGCATGACCCATGTGNAGAGTACCAGTTACGTTTGGTGGTGGAAGAACTATAGAATAATTTGATTTAGATTCTCTAGCTTTAAAACAATCATTGTCAATCCAGCTATCGTAGATTTTCTTTTCAATATTTTTTGGAGAATATACCTTATCCACTAAACTTTCTCATATGTAACTTTAATTTTATTTTCCTTGTAATAAGCATATTTATCGCGTGCATTTAATTTCTGTTTTTCAACTGAAGTTACAATTTCTATAAAATATCTTGCAACAGTATCAAGATTTATTTTATTTCTTGAGAGATTAAAGAGAACATCAAATTTATATTTATTTAATATAGATTGTAGATTATCAATCATACAGAGTACAATAGGAGTACTTTCATATTCAGACTCAAAAGAATGAGGGAGAAAACTAATTTGTTCAAAAGTCCATAAAAGATCATTAAGGGTATCTATTTGTGATTTGTCTTCACCAATTATTAGGATTTTCAGCTTTTTTTTATAATAAAAGTTTGTAATGCGACATATTGACTTATCAACTTGATTATCATCCTGGAGATTATAAAACAAAACTTGTTTATCCAATGCTTTAGTTAGACCTAACAAAATCTATTAATAGGCTGACCGGTCTTCCAGTCGAGCCTTTATTCGCACCTTCATCCCAAGCAGTACCTGCTATGTCTAAATGNGCCCATTCNAATCCCTCGGTAAATTTAGCTAAGAATGCTGCAGCCGTTATTGCTCCACCATATCTTCCACCTATATTTTGAATATCAGCAAAGTTTGTTTTTATTTCATCGAAATAGTCATCATAGAGAGGTAATCTCCATACTCTATCTCCTGTTCTCTCCGAGGATTTTTCTATGAGCTTAGATATTTTGTCACTTTTAGAAAAGAGTCCACTAGGATATTTGCCGAGACCAACAAGGCACGCTCCAGTGAGTGTTGCAATATCAATAACATATTTTGGTTTGAACTTTCTTGAGTATGTTAAAGCATCACANAAAACTAGACGTCCCTCAGCATCAGTATTCAGAATTTCTACAGTTATTCCAGACATCGTCGTAACTACATCTCCAGGGCGAGATGCTTGACTACCTGGCATATTTTCTGCGCACGCAAGTATACCTATAACATTTTTTTTCAATTTCATTTGTGCGCATGCCTTCATTACACCCATAACACTGCCAGCACCAGACATATCATATTTCATCTCATCCATTTTAGCAGACGGTTTCAAAGATATCCCCCCGGTATCGAATGTTATACCTTTGCCAACTAATACTATTGGTTTTTCATTTTTAAGCGGCATATATTCAATAATAATTAATTGAGCAGGTTGCTTACTACCTCTTGAAACAGATAAAAAAGATCCCATTCCAAGAGATTTCATCTTTGATTCATCAAGCGATGATATTTTTAACATCTTATTAACGGATTTTAGTTTCTTTGCTTCCTTGAGAAGGTAATTTGGATTACATATATTCGGTGGTGTATTGCCCAAATCTTTAGCTAGCATCATTCCTTGAGAAACTGAAATTGCATTTGTAGTAATTTTTTTGAAATCATTATCTTTAATTTTTTTTGTACCATTAATAATACATTCTTTTAGTGTCACTTTATCATTAGAAGNTTTATGACAATATTTATATTGTGTTTGGTCAATAGCAAAGANAACAGCTTCTAAATCCACATTTTTTTTATCATCAATCAAATTATCTATATTCAGCGATATTGAAGTGATTTTAGTTTTATGGATTCTTTTCATAATACCAGATACAGCCCGATTGAGTATTCTCTGATTAAAATGACTCTTGTCTCCCAAGCCAAAAACTATAACCTGTTGATTATTATCTGTATCGTCGAAAGTTCTATGATCATTTAGTTCACCCATGAAATTACAGAGATCAATACTATTTTTCAATGCCTTTTTAACATGATTATTTACGTGACTAATATGTTTGATATTTTTGTCATTAAATATACCTATAAGGTGCAGTTGAGCCTTATGCTCATTTTTAGAAGATGTAGAATATTTGTATTTCATTTGTATACTTTCCTGTATTTAATAATATATAAGATTAACATTTTTTTTATTACTTGTTAAAATTAGATAACTAAATCAATGAAAATTCTGCAAAAATATCTTGTCAAGGAACTCACATTATCATCGATAACTGTATTTTCTGTGTTTATGCTGATTCTTGCAGCAAATACCATGCTCAGACTCGTTGAGGAGGCATCAGTAAGTAATTTCCCCACATATCTTCTGTTCCCACTCATAATCATCAAAATAACTCAGTACTCTATTTATCTCCTTCCTATAAGTGTTTTTTTTGGAATCATCCTTACGTTCGGGAGATTGTATAGTAATAATGAAATGGCGGTAATTGTCTCATCTGGTATTTCACCAATTCAATTAGGGAAATTAATCTCTAAAGTGATAATTTTGTTTTCATTAACCGTCGGATTCTTTTCTTTATATTTAACACCTTCGGCAACAGAATATAGATATAAACTGGAACATAGATTGAACAGCGAGGAGAGAATAGAGGAAATAAGCCCTGGTAGATTTACATCTTCCCAAAGTGGAAAAGCAACTTTTTTTGTTAATGAAATCGATAGCGGAAAACTCAATAATATTTTTTTCAGCACTTCAGGCAGTAATTCTATCACAGTAGAAAACTCTTCAACTGCCTCATACATTACCAGTGATGATAAAAAATATCTTGTTTTATATAGNGGTNTTATTAATGAAGTTATACCTCCTAATCTNGTTACATCAAGAAAAACAGAGTATGACACTCATGGNATTCAGCTANGACAAGATTTNCCTAAATTTTATAATGAAAAGTATGATGCTATAAGTACTTNACAATTATTAAGAGACAATTCNCTGGAATCAAAGGCTGAATTTCAATCACGTATAATGTTACCTATNGCAACATTGTTACTATGTTATTTAGCGATTCCCCTCAGTTACTCTTCCCCAAGAAAAGGAAGATATAATAAAATATTTTTAGCATCAGTTATTTACTTTATTTATTTAATTTTAATGTCTATATCAGAAAAAATGTTTCTACTAGAATATATTCCAGATTTTTTTGGTTTGTGGTGGTTACATGCTTGTGTNGCCATGATAGTTTATTATATTTATATACGCGATAATGAGGTAATACCTAATAGAAGCTAATGATAATATTTTTATATTTNCTAAAAAGATTTTTGTATGGTTTATTAATAAGCATAATAGTATTAACTTCACTTGATGTTTTTTTTTCATTTACAGCGGAATTAAAATATCTTAATGAGGGNACATATGATNTCTTGGCAATTAGTAAGTACATAANTCTTAATTTACCAAAAAGTATAACTATCATGTTCCCATATGCAATGTTGATTGGAGCAATGTTATCGCTTGGAGCAATGGCATCAGATCATGAATTTGTAGCAATGCAGTCAGCNGGTATATCAGTCAGCAAAATAATTTCATTAATTCTTATTCAATCTTTCTTAATATCATCTTTTTTCTATACAATTTCAGATCAGATCATTCCAGAATTTAGCAGTATGGCTGAGACAAATAAGAATATGGCATTGAATAAGAAAATAATTTTTCAAAGAAATGGTGTATGGTTTAAAGATAAACAGTCTTATATTAAGATTGATGAGATATACTCACAAAATCATCTAAAGAATGTTACAAAATATGATTATGATGAAAATCATAATCTAGTCGTTATACATAATATTAAAGAAGCTACTAGTGATGGATCAAAATGGNTATTGAAAGGCGTTGAGTCAATATATGTCAATAAAATCCCCGTAACCAAAGAAATGCATGATAAGAAATTCTTGGATAATTTTATTGATAAAAACTTAATAATGATTAAAACAGATAAATCAGAGAGTCTATCGCTCTCAGATGTAATTAAAAACATATCATATTTAGAGCAAAATAATTTAGATTCAGATATACAGAAAAAAATATTTTGGGAAAAATTATTTCAACCATTTTCTGCAGTGATAATGTTATTTCTAGCTCTCCCATTTATTTTTGGGAAATTAAGATCTACCCAGACGAGTAAACGAATAATTATTGGTCTTTTCATAGGTATAGCTTTTTTCATAGTCTCTTCAATTTTACCAAATTTAGGTATGATATTAGGGCTAACTCCTTTTATTAATATTCTAATACCTCATTTGATTTTTGTTTATGCNGGGAATTATTTATTATCTCAACANCTNGAATCTGGATTAAGATAACTAGCTTTTGTCATAAATACTTGTTTTCGATATATAGTTATGCACGGATTGAAAACCCAAGAGCATTGTGACATGTCCACCAAGCAAAGCAAAAACTATCCTAGTGATACATTGTTTAAAAGTAATTTCGCCTCCATTATTATTCATTAGATAGACTTTCCAACTTTTCATCCCTAATGTTTGACCATGAGTTTTCCAAAAGTATGTATAGTAAGAAACAATAATGATTCCCAAATATATTCTATAGATGATATTATCGCCAAAACTCTGATTATCAAAATAGATTACAAATGGGAAAGATGCAAAAAATAAAATAGAAAACAGAAGTAAAAGATCATACACACAAACTATTAAATTTTTTAGAAAACCTATTGGTCGAGTATTATTCTTATTATTCATGTGATACCTCAAATGGAATGGTAGTAACTATCTCGGATTCTTTTATATTTTCAATATCCATCCCTAATTTTATATAACAGTTAGCAATTGCCAGCGATGATAGTATATTAGACCCTTGTAGTCCTGAGGCTTTAACGTAATATTTATCTTCTTTCTTAAAAAGAATCCCACGTTTATACTCAACCCTTCCTCTTTTTTTTCTCAATGCACCAACCAGTGTTGCTTTAATTGTTATATCTTTCCTTTTTNCTAAAGAGAGAATTTTGTAAATAGCTGGCCTTACAAATAAATCAAATGTGACTGATGTTGATACTGGATTTCCAGGNAGTCCAAAGAAATAAGATGATCCTATTGTGCCAAATGCTAGCGGTCTACCGGGTTTAATTGAAATCTTCCAAAAATTGATTGAACCGATTTTTAGAAGAGCATCTCGGATATAATCAGCATCACCGACAGAAACACCGCCCGTTGTTATTATTAAGTTAGACTCTTTGCTAAGTATTCTAAATTTATTGATAATTTTTTTTTCATTATCAGCAACAACACCGGCATCCTTTATTATGACTGGAAACTTTTCTAACAATCCTCTCAAGAGATATCTATTACTATCATAAATTTGACCTTTATTTAATTTTTTATCAATTGATATTAGTTCATCGCCCGTAGAAAAGAAACTGATGATTGGCTTTTTTAAAACTTTGACTTTCTTAATGCCTAAGGATGCAAG
The DNA here is from genome assembly GCA_002728355.1 of Gammaproteobacteria bacterium. Classification (GTDB taxonomy): domain Bacteria; phylum Pseudomonadota; class Gammaproteobacteria. The sequence continues at coordinate 9,175 of PBXG01000016.1, read as the reverse complement.
TATTGCTACTTTTGAGTAAGTCAACTGACTATTTTTATGAAATACAATTTTATTTTTCTTAATATCTTCGCCTACAAATCTTATGTTTTGATTTTTTTTTATGTTTTTATTGAATGTTATATTTTTATTTTTGATATTCACCATTTCTTTCATTACAATTGCATCGGCATTATCAGGTATAACTGCACCTGTCATAACTCTGACAGTTTCACCATTTTTTAATATTCCATAAAATGGTTTTCCTGCTAACGATACCGAACGTTCTTTTAAAACATAGTTGTTTTTAATAAGGTTCTTTATATTCACGGCATACCCATCCATTGCTGAATTATTAAAGTTTGGTATACTGATTTTAGCTTTGATATTTTCGGCCAGAACTCGATTATATGCGTCTTTTATAGGAATATCTTCTTTTTCTTTGATAGATTTAATAGTTTTAATAATTTTATTCAATGCAGTAACTTCATCAAGAGCAGATGAATCAAATTCATTAATACAATTATCAATATGCTTCATATTACTTAGAATATAGGTTTAAAAAATTTATTAATTTCGATATTATTATTGTATATGCAGTTTGAGCCAAAAGAAAATATTATTGTTAAGTTTTGTAATTCAATATGGATTGAAAGAGGCTTATCTAGTCATACAATTGAGTCGTATAAAAGAGATCTTTTGCAATATGATTTATGGTTAAATGAGAAAAGTAAAAAGATCATTGATGCATCATCGTCAGATCTTAATCAGTATTGTGCTAGAAAAATGGATGCTGGACTATCAGCTTCGTCTATAAGTAGATTTTTGTCATCAATTAAAAATTTTTATACTTGGCTCGAACAAAATCATCTAAGAGATGATAATCCAAGTAAGTTAATTGATTCACCAAAGTTAGGCAGAAGATTACCGAAAAACTTAAATGAAATAGATGTAGATAAGATTTTAGACTCACCTAAGATTAATACAATCAAAGGACTGAGAGACAAATGTATAATGGAACTGATGTATGCCACAGGTATGAGAATATCAGAATTAATCAATCTGCAATATAATCAGATTGATCTTGATAGATCGCTAGTAAAAGTGCTTGGCAAAGGAGGGAAAGAGAGAATATTGCCTATAGGTGAAAGTGCATCAAAATGGCTTGTTACTTATTTGAACAATGATAAAGTAAGTTCTTTTGCTCAAAATAATCATTTTGTTTTCATAACGGATAAAGGTAAACCGCTCTCAAGAAAGACATGTTGGGAGATGATAAAAAATTATGCATTTAAAAGTATCGGGAAGAGAGATATATCACCACACACTTTGAGACATGCTTTTGCAACTCACTTACTCAATAATGGTGCTGATTTAAGAACTGTACAGTTACTCCTTGGTCATTCTAGCCTTTCAACTACCCAAATTTATACTCATGTAGCAAAAGAAAGATTAGTGAACTTTCATTTAAAACACCACCCAAGAGGCTAATGAGAAAGTTTATTCTATTTATATTTGTCTTTGTAATGCTTGGTTGCAGTCCAAGTAATGATTCTGAGGTGACTAAAAACTCATCAAATATATTATTCACTATTGACGATGCAAAGGGACTTTTCGAAGAGAAGTATCCAAATGTAAAAGTTGACTATATTGGGATTATGGATAATAACTTTTTTGAGATAGTAGTCCAAGACCAGATATTCTATATTACGCCAGACCTTAAAAACCTATTAGCAGGAAATATCATAGATTTGGATACAGGGGTAAATTTAACACAAAACAGAATAAGTTCTTTTAGAGTGTCAATTATTAACCAAATTGACCCATCTAATGCAATCATTTATAAACCCAAAGAGTCTCGTCATGTCCTCACCATATTCACAGATACATCTTGTCCATACTGTAAAAAATTGCATAAAGAAATAAATGANCTTATAGACAACAATATAGAAGTTAGATATCTCCTTTTTTCGAGAAATGGTAAAGATGATGCCGCATATGATGAAATGAAGTATATTTGGTGCTCAGAGGATAGAAAACTCTCTGTAGAGAAAGCATTTAATGATGAAGATTTACTCGAAAATGAATGTGAAACTCCACTAGATATAAATAATACTTTTGCAAGGGATTTAAGAGTCAACGGAACTCCAATGATTTTTACAGAAAAAGGAGACGTAATACCAGGTTATGTCCCTAATCGTCAAATTATAGAGTTATTAAAATCATATAATTAAGTTAGGTATGCTTTGTACCTTACTTCTTCTTTTAATATAAATTCCTCAATCTCTTTGATAAAACCTTTTTCTTCTGGAAATTTATCTTTTGTTTTGATTTCTTCTAAATCTTTTTTTGCTTTTTCAATAGTACACCACTTTACTCCNTCATCAGTAGATAATACTTTTTGTGCAAGGAACTGTTTTCTCTCTTTCAACTTCTCTTTTGGGAAGATATCAGGATTTTCTGAATAAATAATTCTATATCCTATTTCTCTTAGTCTTGGATCAGAAAAATTTTTCGACATATTATATCTTAAATCATCAGCCTTACAATCTTTAAATTGTTCCATCATCTTAGTATCGTCGGCACTTACAAAAGATGCGTATATTTGTGTTTCCAAAAAATCTGGCATAGGATAATTAATTTCTCTATCTTCTTGAATTTCTACGAGAGCATGATTAAGTCTATTAATAAACTGCTCCTGATTATTTANTTGTTTTTGATGGTCTCTAAAAATTGATATTTCCTTATTATCAAATACTTTAGATGAATNTAAGAAATCAGAATTCAGTATTATTGGTGATTTATTAATTTCTAAGGTTTTCATTATTTTATTTTTACCTTGTAGTAGTGAGATAATTTGAGATGTTTTAAGCTCCATATACTCGCTAGGATTATTTTTAAGATCGAAGAAAGCAACTTCTTTATCTCGGTATGGATTGACTGTTAAAAAAGATGCTGCCGTATACTTTTGCGATGGATACCCGGGAGCAATAAGAAAAATATCATCGTTTTGCACATACTCTTTACAATATTTAATTTCACTGATATCAAGACAATGATTCCAAAAATTTAAATCACACTCAGATATTAATTTTGCTAATTCACGAGTAGCAACAACATCACTTAAAGCATCATGAGCAGTTTCTTGTTCTAGATTATTAGCAGTTGCTAGATGCTCTAACTTATAACTTTCTTTTTCAGTTTTAGGATTGAATCCTCTTTTTATAAGTCCAGGCTTAAGTTTATCTAATCCTAGTACTATATTATAAATATCGGATCTTCTGTTCTTGTTTGTATTTGTCAGATAAGGACTATACATTGATTGATACAAACTTTGTCTTAAAACTACCTCGTCAAAAAAAATACTATTATAGCCAAAAAAAATTGCAGGAGACCACTTATTAAAAGTTTTATAAACCTTATCTATCATCTGAAAAAAAGATTGACCATTCTCCAAAGTATCAATATCAACTTTATTAATTAGCAGGGCTGCCGGATTAGGAACAATACCATCTTTTAATTTACACTTTTCATTAATTTCATCTAAGACATTGAATTTTTCATCAACTAATTGAGCAGCTATTTGTATGGGTTGATCAAAATATCTATCTGTACCAGAAGTTTCAAAATCATAAAATACATAATTCATTTATATTCACACTGATATATAATATATTATATTATACAACATCATTGTGAAAAAAAAATATACATCATCTGATATAGAGGTTCTCAAAGGAATCGAACCAGTTCAAAAAAGACCTGGTATGTACACTGATACATCCAACCCTAATCATCTTGTCCAAGAACTCATCGACAACAGTGTAGACGAGGCAATTTCCGGATTTTGTAATAGTATCCTTATAACTCTTGATAAAGACAATTCTATAACCGTAGAAGATGATGGCAGAGGAATGCCTGTTGATAAACATCCTGAACATAAAGTCTCTGGTGTAGAGGTTATAATGACAAATTTGCATTCTGGAGCAAAATTCTCAAACAAAAACTATAAATATTCAGGTGGTCTTCATGGAGTAGGAGTCTCTATTGTGAATGCCCTCGCAGCAATGCTTGAAATTTCTGTCTATAGACTGGACTCCAAAAAAGAGTACAGGATGAGTTTTCTTAATGGATCTATTAAAAAAAAATTAGGAGAGCATGTAAAATCTAAAAATAAAAAGCAGGGTACAATCATTAAATTTACTCCCAATGAGAAATATTTTGATACCATTGACGTTGATATAAAAAGCCTACTTAGCTTAATCAAAGCAAAGTCAATTCTACAACCTGAACTTAAACTTACTCTTAATGATAAAAAATATGGATCAGGTATAAATGATTTTTACCACAAAGGTACTCTAAGGGAATATATAATCTCCCAATTTAATAAAGATACTAACATTTTGCCTAACGAGACTTATTCAAGTTCAATTGATAGTGGTGATTTTTCTATGGATTGGAGTTGTGCTTGGGTAGATAGTGATTTTGATAATATTCAAGAAAGCTATGTTAATCTTATACCAACATCACAGGGTGGTACGCATGTGAATGCATTTAGAAATGCGGTAATTGATTCAATTAGAAATTATTGCACAGAAAAGAAATTAATAACTAAACAGATTAAAATACTACCAGATGATGTTTGGAAACATATAACTTTTATTGTCTCCTTAAAAATGATGAATCCTCAATTTGCTGGACAAACAAAAAATANATTACAATCTAATAATATTTCATCAGAACTTACTTCTAAAATTAAAGATAATTTTGATATATGGCTTAACAAGAATCCTCAGAAAGCAGAGCAAATAGCCAAGCATGTTATAGCTAATGCTGAATTAAGATTAGATTCTGAATCTCATAAACCCAAATTATCAACTACTAAAAATCTTCTATTACCAAGCAGGTTAGCAGACTGTACATTAAATGATTCACGTGTAACAGAATTATTTATTGTTGAAGGTGACTCTGCCGGAGGATCCGCAAAACAAGCAAGAGATAAATCATTTCAAGCNATNCTCCCTTTGAGAGGAAAAATATTGAANACATGGGANATTAATCATNCAAAGATACTTGACTCTAAAGAGGTTAAAGATATTAGTCTNTCGATAGGTGTTCAGCCTGGTTCTGATGATTTATCTAATTTGCGTTATGGAAAAATATGTATTCTTGCGGATGCAGACTCTGATGGGTTACATATTGCAACCCTACTTACCGCTTTATTTCTAAAACATTTTAAACCTCTAATNAAGAACAATCATATTTATATTTCAAAGCCTCCACTTTATAGAATAGATTATAAGCGTGATACACACTATGTACTTGATGAAAAAGAAAAAAAGAAATTATTTACGAAACTTAANGTGACAGAAGACGATGTTTCTGTTACTCGATTTAAAGGTCTTGGTGAAATGAATCCATCTCAACTACGAGAGACAACATTGCAAATAAATACACGAAAACTAGCTTTGTTAAAACTGAGTTCAGATACCGCAGATATGAAACTTATGAACATGTTATTAGGTAAAAAGAACTCAGGTGAGAGAAAATTATGGTTAGAAAAAAAAGGGAATTTAGCTCAATTGGATTGATATGAAAATAGATTTAGACAAAATTATCAAACAATCTAAAACTAACATTGAGAATATTGCACTAAAAGAATTTTCTGAAAGCGCTTATCTCAACTATTCGATGTATGTGATATTAGATAGAGCGCTGCCACATATATCTGATGGATTAAAGCCTGTCCAGCGTAGAATAATATATTCTATGCACCAGCTGGGTTTAGATAACGCCTCAAAATATAAAAAATCAGCTCGAACTATTGGTGATGTTCTTGGTAAATTTCACCCACATGGTGACTCAGCTTGTTATGAGGCAATGGTCATGATGGCTCAGGATTTTAATTATAATTTTCCATTAGTTGATGGCCAAGGGAACTGGGGTACTCAGGATGACCCAAAATCTTTTGCGGCAATGAGATATACGGAGTCTCGCTTAACATCCTTCTCTGATCTTTTTTTAAATGAAATAGATAAAGGAACAGTACAATGGAATCCGAATTTTGATGGCTCATTATTAGAGCCAAGGCAGCTTCCATCAAAAATTCCAAATATTATGATTAACGGTAGTTCAGGGATAGCCGTAGGAATGTCTACTGATATACCTTCACATAATATTACTGAAATTCTTAATGCAACCATGATGCTTTTAGATAAACCAAAAACTACTATTGAAGAATTAATGAATATAGTCAAAGGCCCAGATTTTCCAACCGCTGGAGAAATTATTGCTCATGATTCTGAAATTGATTCAATTTATAAGCATGGTACAGGCAACATTAAATTAAGAGCTACTTATAGTGATAACAAAAAAGAGATAATAATTAATTCTATACCATATCAAACACATGTAACTAGAATTATTGATCAAATTCATGACGAAGTTAATGCTAAGAAACTTCCATTCATTCAGAGTATTTTAGATGATTCTGATCAGGATAACCCCGTCAGAATTATTATTAAATATAGAGGCCGTTCTCATACATCGGAAGAAATAATGTCACATCTTTTTTTAAACACTGATCTTGAGAAGAACATAAGAGTTAATTTAAATATGATTGGTCTTGATGGAAAACCAGAAATAAAGAATTTGCGACAAATTCTTGCAGAATGGATTAAATTTAGAACTACGGTCGTTAAAAATAAACTCACTTGGGAAATTACTAAGATAAAAGATAGAATTCATATATTAGAAGGATTCATTATTGTATATAAATATTTAGATAAAATCATAACTATCATACGAAATGAAGATAACCCTAAAAAAAAGATTCTTAAATTATATAAATTTTCAGAGAGACAGTATGAAGCTATAATCAATATGAGACTAAGAAATCTAGCAAAACTGCATGAGAGAAATATTGTAAATGAACTTAAAGAATTAAAAGATGATGAAAAAAGAATTTCAAAGATTTTAGGGTCAAATATACAATTAAAAAAATATATGAAAAATGAATTGGTCGAAATTATTAATCTGTATGACAAATCAAGAGAAACGAGTATCAATAATGAATATGTCAAAAAGTCGACTGAAATTAAGGTTGTACAACCCTCCATAGATATTACTGCAGTATTGTCTCAAAATGGCTGGGTTAAGTTTATAAAAGGACATATAGATGATTTAGACGAGACAAAGTTTAAAACAGGGGATAGTTATTTAACGCATGTTCATACAAATACTGAATCTGATTTAGCATTTTTTGATGATTTAGGAAATATTTATAATTTGGATAAATCAAAAATATTGCCGACTAGAGGTAATGGAGAGCCATTAACTAATTTTTTTATACTCAATGACGGTGTCTCTATAATTGGTATACACAATCTAGATTCTAAAAAAAGTATTCTTAATGTATCAACTCAAGGAATTGGATTTATAGCAAATCACGAAGATATGATAGTAAAAAATCGTAAAGGAAAAGTATTACTTAAGATTAAAAACTCTAAAGCATTGAGACCTTGTAGTCTGGACCATGATAAAGATAAATATTATCTTTTGATTACAAGTGATAACTATATGCTGATAGGCAACCTTAAGACTGTTCCAATCCTATCGAGGGGCAGAGGTGTTAAATTGATAAATTTACCCAAAAAAAGTGATGAATTTATTAAATTTTCTGGAATATTTAATAAAAATCAAACGCTATATTTTAATTACAGCAATGGCAAAAGTAAAAAGATGAGTACCGAGGATTTAAGTAGTTATTTTATGGATAAAAATAGAAGAGGTAAAAAAATAGATAAGAAGTTTATACTTGAAAAATATAAAACAACCTATAATATTAAATAGGTATGAAACGAATATTTTTCTTTATAATCACAAACATAGCTATCTTGCTAGTGTTAAGTATTTTTTTGAGTCTACTGGGATTTACTGGAATTTTGCAAAGCAATGGCATCGATCTTGACTATGATTCACTCATGCTATTTTCTTTGGTTTTTGGTATGGGTGGTTCGTTTATCTCGCTCTACATGTCAAAGTGGATGGCTAAGTCTCTTGCAGGCGTTAAAGTTATTAAATCTCCTAACAATCAATTTGAATCATGGTATGTACAGATTGTTGAGAGGCAATCTGAAACGTTAGGGATTAAAGTACCTGAAATAGGTATTTTCAATTCACCAAGCCCAAATGCGTTTGCAACTGGTTCTTCAAAAAATAATTCACTCGTAGCTTTAAGCACAGGCTTGATAGAGAGTATGAATAAAGATGAAATAGAGGCAGTTATAGGACATGAGATGAGCCATGTAGCTAATGGTGATATGGTTACATTATCTCTAATCCAAGGAATCATAAATGCTTTTGTAATATTCTTCTCACGTGTAATTGGACATTTTGTTGATAGGGTCATCTTAAAAAATGAGAGAGGATATGGAATCGGATATTTCTTTACTGTAATTTTTGCCCAGGTGATACTTGGTATTCTTGCGTCAACAATTGTATGTTGGTTCTCAAGAAGGCGTGAATTCCGGGCTGATTTTGGAGGAGCACAACTTACTTCAAAAGAGGCAATGATATCGTCATTGAGAACACTAGAGAAGATGTCTGCAGCAAAATTACCAGATCAAATGCTTGCTTTTGGAATATCTAATCAAGGTAACTCACAGACTTTAAGAAAATTATTTTCAACTCATCCTCCAATAAGAGAACGAATACATGCTTTAGAGAATACTAATTTTTCTGAAAATCTTAATCAGCAACAAATTTAATGGCTGAAGGATCATCACTGTTAAAAAACGGCAATAAAGTCTTAATAGATAATCAACCATATCTAATTTTAGAAAATGAATTCGTTAATCCGGGAAAAGGCCAGGCGTTCACAAGGATTAAAATTAAAAATCTTTTAAATAGTAAAGTTCTAGAAAAAACAGTAAAAATTGGTGAAACGCTACAGGAAGCAGATGTACTGAATACAAAAATGCAATTTCTCTACAAAGAATCTAACTCACTTTATTTTATGAATCTAGAATCCTACGAACAAATGTCCGTAGATGAGCAGATTATCAAAGATAAATCATGTTGGCTTAAAGATGGTGATGAATGTGATGTAACAATTTGGAATGACAATATAATCCAAATAGAACTCCCGAAGTTTGTTACATTTACTATAGAATCAACGGTAGATGCTATCAAAGGAGAT
>PBXG01000015.1 GCA_002728355.1 Gammaproteobacteria bacterium | reverse complement strand
AAAAGGATAGAGGGTTGCCGGGATGGCAGCCCTCTTAAACAAGCGAAAAATATAATATTATATAGGAGCGCGCAAATATGAAACTAAGAAGACTTATGTCGACACTTTACGGTACGTTGATGTCAAGCTTTCTTGCTTTAGTGCTAGTTCCATCACATGTATTCTCTGACGAGACTTGCATGTCTCCATACATGGCAAAAATCGTTGGCCAAGAAGATTACGTGTATGTATGGACTTTGGGACAAGTAGGGACTGGGGATGAACAAGACAAATTAGTCACAATCTCAGTTAATCCTGCTTCGCCACACTACGGTAAAGTAATAGGCTTTACATCTGTTGGTGGTCGTAATGAAGCTCATCACTCTGGTTTTACAGATGATAGGCATTACTTATGGGCAGCAACACTAGATACTAGTAAAATCTTTATATTTGATGTTCACACAAATCCTGCTAAACCAAAGCTTCATAAAGTTATAACTGACTTTGTAAAAGCTAGCGGAGGAATTGTTGGACCTCATACAACTTATGCCCTACCAGGCAGAATGATGATCTCAGGTCTTTCTAACAACCAAGACTTTGGTGGTAGAACAGCACTTGTAGAATACACTAACGATGGAACTTATGTGGCAACACATGANATGCCTATTGATGGCAACCTTCGTGGTGCAGTCAAAACTGGTAATATGGCAGATGGTTACGGATACGATGTCCGTGCCCTACCAAGAAGAAATGTNATGATTACTTCATCTTTCACAGGATGGAATAACTACATGATGAACCTTGGTAAATTAATGGGTGACAGTGAAGCTATGCAAAGATTTGGTAACACTGTTGTAGTTTGGGATTTACATTCACGTAAACCTAAGAAAATTTTTGATGTTCCAGGTTCACCACTAGAAATACGTTGTGCTTGGGGTTCTCAAAACAACTATTGTTTTACAACAACAGCATTAACTTCGCAAATCTGNTTAATCTATGAAAAAGATAATGACTGGCACGCAGAAGCTGTTGGTACAATTGGTGACCCAGCTAAAATTCCACTACCTGTAGATATCTCGATCTCTGCGGATGATCAANACCTATGGGTTAATACTTGGAATGATGGGATGACTAGAGTATTTGATATCTCTAATCCACACAACGCTGTAGAAAAAGTAGCTCACAAAATTGGTGACCAAGTAAACATGCTATCTCAAAGCTGGGATGGTAAACGTGTTTACTTCACTTCATCATTGTTAGCTAACTGGGATAAAGCAGCAGTTGANGGTGGAGAAGGAATACCACAATTTTTCAAAGCATATGATTCAGATGGCCAAGGCGGTTTGACTCACAAATTCACTATTGATTTTGGTGCTGAGAAACTTGGTATGCCTCATCAAATGAGATTTGGCGCATATTCGCTATACTCTAAAAAACCAAATAATAAAAATTTGGCGGAACTTAGCCAATAAAATATTGTCATAGTTATAGAACACCCTCATTGGTGGTAAATAACGTAAAATGGCTGTAAACGTTGGACCGCTCTAGAGCAATCTCGAGCGGTCTTTTTTATGCTCAAAAAATACTTAAATTTTAGCAAAAGCTAATGTATAGTAATATTGATGGAACGAATAAAGCTATATATTTCAACACTTTTCTTGCTGTTTTTTTTAAATGCATCTGCACAAGACGCAATCTATACAAGTGAAAGTATTGCACCTGGCTGGACTAAATTATCATTTGACGCACCCGAGCCAAGTACCTACACGTTAGCTAAATATGCTCCGGCAGGTAACGGAAATGTCCTAGATGCAGACGGCAGAAGTAAATCACTTCACGANATATTTGATGATAAAATCGTTCTACTTAATTTTATGTATAGTACTTGTACTGATGTTAATGGATGTCCTTTAGCTACCGCTGTTTTTCATAAAGTTAGAAATATTTTAAATAAAGATCCTAAAATTGGGAAACAAGTTAGCTTAATAAGTTTAAGTTTTGANCCNANNAATGACTCACCAGANGTNATGAANCTCTANGGATTNGGAACTGATAAAGGAGCTGTTAAATGGGACTTNTTAACAACAGCTTCGTATAAAGAATTAGAGCCAATTTTAGATAATTATAGCCAGAGAATCATCAAAGAGTATGATGACGAAGGTAATTATGTAGGATCAATCTCACATATCCTTCGTGTATTTTTAATCGATAAAAGTAAAAATGTCAGAAACATATACAGCGTTTCTTTTCTTCATTCGGATGTCCTCGTTAATGATATTAAGACTTTATTAGATCCAGAAACCAAAAATGGCACACTTGTAGCCGCATCTAAAAATATTGAATTAGCATCTGGTGCTAACCTAGCAGGTCCGGGTGACTTTAAAGATGGCTATACTAGTAAAGATTATGTAACTAAAGGAGTGCCACTTAAACGAGAAGGTAAAGCAACNGATTTATACGCGATGGCAACAACTAAGCATTTAGGTCTTCCTAAGCTTGAAACTCCAGACGGAACTTTTCTTACNAGAGAAAAAATAGCTTTAGGACGAAAGATGTTTTATGACAGACGGTTGTCTCATACAGATACAATTTCTTGCGCAATATGCCACGTTCCAGAAATGGGGTTTGCACATAATGAACTTAAAACAGCGGTTGGTACCGAAGGACGTTCTGTTCCTCGAAATGCGCCTACAGTTTTAAATGTTGCATTTCTTGGAAGATTTTTTCATGATGCTAGAGAATCTTCTCTTGAAGATCAAGTATGGGGNCCAATACTAAATCATAATGAGATGGCTGTCCCTTCGCCAGGATACCTAATNAATAAAATTAAAGCTATACCAGATTATAATGGAATGTTCGAGGAAGCTTATGGCACNGGCCCTACCATGGATTCTATAAGTAGAGCATTTGCTGCTTATCAATATGCGCTATTGAGCGGAAATTCCGCATTTGATCGTTGGTACTATGGTAAAGAACGTGACGCTATATCAAGAGATGCTAAAAAAGGTTTTGAAATTTTTACAGGGAAAGGAGCCTGCGTAACATGCCATACTATTGGTGAAGATTATGCATTGTTTACAGATGAACAGCTTCATAATACCGGAATAGGCTATCAAGCATCCATGTACGTTGAGCCACCACGTAAAAAAGTAATACTAGCACCTGGGCTTGAGATTGAAGTCGATACCTCATCTTATAAAGATAATTCTGCATTTAAAGATGAGATTTCTCCTAATGATCTAGGCTTGTATACAATTACGCAAGATCCTAATGATCGTTGGAAATTCNGAACACCTCCGCTAAGGAACGTGGCTTTAACAGCACCTTACATGCATAACGGAGGTTTATCTACNCTTAAGNAAGTAGTNGAATTTTATAATAAAGGCGGAATACAAAANGAGGTCTTAAGCCCATTGATGTTTCCTTTAAACNTATCAGAGAGAGAAGTTGATTATCTTGTTGAGTTTTTAAAAACACTAACAGGTTCTAATATTGACGAATTAATTTTAGACGCAAGAGCAGCGCCTATAGGTGATATTTCTCTAAGNGACCCTAACTGGTTCCANGAGAATAAACCAAAGTACTAACGTAGTGAAAAAACCTTTAATACTAATCTTTACATGTCTGATAACATTCGGAACTAACAGTTTATNTAGCAATCAATATNTGATGGATCCAATGCCAAATAAAGAGAAGGCACCTGATTTTACAATGATGGGAATGGATGAAAAAGAGCATACACTTGACGGACTAAAAGGGAAATTTGTATTGGTGAATTTTTGGGCTACTTGGTGTACGCCATGTAAAATGGAAATGCCAACACTTGAGGCAATTCACAAAAGAATGGATAACGAAAAATTTACAGTACTTGGTATTCATGTTGGCCCAGGTCCAGAAGCGATAGAGAATTTTCTTAAGACTAATCCAGTATCCTTTCCTATTTATATTGATATGGATATGGAACACAACTGGGGCATACCTGGACTTCCTACGACCTTCTTACTGAACCCAGATGGAGAGATGATTTATAGGGCAGTTGGCAAAAGAGATTTTTCATCCCCTGATATGGAAAACTTTTTTCAAGGATTAATTGATAGTTATTTTTAATTTTTTCTCGTTAAAAAAATTTCAGTTAGATTTGTACTGTTAGCAAGGCAACCTTGATATCTTAAAAACGAACTACCTTTTAAGACTTTTCTGTCATAGATTAACTCTAATAATTTACCCATAAATGGAATAAAATTATAGTTAGCATCATTAGCTTTTCTATACCCTTTAACAACTTTTTTATCAGATCCAAATATCGTGCCTCTTTTCGAGTTTTCTAAAAAATTGTCTCCAATTTTACCTTTAACAATAATCGTGCCTGATATGAGATTAGAACAACAATTATCTCCAATATTTTTTTCGATGACAATTATACCTCGTCTCATTCTTTGAATAGAATTAGACCCTACTGAGCCACGGANATATATATTTCCATCAATAAGACCTTCTCTGGATGTATTAGGGCTACTACAGAATTTATCTCCTGTATTTCCATATATAAATAATTTTCCGCCCCTCATTCCTGAAGCGCAGCTTAATCCAACATTACCTTTAACTATTAACGTACCNGAAATCATTTCTAATGCAGCAGAATTACCTATATTCCCATNTACAGTTAAATGTGTATCACATAACTTTTTACCCACATTTTCCATCATTGTAGAGCAGTTCGTAATAATAATTTTAGAAGGATTAACTCCCTTGATCTTAAATAGATCACAAACTCTCAAACACTTTGATCCATAATAAATTTTAATACTATTGATTTGCTTTATGGTTTTATTTTTAAAATCATTAATAAAAGACATGTCGATTTTATATTCAAATTTAAATTTTGGCGTTAAGTTTAGTTCNTTCATTTGAGTATCTTTCTTAAATAAAATTTATGTTGTCCAAGTTTTCCACCATAGTTACCTGCTGATACTGCAACAATATCTTTTTTAACTTTCGAATTTGATATAGCTAGAATACTTTTTTTAGTTGCGNTGNCAATATCATTATGACTAATTCCATTTATTACTATTTCCATTACACATGAAACAGTGGACGGTAATTTTGATTGAGTGAGACTCTTAAGGGTTGGGCAGAATGCATCATTTGTAGATGCAATTAACGCTTTATATTTAGAGCCAACCTTAGATCCTGATCTTACGACACCTCCAGGGAAAGGAGTAATTATATTCGCTTCATTCTTAATTGCCTCTATCGCTATTTCACATGCCTCTAAACAGGATTTTCTAGACTTGCTCAATATTAGAAAATTACCTCCACCTATAGCCGAGATGCGAGAGGTATATTCTTCACACATAAACTCGCCATCCATTACTGGNATTCTCCAATATCGTTTTGAATTAATTTTTTTAGAAATTTGATAACCATCCCCAAAGTAACGAAGATTTTTTCCTAGAGGAATTTTATCCTCACTATCAATCCCAGAAAATACAGCAGTAGTAGGGCAAGTGAGTAAACATTGTCCTACTCTTGTTTCAAGCTGTTTTTCAAGTTGAGACCTTGACATAGAAAATAGTAATATAGAAAAACCTGGGCGACCATCTGGAGTTTCGTTTTTGTTAAGCTGTTTCTCTATGCCAGCTTCAATTCCACATGCTATCACTGAAGTAGCAAAACCTGTAAATGATAAACATGCGTTTTTTGCCCATTTATTATTATCAGCAGTAACAATAATTCTTGCTGCTTTCATATTAAATGCTTCAGCAAATGTATTATGAATTTCTATACCTTTAATTTTCATTGTTTTCTTGAATACTTACAATCTGTTGTTTCTACTTCACTTCCGATATGATCAATCATCTCTTGATTAGAAATCTGATAATTTTCTAGAGACATGGTATGATTTTTTTCAAAATATTTAGATAATGTTTTTTGTATAGATTCATCATAATCGGGCTTAACAGTATGTGTCTTACCCCATAAATATTCTTTTATTTTTCCATCTTTGACTACTACTGTCCCATTTTTAAGCACCATAGATGGATGAGCAAACATTTCTTCAATATCATTAATTTTTGTATCATATATTGTAATATCTGCATCAGACCCAAATGAAAAATTACCTTTTTTATATAGTCCTAAAATTTCAGCAGGTGCAGATCTGGTCATTATTGCTATTTCATTTAGAGTATATTCTCTCTTAATAGATTTTAACACAGAGTGTTTCTGAACATCTGGTGGCAACTGAGCAAGTATGTCATCTCTGAATGTTTTATTCATAAGTAGTTTTATTAAATGTGGATAAGAGGTAAAAGGGGCACCATTTGGATGATCAGTAGTTAAAAATATTTTCCATGGATCATTAGCTAAAAGAAATATTTCCAAACCTATTACCCATTGCATTGCATTTACATAAATATTATCTCTATATTTAAACGGCACAACTCCGCATCCCGCATCACATTCTATATCCATACACATCCATTTATGTGGATGTGCATGTTTATGATTTTTGTGTTGAGACATACTATCACCTGACATCGTAACAGTTTGCCCAAACATTATTTGGCCAACATCACATGTCAGATTATCGGTATTATTCAGAATATTAGCTATCTCTACAGATGCCGATGAGAACTTTTTGTCACCATTGTTGCCGTAACTATGAAATTGAATATGAGTTACATGCATAGGCAACCCACCGGCAGCTTTAATTGTTTCTATCGTGGATAAGAAATTACCAGGTATCCCTAAATTACTACAATGAACGTGCAAGGGATGCGGAATTCCTAGGTCATATATTGCTCTTGTTAATACGCTTATAATTTTTCTAGGAGTAATATCATAATATTTAGATTTTTCATCAACATCTAGCGCTCTTTGATTGAATTTAAACGCATTAATCCCTCCAGGGTTAACGACTTTTATGCCAAGAGATTGAGAAGCGTTAAGAATAAATGCAACATAATCATTTATCATTGACTGACTGGAATTTTTCTTAATTAAATCTAGAAAGAAATCATCATTTCCAAGTAAAGCGTAACCGCCTTTATCTATAAATGGTATATCAGACATTTCAGAGTGAGCTTGTCTAGCATTAATAGGAAGTAAAGCAGGCTCAAAACATGAGGTATAACCCATCTCAATATATTTTAAACCAGTTTTTATCGTAGTTGGAGCTATGATATTCGATGAATCATATTTTCCCTCATTATCAGTATGAAATTCCTCAAGCATAAGTCTTGCTATATTAACCTTTCCGCCCCCTATGTGTGTATGTAAGTCTATAGCACCAGGCATAACGATTTTATCTGTACAGTCAATTATTGAATCAATCTTCCCTTTAATTTTCTCTTTCGAAGTTATCATTCCATCTGTAATAAATATATCTTTCTTTTTACCAAAAATTTTATTCTTAGGATCATAAACTTTTCCAGATTTTAATAAGATATTCATATTTACACCTAAGTAATTTCCCGAACAATATCATCAATTGTTGGCAAAGCAACGTCCCTAATTTTTTTTAAAGGGAGAGATACAACATTATCAGTCCTAAACATAATTCCTTCATAATCAATACCAGGTACACCAACAGGTATAAAGATATCGGGTAAACACGATAATTTTGATTTAGGGTGGCCCAAAACAATATTTTTTAAAGATTTATTTAATTTAATTTTTTGATCACTAAGAGTAGAAAAGTGAACTACTGTATCAGTTGTCTTGTTGGTCTGAATCAATTCGCTATCACATAAATATCTATCATGTTTAAAAGTATTTCCATATGATTTTATTCGTGAAGGGAAGCCGGTCATCCAAGTACATACTTGAGATGATGTTGAATCACCTAAATTCCCCGCAATTGGGAAGCATGCAGCTCTATAGTTAGTATTTCTCTCTACAATAAAATCTGAAATAGAATTTATGATTCGTTCAGAGTTTAATGATTTATTAAAATCAGAAGCAGACCATGAAGCCACTAGGTAAGTAGATTTAGTTATAATATTATGAATTTCTCTTAAAGATTTACTGAGTTTAAAAGTTGATTTATCATTTCTTTGCATTAATTGACTCAAAATTTTAGGAATCATATCTATATCTGTTTTCAAATTAACAACCGATCCAATTTTTCTAGCAGCTTTTGTAGCATTAGCATCAAAATTACCAACAAGAATTATTTTTCTTTTACCTTTAAAAAATCCTAGACTACTCTTTCCGCTAGAAATTCTCTCAACTAGCCTTGGTGATTTTTTAAAAATATCATTACCAAAAATTATAATTACATCAGCTCTATTTTTTACCTCTGTTAGAGATGTAGCCATATATCCAGTTCGTTGTACTAGTCCTATATTATTGTATAAGTATTTTGAATTAACATGATCTATTGTGCAATCATAGCGGGATGCAAGTCGTAACATTGATCTAACACCTGCCATATCAACTCCATGATTAATTATTGTAATATCACCAGATTTCTTTAATATTTTCTCTGTTGTTGAAATTGTTTCCCTTAGTGATGATGTTTTATTGTTAATGGTTGGCGTAAGTCTATNGTTTTTATCAAGGTTGAAAAATTCTATCTTTTTTTTACATAATGACAAATTCTTATTCTTAACTTCAAATCTATTATTATCAAGAGATACCGTAACATCGTCACAAAGCAATGAGCAGAAAGGACATACGATTTTACATGATGTTTTTGTCATAAACGATATTTTTAATATTTTACACTATATAAATGTGACTTTATATATAAAAGGTATAAAATATCAAACGAAGGGGCTATGACNAATAGAAGAATATTAAAATCNGAGATTATTATTAAATCACCATCTAGATTACATCTGGGTTTCTATGGAATTCCAGAGTCTTATGGTTATACTTATGGNAGTATGGGTTTNGCGATAGATTATGCCCCTGTTATATTATCAATAAAAAATTCCTCAAAATTTAAAACAAATTTACCAAAGAAATACACAAGTTCCGTACTCAAATATCTTGAAACTATAAAAACTAAACCAAAAATTGAATTGACTGCGTTATCAATGCCAGACTCGCATATCGGACTTGGCTCAGGCACTCAAATTACCCTATCTGTCATTTCAGCCATAAATAAATTTTTTTCTTTAAATTTAAGTTATGATGAGATCCTTAAAATTTCATCAAGAGGATTAAGATCAGGAACCGGGATTGCCTCGTTTAAAAAAGGAGGTTTCATAGTAGACGCATGTAAATCGGGCGATAAAATTCCAAAAACCTTGCTCCAAACAAAATTACCTAAATCATGGAGATTAATTTTAGTAAATGATAAAAAATCTAGGGGACGGTTTGGAAAATCAGAATTAGACTTTTTTAATAAAACAAAAAAACAAAAAAGTTTATTTAATGAATTGCCTAATATTGTTCTACGAGGGATTTTGCCATCAGTTCTTTATGATGAGTTCGATAAATTTACTATTGCTTTCAATGAATTTCAAAATTTAACTTCAAGATACTATTCCTCAAAACAATCTAGTCCGTTCATTAGTAAAGATATAAATATTGTAATGAATTATATTCAAAAAGAGCATAATGTAGCAGTTGGCCAAAGTTCTTGGGGTCCGTTATCCTATATTTTTACTAACTCTCTAGACAATGCTAAAAAGATAAGAAATATCCTAGAAAAAAACTATTGCAACTATAAAAACCTAACATATACTATTGTGAGACCATCTAACACTGGTCACACATTCAAATATAACATCTAGGGAGATAATACAATGGAAAAACCATATCTACTTCATATGATAACGCCAGAAAAAAATATCAGTCCATTTGATGCCAATATGGCATTTGATGCTGGTTGGGATTCAATTATTCCATATACAAATGTCACTATGGAGGAAATTCAGGCGCTTGTTCAAGATACAATCTTTTCAAGATCTCCTTCTACAGTATCTAAAAGAACAGCAATATTTATTGGTGGGAGAGACACGCATATTGCCATGGATATGCTTGAGGAAACAAAAAAACATATGGTTCCTCCTTTTGAAGTACCTGTATTTGCAGATCCAAGTGGAGCTTTCACAACTGCAGCTGGGATGGTTGCAAAAACAGAAAAAGCATTAAAAGATAAATTTAATCTAGATTTTGAGAATTTAAAAATTGCTATTCTTGGTGGAACGGGCCCTGTAGGAGTGGCTTCTGCAGTGATAAGTTCAAAAGCAGGTAACGATGTTATTTTGATTGGAAGAAATCTAGAAAAAACCGAGAAAGTAGTCGAGATGTGTAATGTCAAATATGGTTCTAATTCAGTGGTTGTTGGATTAGATGAAAATAAGAGCACAATTTTATCTGATGTAGATGTAGTTTTTAATACAGGAGCTGCAGGCATACAGCTGATGGATGATAGTCTTGTAAAGGCATCCTCACAAATTAAAATATGCGCTGATGTGAACGCTGTTCCTCCATCAGGCATAGCTGGCGTTGAAGCGAACGATGATGTTGTAAAAATGGAGAATGCATCAAATGATTGCTATGGTATTGGAGCTCTTGCAATAGGAAACATCAAATATAAATCGCAACATGATTGTTTAAAACTTATGTATACATCCGATAAACCAGTATTCCTACATTTTGAACATGCGTTTGAGTTTGCCCAAAAAGATGTTTAATGAAAGAGACTGTAATAGTCATTGGTTATGAGACTTCGTATTTAGAGTACAAAATAAAGTCATTAGGTTATAATGTTTTNCCTATAAATTATTTNTCNAAAAAAAACTTATGGAAAAATCTAAATATTACGAATCTTGAGAAGATTAGNAGAGANCTTAAAAAANCATCGAAAAAAATTANTATNATATACGGATCNGGTCTTGAGAATCGACCAGAAATATACTCATATTTAGAAAAAANCTTCATTAATAAAGGNAATAAATTAAATTTATTATATAAATGNGGTTATATTTATAATTTTAGANAAGAAGTNANCGATTCAGGCTTAAAGATTCCAAAATTATTTANAAATAATNAAAATATAAATAAATCTAAATNTATATATAAACCNAAAAATAGTTGTGGTGGATATGATATTAAATACAGTAATCCCAATAACAGTCGTTATTATATACAGGAGTATATACCAGGAGATACATTCTCTATTAGTTTTTTTGTTTATAATTATCAGCAGTTTAAATTCCTTGGATTCAATAAACAGTTTTTTTTAAAANATTATGATACACATCCNTTTGTNCATGCTGGGGCTGGAAGCTTGAGAAATATAAAATTTTCTAGAAAAATCCAATCTTCTATAAAGATGTTGTCCTACAAGCTGGGTCTAATAGGGTTTAATAGTATTGATTTTAAAATATATAATAACATGATATTTATACTTGATATCAATCCAAGAATAACTTCAACATTTAAAATATATAATGATTTACATAAAAATAAACTTTTAAAATATCAGCTTNTATCTGATATTAGTTTTCATTTAAAAGATAAACTAAATAAAAACTACGGATTCATACATATTTTTCCAAAAAAAGAGATGCGTTATAAAGCAGATAACTTNGTATTAANAGATATTATTAATAAACCAAAATCAGGAGAATACATATCTCATGGAGATCCNATGTTTACGATTTATACCTATGAAAAAAATTATAAGAAACTCANAGAAAAATTGAGAAAAAAATTAATCAAGACAAAAGAAATTTATAGCTGTTATGATATAATTATTTGAGAATGAATAGTTCAGTNAGTATAAATAAACTTGTTAAACCTCTAGTAGAAAAACTGCTTGAGGATGCAACNTATTTAAATTTAGGAATTGATTCTACGGAAGGTGGAGGNAAAATTATTGATGCTGGNATAAATTATGATGGCTGTTTGGAATCGGGTAGACTAATTACGGAAATATGTATGGGTGGTTTAGGCCGAGCAACACTAAACATGTCATCTAGTNACAAAGAATGGCCTGTATCAATTCAGGTTCATAGCACAGATCCTGTAATTAGCTGCTTAGCTAGTCAGTATGCAGGATGGAGTTTATCATTTGTTAAAGAAGAAGATAACTTTAATGCTTTAGGTTCAGGTCCGTGCAGGGCATTGGCGCAAAAAGAAGAGTTATTTAAAGATCTAAATTATCAAGATAAATTTTTTTCAACCGTAGTTGTTATGGAGGTTGATAGAAAACCGCCACAAGAAATTATCGATAAGATTACTGAAGATTGTGGAATTAGCGAAAAAAATTTAACCNTAATATTAACACCCACAAAATCACTATCTGGTNCTGTACAAGTAGTTGGAAGGGTATTAGAGGTAGGCATGCATAAACTACATGAGATAGGGTTTCCTCTTGATAAGGTAATCGATGGTTTTGGTTCAGCACCTCTCCCACCACCAGCACCAGATTTCTTAATTGGTATGGGAAGAACAAACGATGCAATTCTCTACGGTGGCACTGTTCATCTTTATGTAGATGTTGAAGATGATGAAGCTTATGAGTTAGCAAAAAGATTACCTAGCTGTACTTCTTCGGACTATGGAAAACCTTTTGCAGATGTTTTCAAAGAATACAAATATGATTTTTATAAAATTGATAAATTATTATTTAGTCCCGCAAAAGTAATAGTAAGTACACTCAAGACTGGCAAAACATTTGTTGAGGGTAAACTTGATAATGAATTGGTGACTAAGTCATTCAATAAATGAGAAAAAAAGTTCTTATTTTAACGGATAAGGAAGGATGGCATTTTACACAAATAAAAAGCTCGTTATCGAATCTTAATTATCAATCAAGCTCTTGCAATCTCAATGAATTATCACTGATCATAAATAACAATAAAAGCTACATAGTAGATTTAAATGGCGAGGAAATTAATGTTGATTATGTTGTTGTTAGATATATTCCGGGAGGTACACTTGAAGAAATAATTTCTTATNTAAATATTTTGAAAACATTTGAATTAAATAATACAAAAGTAATAAACACCGCCGAAAATATAGAGAAGACTGTAGANAAATCATTAACATCACTTCTTTTACAAAAAAATAATATTTTAACTCCAAACACATATATATTGCATGANATTNNTNTAGTAANAAAANTNATTAAAGACAAANTANCTTNTAATAAAATGATTTATAANCCNATGTTTGGTTCACAAGGTGANAATATTCAGATAATAGAGAANTACNNAGANATTGNTANTATNAATNCTATTGGTAACATCTTTTANATTCAAGANTTNATAGAGACAAATCCNNCTCATGANTATAGAGTTCTCGNAATTAAGNATAATAATNAATATTTAATGTTTGCCATGACGAGACANGGNAGAAATTATTTGAATAACTATTCNAAAGGNGCNGAGTGNAAATATTATGAAATNGATGATGATTTAAANGCAATATCTGAAANNATNGTCAATATCTTTAAAATTGATTTCTGTGGAATAGATTTTATTAAACAAGATGGAAAATATTTTGCATTGGAGGTAAATAGTATTCCGGCATGGCGAGGAATTCAGTCTGTACATGATAATAATATTACAGATTCATTCGTAAAATGCATGTTTGAATAGTAAGANTTCATGAGACATCGGTTATGATAAAGAATAATATTAATAGTGCTTCTATAAAAAATAACTACTTGTTCTCATGTTATAAAGACGTAGAGCTAATAAAACCTGGCAATGTAAATGAGACATCTCCACATAAAGATATGAATGCAGATCATTTTAAGAAAAGCGCTAAATTAAGTGTCAACTCAATATGTAATGAAAATTTAAGTTTAGGTGATAGAATTTATAAATCAATACAGGATACAAAGTCAAAAATTGAAATTAATACGAATCTTGGAATTGTTCTTTTATGTTCCCCGCTTATACATTCGATGCAAAATCACAAAGGTATAGATTTTCAAAGCGCTCTTAGTCATACAGTTAAGAATTCATCAGTAGATGATACAAAAAAAATTTGCAGAGCAATTTCTATGGCAAATCCAGGTGGACTAGGCCAAAGACCTTCGATGGATGTTCATGACGATCCTNATGTTTCACTATTAANTATTATGGAGTATGCATCTAAATATGACAGGATTGCATATCAATATAGTCATAATTTCGTGGATATACTTGAGTTTATTGTCCCGAGTATTCTAGAGCATATGAAATCTGATAAATCACTAGATTTTGCCCTTACTTTGGTATTTTTGGAGATTGTTGCAAGTATCCCAGATTCACACATTTCGAGGAAATATGGTGAGAAAATAGCAAAAAAGACTAGTAATCAAGCTTATGATTTGTTAAAAATAATAGGTAAGGGTTATAGTCAAGAAAAAGCTTATCCTGAGATAGNGAAGCTTGATGATAAGTATAAAAAAAANAGACTNAACCCGGGTACATCCGCTGATTTACTAGTTGCAGGCCTGTTTGTATATAAATGTTTTTATGACANTAAGGCTTAGTAGACTTGTCTCAAAAGGATGACATTAAATAACTAATATTAGGAGATAATAATGGCAGTAATTGATAAAGTTCTAACAGGTGAAAGCCTAGTTGTTACAGAAGGTGGTGATAATGAAATCGCTCATATCGATTTAATAATGGGTCCACGTGGTTCAGCAGTTGAAGACGCTTTTTGTAANACNCTTTGTAATAACAAAGATGGATTNACATCACTTTTAGCAGTTTCTCAACCAAACCTTATGGTTAAACCNGCGACTGTAATGTTCAATAAAGTTACAATCAAAGGNGCAAAACAAGCTGTTCAAATGTTCGGTCCTGCGCAAGCAGCAGTGGGAATGGCTGTAGCTGATAGTGTAAAAGANGGAACAATTCCAGCAGCTGAAGCTAATGATGTTTTTATTTGCGTAGGTGTTTTCATTCACTGGGATGCTAATGATGANAAGAGAATCTATGATTATAATTATCAAGCAACTAAAGAGGCTATTGCAAGAGCTGTAAAAGGTACTCCAACAGCTGATGAAGTAGTNGCAAGTGCTGATGCTAAAGCACATCCTTTCTCAGGTCAAGGCTAGAAGAAGGATATAATAAAAATATAATCTTTAAAATTAAACCAACCTATTTTTTTAGGTTGGTTTTTTCTTTAGTAATGTAAAGTTTTGGTATTCTTTGTTTAATAAATATCGAAGTAGCAAGAACACCTTTAANACCTAAAAACTTTGCTCTGTTTAAATCAAGTGTACTTTTAAGACCACCGGCAATATAAATATCATNCTTATTTTTAAGTTTGAGATATTTTCTTACTAGAGAAAAACTCATATTTTTAGTNGATCCTACCTGNGATAANTCCATTAGTATAATTTTNTTTGGAAGATATCTTTTTTGCTTACTTAAAGTCACATTACCTAAAATATTATTCTGATAATCCAATGAACATATTTTACAATTATTCTTGTTTGATGATAAATCAAACCCTTTCGAAGTCTCGCTACAAAATACTTTATCTAGGTTTTGATATTTCTGTAATTTATNTATATCAGTTTTACCAAAATCAACCCAAAACTTTATTTTAGGATTATTTCTAACGATAAAATCATACATCGATGTATTGATATCTTTATATAAAATTCCATTCAAATCCGCTATATATATGATGCTAGGTTTAAACCTTTGAATTANTATNTTTATAATTTCTATAGGATCTATAGTATTGTATAATTTTAGATCAACAGGTTGATAGNTATCTCTTTTTCCTTGGATNGCAGTAACTACTTTACCGTTGAATATATCTATAACAGGAATTATGTCCATATGAAAAATATTCTTATATATGANTATATTACAGGAGGAGGAATCATAAATGAAGATTTGACTCATGATTTATTATATGAGGCAAAATTAATACTAGAATCCCTTATAAATGATTTTTCGAAATTAAAAACTATCGATTTTAAATATCTTCTTGATTATAGGTTGAAAGATAGATATGNATCATCTAATTCAATTATTGTTAAAGAGAGTGATTATAACCTCACTCCTGATATTTACAAAAACTTCAACTATGTTCTACCCGTACTTCCTGAGAGTCACAATATTCTCTATCAGTACTCTAGATTTTTAGAAAAGAATAAAATTAAAAAAATTTTATCATCATCAGAAATTATTAAAGTAATGTCTGATAAAAAACTATTTAGTAATTTTTGTAAAAAAGCCAAAATTAAACATCCTTTGCTTATATCAGANATTTCCAAAATAAAAAAAAATAAATTATATGTTATCAAAGATAGATTTGGNGTAGGATGTTCNCGTATTCAAATTATTAGCGGCAAAGATCTAAAACACTTTGATAGTAAAAAATATATANTTCAAGAATATATAAAAGGAAAAAGCTTCAGTGCAAGCATATTTTGTAGTAAAGGAAACTTTATTATTCTCAGTTTCAACGAACACCAGATTAAAAAAAATAAGAATAATTATATTAAAATTAATAAAATAATAGTTAATAGAAATATTTCTAATCATCCTAAAATTTTTGGCTTATTAAATAAGCTTAAGAATAATGTCTCTTCTTTATCTGGTTANATTGGNATAGACTTCATTATTACNGATGATGATATCTACATAATTGAATTAAACCCNAGAATTACAACTTCNTTTACGAAATTGAANTCNACGNTAGGCATTAATNTAGCGGNATTGATAAACAACTCTAATATAATCACTCCTATATGCGGTAAAACTTCTAGAATAAATTTGTTATGAAAATAAAAACATTCATTGGTTGGGACATTGGTGGGTCAAATACAAAAATATCTATAATTAAATCTAATAAAGCTAAATCAGAAGTACATGAAATAGAACTATGGCACGATGCTGGATTAAGTAAGCTTAAAAAACTTATTTCAGATTTGGGAACAAATCAAAACGGTACATACCACGGGATAACTTTATCAGGTGAAATGTGTGATATCTTTCCTTCAAGGAAAAATGGTATAAATACTATATTATCTTTTTTTAAAAAATTTTCTTCAAATACATATGTTTACTCGTCAAGTGGCTTTATAAAATTACACAAGATAAGAGAACATAAAAAAGTAGCATCTATGAATTGGTATTCAGTAGGTGAAATGATCTCTAAAAAAATTGATAATTGCATTATTATTGATATGGGGTCTACTACTACTGATTTTATAATGATAAAAAATAATACAATTATTAATAAGAGAGAGGATGATTTCACAGGTATCAATAATGATGAACTGTTATATACTGGATTTTTGAGATCTCCAATTTATGCATTAACAGATGAAGTTAGAGTAAATATGATTAGTTATAAAGTTATTCCTGAAAATTTCTCCAGTATGGCAGATGTATATCAAATTCTTAAAATCATAGATATAAAGTATGACTATAGTAGCCGAGCTGATAGAAGGAGTAAAACTATCTTAAACAGCTATAAAAGAGTAGCAAGGTCATTTGGTTTCGATTTTAAGCATAACCATAAAAAAATTATAGAAGAATTATGTCAAGAAATAATGCATATACACATAACAAAGATATATAGATCTCTGAGAATTATTATTAAAAAGAACTCATATAAAAATAATAATGTTAAAATAATAGGTCTAGGGATAGGAATTACATTAATTAAAAAGATGGTTAACAAATATAATATGACTTATATAAACATGAATACTGTTCTCAAAAATCATCCAGTTAGATTTGATAAAAAGACATTAATTCATTTTCCCTCATATGCGGTAGCATATTTATTAAGAGAAAAGCATGAGTAAAATTAATATTTTAAAACTAGGTTATTTAGAAGATACATCAATAGTTTATGACTTGATTCATGATTATGATTGGCCGATTTATTTGTGCAGTAATAATAAGATATTCCCCGATCATAAGTATGACATTATCACTGCGCAGCCCAGGGAAAAGATTTTTTTCTATAATGACAAGACTATCATTGAAAAAAATGGAAAAAAAATTACTTCAACCGAAGAACCTATATATGTTCTAAAAGATTTAATGAAAAAATATAAAAATGATAATTCTGACTTACCATTCACCGGTGGAGCTATTGGATATATTTCATATGATCATGGAGCAAGATATGAAAATATTTCACAGAAATATAATGATTTTAATATCCCTTCTTTTGCTTTTGGATTATATGACTGGGCTTATATAGCAGACCATGATGCAAAACAATCCTGTNTGATTTATCATGAAAAGAACAGCTTCATAAAGAGTATTATTGACTTACTTAATTCATACCCTAAAAATNAAAAAAAATATTTTTTCAAAATCAAGTCNAAATGTGAATCTAANACAACATATAATGAATATAAAAAGAAGTTCGATAAAATCAAAAGATATATAGAAGAGGGTGATTGCTATCAAATTAACTTCTCTCAACGTTTTTCAGCAAAATATGAAGGTGATTGTTANTCAATTTTTAAAAAACTAAATAAAGTTTATGCATCACCTTACACAGGTTTTATAAATTTTCCTTTTATAAAAATAATGACATTCTCTCCTGAATGCTTCATATCACAAAATAAAGAACATGTAAGTACAAAGCCAATAAAAGGAACAAGGCCAATTAGTAAAGATAGTATAGAAAATAAAAAAATAATTGATGAATTATTAAACTCTGATAAAGANAAAGCAGAAAATCTGATGATAGTAGATTTNCTTCGTAATGATTTTGGAAGAAATTGTAAATATGGATCAGTAAGTGTTGAAAATTTATTTGATGTTGAAACATTNTCTAATGTACATCATCTTGTAAGTACAGTTAANGGGACNATCTCTAATAACAGCGATATATATAGNTTATTAAAAGGTTGTTTCCCTGGCGGATCTATTACTGGTGCACCAAAAATAAGAGCGATGCAAATNATTGATGAGATTGAGTNTAGTAANCGTGGTATTTATTGTGGTTCGATTGGTTATATAAGTGGAAACGATAAATCTAATCTTAACATAGCAATACGCACAATCTTTGCTGATGATNATACTCTTTATTTTTGGGGTGGAGGAGGAATTGTTTATGACTCTGAGGTNGAATTAGAATATNAAGAGACTTTGGATAAAGTTCGTCCATTATTAGATTTATTCAAAGCATAGTTGAACTCATCTAAGACGTTTGAAACTTGTTTCACATCCAATTTATCTCTTCCTAAATCAGATGTACATAGTTGTCCTCTCATGCCTATAAAATCAGGTTGTATTTGTAATAGATTAGGAAGGTCGTTTATTTTTACTGATCCAGATATTCCACATAAAATTTCATTATCCTTACAGAATTCTACAAATCTTTTAAGTTTACTATAATCNAGTATGTTGGTAGTCTTNTTGNTTTTTGATAATGTATCAATCATTACGGCTTCATAGCCTATTTCGATAATCTTTTCCAAATTTTCAAAGCTAAATGTTTTATCCGCAAATAGCACGCATACTGGTTTAGTTTTCTTGAGATTAGTAATCTCTAGGAATTTTTTATGATGTTTTATTGAAGTATTATTGAATAAGCCAAGTTTTATAAAATCAAAACCTATNTTATTCATTAGTAGCGCATTAGTAATAAATTTTTTTTCTGCCGGGTTTACATAATCACCCATAGTAATACTTAAAGTTTTAGTTCTGAGAAAGTTAAATATTTTTTCAGCTTCTTCAACACCAACAAATCCTAATGCTCCATCATCAACATTTTTAACATCAACTATACCAATCGACATATCTCGAATAAGTCTAGCTTCATGTATATTTTTTATGCTTGTTAAAATATTTGTCATATTTNTTTTTTAAAGTGTTGATCAATTTTTGACATAATCCATTCCCATGCTTCAATTTCTCTTGNGCCAGCTGTTTTATCAATTGCTATTTTAAGATATTTTATTTCATTCATGATTTTGACATCATCAATCATTCCAAGTCTACTGGTTAGGACTGCTCCCTCGATGACTGCACTCTGTGCACGNTTAAATCCTANGAATGGTCTAATAACATGAGTATCAAATTGTTCACAAATAATTCTAGGTCTCACTTTGTCCTCTATAATTTCAACTACATTGACAGGAATATACGTATTGGTATTATCGAGATAAGGATATTCATCGTTAGATGAATTAACATCCCAATCTCTCTTCTTTTTTGTTACTATGCCTGCAAACACTCTTACATCATCGATAAAATTTATTACTGCTTTTTTTGTGATCATCAAATTATCCAAAGTTGTTGACGGTTTAAATGGCGAGATGATAATTTTCTTTGAGTTATGATTATCATTCAACCATCGTATACCCATAGGCGCTATATGAATTTTGTCTTTACTATCTTTAGTAGTTACTATTACTTCATGAATCATTTTTTTTCTTATAAGTTGGACCAGCTTCTTTAAATGTTAGTTTATCTTCTTCGTCTCTCTTTACAATACAACCCCAGTTCAGTTCTTCATCTTGCTCATACTCTTTTTTTAATTGAAATGCAATCTGAGCTCTTGCAAGTTCTACACCAAGATAAAATGCATGTCCAATATCTCCATCTACCTCTATTTCATTAAAAAAATCATAAGGATTAATTTCTGTTAAAAATTTATTTTTGTTAAATAAACTTACGCCTTTATCAGACAGCATTATGCGATAATTTGAATCTTTTACATCTTTAGCTATTTTTTTTATTTCATCTAAAGAATATGAAAAACTTTTATCACTATGTGTTGTTAATAAACCATTATGTATGTGTTTGGGTGTAACATTTTCAATCTTGGATGATAGAGCAATTCTTCTGGCAATATCAGTTTCATTAATTACTGTGGCACAGTGATTACTCACTTCTGTAGTCAATATATGATTTATTTGGAGCTCTGAAATTATCCCCATAAGAGTCATAGTTATACCTGTTGTATCCGCATGAGTTAATTCTGTTATATTTCCAGTTCCCATCATAATGTGAATTTCAGGATATTTCTCTCTTAACATATAATATCTTACGATTGATTCAGTAAATCCATGATGAATGGGTTCTAAGATTGGATCTGCAACAAAAGTACGCTTTTTGTCTATACAAGTATCTATAATCTTGAAAAGACTATTCATATCATCTGGTTTATCTGGAATAAGAATAGGTATCGAATCAATTTCATCTAACAAATGTATATTTGTTGATTTAAGACTTAAAATATAATCTGCACCAGCCTTTGATCCTGTTATTAGTTCATTTTCATTATGCGAATCTACGCTCACATAAAATTCTCTTCTTTTAAGTTCTTGAATTAGTTCCTCAAGATGCGGGAAAGGTTCGTTTGGCAGACATCCTATATCAATAATATCCGCACCTCTATTTCTANAATCACTGGCGATTTTTATAGTATTATCGATACTCAATAAAGCTGCATCAGTTATCTCAGCAAATATATGAGCTTCATATTTTGATAAATCATATTTCAAAGGTTTAGCACCAAATAAGACCGGCAAGTCTTTTAGTTCATCCGGCCCTCGTATAATTAAAGTTTTTAATTTTTTTGATAACTTTTTTATATCACCTCTAGCTTTACCAGGTATAATGATTTTATTAAATTCTTCTACATCACCAATATTTTTCTCTATAATGTCTATAGTCATTAATGCTGCTACATTAATGCCTAAGTTCCTTACTTCATATTTAAAGTTTTTATTTTCTATGAGTTCAATTACTTTTTTAAGATTATTTTCAGCTAATCTTCCAGTAATAAATAATATATTATCTTCTAAATCCATTTTTTTAGACATTCATTAAGTTTTTTAACATTATTGACCACATCAACATCTTTAAATTTACTAAGTGTATTATAATTTTCTAACTCAATGTCTCTCGGATATAGTGTTACTTCTTTTTTTGGTGCTTGAGTAATTACTGTTGGTTCAGTATCACATGCAAATACAATACTATGTATTTTGCATTTACCAGCTTGCGCAAAAATATTTGAGACTAGATTATCTGACAATCCATAAGCCATTTGCGCTACTGTATTAGATGTAGCAGGAGAGACAACAACTAATTTATAGACACCTTCATATAAAAGACTTACAGGAGCTGAGCTTGCTGTTACATCTTTAAAAATTTTCATACCTGATGATTTAAAATCGTCAAGCTCATAGTTATACCATTTGAGAACTTCTTCACCAGCCTTGCTTAGAAACAAATCAATATTTTTGATTTGATTCATAATATCTATCGACTCTTTAAGGTAGTGACCTGATCCAGTGATACACCATGCAATTCTTTTGTCTTTAATTGTCATCTTTCATCTTTTCTAATTTATATTTTTCTAAATCCTCAGGAGTATTAATGTTCATAAAAAATTGAGGATTATTTGAAAAGTCTATAATTTCTAATTTTTCTTGATTGTACCATTTATCAATCTTTCTTTCTCCTGAATCTAAAAAAACTTTCAAATTACTTACCATAGATCTATCTATAAGCGCATGAACCGGCTGTAGTCTGTTACCGTCATGAGCACATCTTATTTTATCTTTAAAATTATCTTTAAGGATATCTTTAAAAAAGATATCTGAAATCATAGGACAATCACATGGTAGTATAAGAATATATTTAGTCTTAGCTTCTGTCATACCTGAATATATCCCAGCAAGTGGACCTTGAAAGTTAACATGCAAATCTGAGATTAATTTTATTTTAAATTTTTTATAAATATCTTTATTTCTATTAATATTAAGAATCACGGAGTTAGTAAATTTCTCTGAAATCTCTATAAGTTCACTCATAATATATTCATCATTAATCTTTATGAGCCCTTTATCATTACCTCCCATTCTCGAGGATTTTCCTCCCGCTAGAATTAGTGTAGTTATATCTTGTTTATTAATAAGCATTGTTATATTTTATCACTTGTATGAATGTTTGATAATGGTTATATATAGTAGCAGTTATGATAAATAAAATTTATGTCGCACCAATGGTAGGAAGAACGGATAAATATTTTCGTGCGCTAGTGAGATCTATAACATCGGACTTTTACCTATACACAGAGATGATTACCTGTGATGCATTTTTACGCACAGATAAAGTAAATTGCGAACTCCACGATTATGAGAAAGGAACCATAATTCAACTTGCTGGTTCAGATCCTGAGAAATTTTTAAAATGTTCTAAAATAATCGAGTCTTCAGATTACAGTGAAATTAACCTAAATATAGGATGTCCTAGTAGCAGAGTAATTAAGGGTTCATTTGGTGCTTGTCTAATCAAAAACCCTTCTATTGTTGCTGAATGTATAGATGCAATAAAGTCAAAATTTACGAGAACAATATCAATTAAAACAAGACTAGGATTAGGTTATGAGGAAAATCTTGACCCTATAGTAGACTTTATAAGCAAAACAAGTGAATCAGGATGCAAGAAATTTATAATACATGCTCGTAATGCTATTTTATCAGGATTAAGTCCTAAAAAGAATAGAGCAATACCTAATTTAAGATATGATGATGCATTAATNCTTAAAAAAANTTTTCCATCNNTAGAGTTTATNATCAATGGAGGAATTAACAGTCTTGATATGGTTAAATCAAANATAAATAGATTCGANGGAATGATGATTGGAAGAAAAATTTATAGCGANCCAATGTTTTTNTTAGATCTTNANCAANTTATGAACAAGACAACTAANATTATCAGNAGNAGACAAGTCNTCGAAAAATATATTATGATTTGNAATGANTACNATATTAATAATNATAGNAAATATCTTCTATTAAGACATNTATATGGGTTATACTATGGAACAAGCTCGTCAAAGATNTGGAAAAAATTTTTGAATAATTTAATAATTACAAAAAATGATATTGAAAACCTATTAACCTTTCCTGAAAATATNTATGTTGAAGAAATTAAAAATTACGGCTAGGAATGCTGATAAATATAAACTTTATGAAGAAGCGGTTCAAAATGTTGATTTNGAAGTCGATTTTTACGCATCCATGTTTAAAAAATATTCGAAGCGTCAATGTAACATTCTGAGAGAAGATTTTTCAGCATCAGCGAAAATATCCCAAGAATGGGTAAAAAAAAATAAAAATAATATTTCTTATGCAATTGATCTCGATAAGAAAATATTGGATTATGCTAAAAATATAGCATCTCAAGAACTAAATTCTGATCAATTCAGCAGAATTAATCATATCAAAGCTAATTCACAAACTTTTTTTACTCCTAATATAGATTTGATCAGTGCTTGTAATTTTAGTTATTGGGTTTTTAAAAAAAGAATCGATTTGATTAAATACTTTAAAAACTCTCATAAATGTCTAAAGAACGATGGAATATTAATTCTAGATGCTTTTGGAGGTTACGAGGCACATCAAGAACTTGAGGAGAGAACAAAATATAAAGATTTTACATATGTATGGGATCAACATGCATTCAATCCAATCACTAATGATCTTAAGTGTTTTATTCATTTTGAATTTAAAGATAAATCATCGATTAATAAAGCATTTATCTACGACTGGAGATTATGGTCTCTGCCCGAGATTAAAGAGTGTCTTCTNGAGAGTGGTTTTAANCAAGTTGATATTTATATGCAAGGCTGGGACGACGAAAAGGATGAAGAGACTGACGATTTTTATAAGACAAAAACATGTGATGCAGATCCAGGATGGCTTGCTTATATAATTGCCACAAAGCAATAGGTTAAATATTGATTTAATTTTAAAAGAAAATATAATCAACCTAAGAGCTGATNGTGTAATTGCTGTTATAAACAGAGGAAAGTCCGGGCTCCATGGGCAAAAGCGCCAGGTAACNCCTGGGTGACGCAAGTCAACGGAAAGTGCTACAGAAAATAACCGCTATATATATAGCAAGGGTGAAAAGGTGAGGTAAGAGCTCACCGCTAGTTATGGAGACATGGCTAGGCAGAGTAAACCCCGCTTGGAGCAAGGCAAATATACAGAATATGTTGGGCCCTCAACTTGCTGTATGGTAGGCTGCTAGAGGCTTTTGGCGACAAAAGTCCCAGATCAATAATTACACTCGACAGAACCCGGCTTATAGATCAGCTCTTATTTTCTATAATTTTCAATCATTTATATCATTATTGTGAAATAAAACTAGCNAACACATTGATTTTATTAGATTTACTNCCCTTTTTTCTCTTGCATGGTTCATAAAAAAGACCTATAGTGTTGATATATGGCAATTTATGTTAAATTGTGGGAAAAATTGGTAAATATGTTTAAAGGTATACATAATATAAACACTGACTCTAAAGGTAGGTTAGCAATACCTACTAAATATCGTACTACCATCCTAGACAGATTTGATGGGAATATGGTTATAACTATAGATTCTGAGGAAAAGTGCCTTTTACTNTATACCATAAGTGCCTGGGAGAAAATTCAATCAAAAATCAATGAATTACCAAGCTTTAATAAGAATGCAAGAAGAATACAAAGACTATTAGTTGGGCATGCCGAGGATGTAGATTTAGATTCAAATGGCAGAATTTTGATATCAAAACCGCTTCGTAATTTCTCTGAGATAACTAAAAAAGTAACCATGATAGGACAAGGTGAGAAATTTGAGATCTGGAGTGATTTGATNTGGCAAGCACGTGTAAATCAATGGAGATCAGAAGAGACTGACGAGAGCGAAGAATCAGTATTATCTGATATTAATATCTAATGAATTTAGAGAGATTTTATAGAACTCTTGGCATTACAGGNAATGAAGATGAGAAATCCATCAAGAGAGCATTCATCAAGGTTGCTCAAAGGTATCATCCNGACAAGAATCTCGATAATTCAGAATCTGCTGAAAAATTTCTAGATGCAAAAGCTGCGTATGAGAGCATTATCGCTTATAGGAGGAAGAAATAATGAAGCATATACCGGTGATGAAAAAAGAGAGTATTAACGGCCTTAATATATTACCAAATGGAAACTATATTGATGCAACTTTTGGTTTCGGTGGTCACTCAAGCGAGATTCTCTCAAAACTTGGAGATAATGGTAACCTTTATGCTTTAGATAAAGATATAGATGCTATTAATGATTTAGATAAAAGTATTTTAGAAGATAGAAGATTTACCCTTAAACATGGATGTTTCTCTTCTATAGATAATTTTTCTCAAGAATGGGGAATTTATGGGTCTGTGAATGGCATTTTATTTGATTTAGGAGTTTCCTCTTATCATTTTGATTACGCAGAAAGAGGTTTTAGNTTCAATGGAAATGCAAAAATAGACATGCGATTTGATCAAACTAGAGGACAGGCAGCATCTGATTGGTTAAATAGTGCATCTGAATCAGACATTGCTGATGTTATATGGAAATATGGTGAAGAAAAATACTCTAGAAAGATTGCAAAGAAGATTGTAAGTCAGAGAAATAGTGCTCAAATTACAACAACATTAGAATTAGCAAATTTAGTCAATAATGTTATCCCTTATACAAAAAATAGAAAACATAAAGCAACAAAAACATTTCANGCAATTAGAATATATACAAATAATGAATTAGATATTCTAAAGAAAACATTATTTAAAAGCTACAGCATCCTTGCCCCAAAAGGAAGGTTGGTTCTAATAACTTATCATTCATTAGAAGATAAAGTGATCAAAGATTTTATCAAGCATACAGATAAAAGNTATTCAATTCCTAAGAATCTCCCTATCAAAGAAGAATTTTTAACAAAAATGTTNAAAGTTGTAGATAGATTTGTAAAACCCAATACTGAAGAAGTAGAGTTTAATCCACGATCTAGATCTGCCAAATTAAGCATTCTAGAGAAAGTAAATGAGAATAATGATTAATATTTTTATAATANTTTTAATAGCACTTTCAGCATTTTCTGTTGTTTACATTAAACATTTGAATAGAGTAGCAACTATAGAATTAGAAGAGTCAGAAAAATTACTTGCTGAACAATTAAATAATCATAAAAAACTTTTAGATAAAAAAACAAATTTAATNAATCAAAAACTTATAAAAGAAAATATAGTGAATTCCTTAGATATGCAAATNCCATCTAAGGATAGAATAATTTATTTGAATTCAGTTAAATAGTTTGGAGGTGAAAAATGTTTGAACTTGTAAGTGAATATAATCAAAATGCGGAGATTAAAGTTATTGGTGTAGGCGGNGGCGGTGGNAATGCTGTCATATCAATGCTGGAATCAAAAATAGTAGGAGCTGAATTTATTGTTGCAAATACTGATAGCCAGGCACTAGCTGAGGCATCTAAAAAAGGAGCAACAATGATTCAGATAGGCTCAGATATTACCAAAGGACTTGGAGCAGGAGCTGATCCTGAAAAAGGTCGACAAGCTGCTCTAGAAGCTAAAGAGGAGCTCTCAGCAGCTATATCTGGCGCGGATATGTTATTTATTGCCGCTGGAATGGGCGGTGGCACAGGAACAGGTGCAGCACCTGTAATTGCACAACTCGCAAGAGATGCTGGAATTTTGACCGTTGCAGTTGTTTCAAAACCGTACGAGTATGAAGGCGTTAGAAGAACCAAGCATGCTGAAGAAGGTATTGCTG
The DNA here is from genome assembly GCA_002728355.1 of Gammaproteobacteria bacterium. Lineage (GTDB taxonomy): Bacteria > Pseudomonadota > Gammaproteobacteria. The sequence continues at coordinate 41,916 of PBXG01000015.1, read as the reverse complement.
CTTTAAGCGAGTGGGTNGACTCATTAATTGTTATNCCTAATGAAAAACTCGCAGAAGTGTATGGTGGCGATGATACTATTTTTAATGCTTTTGATAATGCAAATGATGTTTTAAGAGGCGCTGTGAAAGGTATTGCAGAGATAATAACAATACGTGGACACATTAATGTAGACTTTGCAGACGTGAAAACTGTAATGTCNGGAAGAGGAAAAGCTATGATGGGTTCTGCAGTTGCATCTGGAGATAATAGAGCTACAGAGGCAGTTGAAAAAGCTTTAAGTAGTCCACTATTGGACAATATGCATTTGAAAAACGCAACAGGAGTTTTATGCAATATTACTGCTGGGGCAGACCTTAAACAGAGTGAATTTAACTTAATTGGACAAAAAGTTAAAGAGATCGCAGACGAAGATGCAACTACGATTATCGGTTGTATTAAAGAAGATGAGAATGTTGGAGAGCTACGAGTAACTCTTATAGCTACAGGTTTTGATAATAATGAAGAATTATCGGTCGATGATGATCATGTTAATTATCAAAATCCTAATAATCTCTCATCCGGTATTTCAAACGCAAATATTAACAAAACATTTACGACAAATCCTCTAGATAATACAAANGTATTNAGNACAGAGGANCCTATCATTGAAAATGATAAAATTAATGTTAATGATGTAGAAGTACCTGCTTTTTTAAGGCAGCAAGCTGACTAACTCTAAACAAAAAATACCTCCATGGAGACAATATATATTAATAGCTATTGTCTCCATAACATTCATTCTGATTNGTCTTAGATTAACGCTTTTACAAGTAGTAAGCACAGACTGTTTTTTAATAAATCAAAATTCCTGTAAAACAAACTTATCTACATTTGCAGATAAAAAACAAATTGGTATAAGATCTATTGATGCTCACAGAGGGATTATTTATGATCGGAATAAAGAAATCCTCGCAATGAGTATCCCTAANAAAACATTATGTATAAATATAAATAGAATTTATGATTTATATATTAAAAACGAAATTAATTTTGANCCATTATTGGTTAAAATAGGTATGGACAAAAAAGAATTTAATAAAATTATAAGAAATAATAAAAACAAGCAAGAATATTATCTTAAAAGAAAAATAGATGATAATCTTTACACAGATATTGTTAAATTAAACTTGCCTTATACATACTTTATTAATGAATATCAAAGAGTATATTTGAGNGGAGAATCCTTTTCTAATGTTATTGGTTTCACTAATGTGGATGACAAAGGACAGGAGGGTATTGAGCTTGCAAAAAATGATATTCTTAAATCTATAACTGGTGTTAAAAAAATTAGAAAAGATAACTTGGGTCGTAATATTCAATTATTAGATGTGATAAAAGAAGCAAAGAACGGAACTGATATTGATTTATCATTTGATAAGAGAATACAATTTATTGGTTATAAGATTCTTGAAAAGCATGTGCAACAACAAAAAGCGAAGAGTGCATCACTTATTCTAGTAAAAAATAAGACTGGNGAGATAATATCAATGATAAATTATCCTTCATTCAATCCTCAAAATCGTCATGAATACAAGGGGAATAAGATACAAAACTTAGCAGTTACAGAATTATTTGAGCCCGGTTCNACTATTAAACCTTTTATAATATATTCAGGCTTGAGTAATAATTCAGCTAATATAGATGATGTCATTGATACATCATTAGGGTTTCAACTAACCCATTCATCTGAGAGACTTATGGACTATAAANATTTNGGCAACCTTACAATTGAGGGTATACTCGAAAAGTCGAGCAATGTAGGTGCGGCAAAAATTGCGAAAAATACAAAGAAAAAATANATATATGGTGACCTACAGAAATTAGGTTTTGGCGAGGATTTATTTATTCAATTTCCCGGAATACAAAATGGTACACTAAAAAGTTATCATCAGTGGGACGAAGCACTACATGGTACAATTGGTTTCGGATATGGGATGTCCACATCCCTTTTACATCTTGCTAATGCATACACTATTCTTGCTAATCATGGACGTAAAGTTCAGCTAACATATGAAAAAGCTACTCAACCAGTAGAATATGAGCACGTACTTAATAAAAACATATCCACCATGATCCTAAAAATGATGCAAACAGCTGTTCAAAGCGGAACTGGTCAGGAAGCTAGCTTGAATAAATATACAGTCTCAGGTAAAACAGGAACAGTTAGATTAAATAAAAATGGAGCGTACAGNAGATCCAATCATAATGCTATATTTGTTGGTATNACTCCATCGAGTGATCCAGAATATGTTGCAGCAATAATAATTAGAGATCCAAAAAAAGGAAATACCTCAGGAGGTAAAAATGCAGCACCAATTTTCAGAGAATTTATGAACCATGCNCTTAATATATTAGAAGTTTATCCTGANAAAAAATGAAACTAAAATCCGAATTAAATCAAATTAAAAATTTTATCATCAAAATTACTAGGAAAAAAAATAATTTATATAATCATCTTGCCTTCACTAGTAAATCATCATGTAAAAATAAAATATTAATTTTAACGAATGTGAAAAATAATTGTATATATAATTATATTAATGAGGCTATAAAAAAAAACATAAGAGCTATCGTAACTGATAATAAAATAGATATAAGAAAAGTAAATAAAGATATTCCTATATTATACTCAAAAAATTTATCTACTAACTTGAATATGCTTCTTGATGACATATACTCATTCCCATTACAAAATAAAATATTGATTGGTGTAACAGGAACAGATGGTAAAACATCAACCGTAAATTATTTAGCTCAATGCTTATCAAGCAAACTAATAAAGAAACGAGTTGGTATTATATCTTCATTGGGAAATGGTATTTATCCTTCATTAAAGAGCACATCTTATACTACACCGCCATCTCATATTCTTTATGACAACTTTAAAGATTTCGATAAAAAAAAAGTAGATATTATAATAATTGAATGTTCCTCNCACGGATTAGATCANGGAAGACTTAATGGTATTAATTTTAATACAAGCATTTTTACTAATATTACATCTGACCATTTAGACTATCACGTTACTAAAAGTGAGTATATTAAAGCTAAACTGAAGCTAATGAGGCAAACGTCTGAGAGTATATATATAAATGATGATTGCATGACGCTTAAGAAGATTAAAAAAAGAAGAAATGTTAAATTCATTAAATATCATTTCACAGAAAAAAATCAAANAAGGCTTAAGGATAAGATATATCCAAAAGATTTAATATTAAAATATTTATGTAATAATTATGATCTCAGTCAAGAAACCTTACTGGCTACACTTGAAAAGTTGAAACCAATTAAAGGTAGATATACATATGTATCTAAGCTTAATAAAAAGATTATAATTGATTCTGCACATACACCGGCATCATTTAAAAATATATTAAAATATATAAGATCTGTTGAAGAATTTAAAAAAAAATCACTAAAATTAATTACAGTTTTTGGTTGTGGAGGAGANAGAGATAAGACAAAACGAAAAAAAATGGGAACTATAGCTAGTAAATATTCTGATCATATATATCTAACTAATGATAACCCTAGACAAGAAGATCCTATGAATATTATTTCACAAATTACACAAGGGATAATAGACAAATCCAANGTGACTGTAACATTGGATAGAAAGTTAGCTATCAAAAAAGCACTATCTAAGGCTACTAAAAGACACTTAGTATTAATTTCTGGGAAAGGTGATGAAAAATATATCGAAGAAATGTCTAAAAAGGTTCCACACAACGATATAAAATATGTGAAAATGCTACTAAGATGAAACTTTCCACTGAAGATATAGCTAAAGCACTAGGCGTATCGCCAATAAATACCAATGCAAATCTCTCATTAAATAATATTTCAATAGATTCTCGCGACCCTCAAAAAGATAATATTTTTATCGCGATCAAAGGAGAGCATCATAATGGACATGATTTCATTGATGATGCATTTGAAAAAGGCGCAAGTATAGCCATAACTGAACAACATCATCACAGTCATCCTGTATTTGTAGTTGATAACACTATCAAGGCATTAGGAAAGATAGCAAATTATTATTCCTTATTAATTAATCCAATTACGATTGGTATAACTGGTACTAATGGAAAGACTACAGTGACGAATCTTGTTGCAAATATTCTTAAAAAAAATAATAAAACTATACAAACTCTTGGTAATTACAATAATTCCATTGGATTACCATTGTCTATTATGAGAGCAGAAGATGATACTAAGTATTTTGTTTTGGAAATGGGAGCAAGGAAAATTGGCGATATCAGAGAACTTACAGCTATAGCNAAACCAAATATAGTTGCATTACTGAATGTTTCATCGGCTCATCTTGATACATTTCATACAATAGAAAATATTTTAAAAACAAAAGAAGAAATATTTGAAGATCAAGGATATAAAAAAATTGTTATACTTAATAAAGATGATNTAAATTTTAATAGGTGGCATAAGAAGTCAAGTAGACATGAAATTAGGACAATATCTAGAACAAAAGATGCTGATTATAAAGTGACTGCAGTAAGTCCAGATAAATTATTATTAAAAACATATCGAGGTGATATGCTATCAATAAATATCAAAAATAATGAAGACTATTATATTGATAATATTTTATTTTCTGTAGCATTAGCCACTGAAGCTGGGGCATCTATATCAGATGTAAAAAACGGAATAGAGTCTTTTGAGATACCTTCTGGAAGATTTAATAAAATAAAAGGNATTAATGATTGTACTATTATAGATAGTACTTATAATGCAAACCCTGCATCGTTTAAAGCGTCAATTGATTCTTTAGTTTCTATTCCCGGAGAGCACCTAATGATTATGGGNGAAATGGGAGAACTTGGCAATGATTCTTTTAATCATCATTTAGATGTAATTTCTTATGCGATCAATAAGGGAACCAGTAAGATTTTTTTAAAATGTTCATTTTCAGANAAGATCAAGGAAAAATATGATAAAAATATAATTATATTTGACAACATTGATGAATTAAAAAATTTAATTTATCCTGTCTTAAATTCAAATTCAGTTATATTAGTAAAAGCATCAAGATTTATGAGATTTGAAGAGATAACTAAAATATTGGAATTTAGGAATTAAATATCATGCTGTATTATATTTTTGAATACCTAACAGATTTTTATTCTGGATTTGATGTTTTTAGATACTTAACACTTAGAATTATATTGTCAGCTCTTACTGCGTTATTAGTTTCATTAATCATCGGTCCTATTGTTATAAAATATTTTTCTAATCGAGAAGTTTTTCAAAGTATAAGAGATGATGGCCCTCAGTCTCACTTAAAAACTAAATCTCAAACTCCATCAATGGGAGGTTTGATTATTATTGTATCTATATTAATAAGTACATTGCTCTGGGCAGATATAAATAATAAAAATATTTGGATTTTGATTTTTGTATTGATTACTTTTGGATTAATAGGCTTTTATGATGACTACAAAAAATTTAAACATTCAACAAGCGATGGTATCAAAGGTAAAACAAAATTATTATTACAAATATTATTTTCTGGTGTTGTGGTTTTTTATATATTCCAAACATCAGATCATACCATAGACTTAAGTTTAACAATTCCTTTTATAAAAGATTATGCTTTATTCATGGGAGCGTTTTTTATACCCTGGAGTATATTTGTAATAGTAGGCTCTAGTAATGCAGTAAATCTAACCGATGGTCTTGATGGGCTTGCAATATTGCCATGTATTCTAATTGCCGCAGCTTTCGTTGTATTTTCATATGTACAAGGTAATTTTAATATTGCAAATTACCTATTAATACCATATCTACCCCANGTCTCTGAGACAGCCATTTTTGCCAGCGCTATAGTAGGTTCGGGACTGGGTTTCTTATGGTACAATTCATATCCAGCACAGATTTTCATGGGTGATGTAGGCTCACTATCTCTTGGAGCAATACTTGCGACTCTTGCGATTATTTTAAGACTTGAAATTATATATGCAATCATGGGAGGCATTTTTGTTATAGANGCTTTATCAGTCATAATTCAGGTAACNTCATTTAAATTATTTAAAAAACGTGTNTTTAAAATGTCTCCAATACATCATCATTTTGAACTTAATGGATGGCAAGAGCCTAANATNATTGTGAGGTTTTGGATAATTACTTTTGTCCTTGTTCTTATAGCGTTGGCTTCTTTGAAGATTAGATAATATGTTAGAAAAAACTCTAATTCTTGGTTTTGGTACTACAGGAAAATCATTTGTTGATTATTTACTCTCTCAAAATCAACAGATAAAAATTTATGATGGTAAACCTCAAAAAATACCAGACATGATTCTCAAAAATAAAAATATTGAATTTTTTCAAGATATAGTTCCAGATAATATACTTGATAATGTTTTTCANGTGTTTATNAGTCCTGGTTTTAATCCACNACATCANATNATGAAAATGATAAATGATAAGACAGTTANATATTTCTACAGATATAGATNTATTTAAAAAACNANCATCATCAAAAATNATATCNGTAACNGGTACAAANGGNAANACAACNGTAGTNTCAATGATAGAGCATGTTTTAAGAAAATTAAAAATTTCATGTATAGCATGTGGTAACAATGGCTTGCCACCATTAACAATAACTCAATCAAACTATGAATATATAATTTTAGAAATATCAAGCTACCAATTAGAATATATGAATAACTTTAAGAGTTTTATTAGTCTTTTAACAAACGTTACTCCTGATCATTTAGAAAGACATGATACTTATAAAAATTATTTGATGATTAAGAAGAAGATATTTAATGATTCAGATCATTGTATTGCAAATATTAAATTAAAAAATCAATTGGATATTAAAAAAATGTCATATTATGGATATGAACCTAAATCAAAAAAATATTACATTAATAATAAAATTCAAAAAAACTTACTGATTACAGATAATTTAATTAAATGTAATAGCACTAAATTAAATTATAAAGGTAGTCATGCCTTAGAAAACATTTTATCTGTTATATCAGTAATTGAAAATTTAAATATAAATATAGATCTAGAGAATATATTAGACTCTATTAAATCTTTCAAATCTCTTCCTCACCGCATTGAAAAGATAGCAAGTTTGGATAATGTTGATTGGTATAATGATTCTAAATCCACAAATTGCGAATCTACGATAGCTGCCTTGAATACGCTAGAGAAGGATATTATTTTGATTATTGGTGGCTCTCATAAGATTATTGATTATAAATATTTATCAGAAGAGATTAATCAAAGGGTAAAAAAAATAATTTTCGTTGGTCAAAATAAAGAAATACTTAAAAGTGAACTTAGTTTAAAAATTGATTCCTATGATGCTTATGATTATGAAGATGCTGTAAATCTAATAATGTCACTTGTAAGTCCTGGTGACAAAGTTTTACTGTCACCAGCAAGCCCAAGCTTTGATATGTTTAATAACTTTGAACATAGAGGCGATACTTTTAAAAAAGTGGTAAAAAAGTATGTTAGTTGATTTCATAAAAAAAAAATTATTAATAAGCGAAAGTAGAGATTTAGATCATACTCTTATTATGTCGTTAGTTATTTTATTATCTATCGGACTTGTTATGGTAACGTCAGCAACATTAGATTTTTCATATGAGAAAACTGGTAATCCGTTCTATTTTACAATTAAACACTTAATATATATTTGTATTGGCCTTGTTTCAGCATCTATTATTTCTCGTATACCACTAAGTTTCTATAACAATTATTCAAAGATATTCTTATTTTTAGCATTTTTGTTATCATTAGTAATTTTTATTCCCGGATTTGGCCGTGAGGTTAATGGAGCTCTGAGATGGCTTGACTTGAGGTTCATAACGATTCAAGTGGCAGAACTATCTCGACTATTTATATTAATTTGGATTTGTAGTTATATCTCACGTAATGATGTAAATAAATCATTTAATAAGTGTCTTGTGTTTGTAGGAGCATTAGCTTTACTAATTGTCTTTCATAGAGATTTAGGCAGTATTATTCTTTTAATAACATCTTTTTTTGCTTTGATGTTAATAATTGGATTACATATACGTACTTTTTTTTCTTATTTTTTTCTGGCTGCCTTATCCATTTTGCCACTTATAATTTTTCAACCTTATAGGATGCGTAGAATAACTTCATTTTTGAATCCATGGGATGATCCGACAGGCTCAGGCTACCAACTTATGAATTCGCTTTTGGCATTTGGTAAAGGAGGTTTTTTTGGATTAGGATTGGGCTCTAGTGTGCAAAAACTTTTTTATCTCCCTGAATCTTACAATGATTTTATTTTTGCTCTTATTGCAGAAGAATTAGGATTAGTTTTCACTATTTTAATAGTGGTGCTCTTTTATATAATTTTCCTGAGAATTTTTAAACTAGCTAGAAAATGTATGGAAAATAAACTGTATTTTGCCTCAAATTTATCTTTTATGATCGGATTGCTCATTACAATTCAAGCAATTATACATATAATGGTGAATATTGGTATGTTGCCAACAAAAGGCATGGGTCTTCCATTCATAAGTTATGGCGGAACAAACCTTCTTGTGATGTTTATTTGCATAGGTCTTCTCTTTAGAATTCAGATAGAGAATAGACAAAAAATTAGTCAAGGAGTTCAAAGAGGATATTGATGAAGTACATTGCTATATTTTCAAGTGGCACAGGCGGACATGTATATCCAGCTTTGGCACTATCATCAAATTATATCAAGAAAAATTATAAAATTATCTGGATTGGTACAAAACAAGGCATAGAAAGTAAGGTAATTTCTAATGATGCAATTGAATTGCTGTTTATCAATGCTCAGGGAATCAGAGGCAAGTCTTTTATAAATAAAGCTATAGGGATCTTAAAAATATTTGTTTCTATCTATGAGAGCATAGTTATATTGAGAAAATACAGACCAAAATTAGTTTTTGGATTTGGTGGTTATGTGAGTTTTGCAGGAATAATTTCATCCTTCATATTAAGAATTCCAAGAGTAATTCATGAACAAAATGCTATTGCAGGAACTGCTAATAGGATTAATTACTATTTTTCTTCAGAAATTTATGAAACTTTTCCGTCAAGTTTTAGAAAATATAATAACAAAATTATTCATACAGGAAATATTGTACGAGACATAATGAATAAAGTCTCAACTCCTGATGAAATATATAAAATAAATGAATTACAATTAAGAATATTGGTAATAGGAGGAAGTCAAGGTTCGAAATTTTTAAATAACTCTTTTCCGTTCATAGCATCGCATTTTGTAAAAAATAGTATTTCGATAAAACATATATCTGGAAAAGATAATAAATTAATTTTAGAGTCAAAATATAAAAAATATGATGTTGATGTTGAAGTGATTGAATATTCCGATAATATAGAACAACTATATGATTGGTGTAATCTTGTAGTTTGCAGATCTGGTTCTACGACTTTATCTGAATTGGGGAAAATAGGTCGAGCTTCTATATTAGTTCCCTTTCCTTTTGCAACAGACAACCATCAATTATTAAACGCAAACTATTTAGCTCAAAATTCAGCAGCCATCATCATTGAACAAAATGAATCATCTATAGAAAACTTTGTACTCACACTAAATCTTTTGCTTCTAAAAAATGATAGACTTTATAGTTTAGCTACTAACATAAAAAAGATATTTCCTGATCATGCAATTGATAATATTACTAAAAATTCATTAAAACTAATTGACAGAAATAATGAAAATTGAAAAAAACATATCTTTAAAGAAATATACGACGATTAGAATAGGCGGCAATGCTAAAGTTATATATTTTCCTGAAAATACAAATGACTTAAAGAAATTAGAAAATATTTTCACCAAGAGTGACACTTTAATAATTGGAAATGGTTCAAATATAGTTTTCAAGGATAGCGGATATCGAAATGATTTGATATGTTTAAAGAGATTAAAAAAATCCCTATCAATTATTGGTAGCAAAAATATTTATGCTAGTGCTGGAACATCATGTGCAAGATTAGCAAAATATGCTCATAATAATCACATATCAGGTTTTGAATTTTTACATGGTATACCTGGCACTATAGGTGGATCTTTAAAAATGAATGCTGGCGCTTTTGGTTCAGAGATATGGGATCTTGTGGAATTTGTTACAGTTGTAAATAGCAAGGGTAAGCTGGTAAAACTATCGAAAAAAGATTTCAGAGTTTCGTATAGAAAAGTGGATATGAAAAGACATAAGGCATTTATTGATGTTTATTTTAAATTTAACAAAAATAAGAAATTTGATAAAAAACTACTCAATTCTTTTATGAATAAAAGAACTTCAACACAACCAATTAATCAATGGTCGTCTGGGTGTATTTTTAAAAATCCAAATGGTAAAGTATCAGCCAGTAAAATTATAGATCAAGCAGAATTAACTGTATCTAGGGTAGGTGGAATTTATGTTTCAAAGAAACATTGTAATTATTTTATTAATGATGGGACTGGAACTTGTAAAAATTTAGAGGACTTAATAATGGCAATTAAAAAAGATATTTTGAAGCAATACAATATAAAAATTGAGAAAGAGGTGTGTATTTATTAATGCCTTTAGATAGCTTAAAAAATAAAAAAATATGTATAATTTATGGCGGCTGGTCTGAAGAAAGAGAAATATCATTGATGAGTGGTCAGGCTGTATACGATGTTCTTAAAAGTTCTGATTATGAAGTATTTATTTTAGATCTAAAAAATAATAAGCAAATGTTGTCAGAGTTTGTAAATAATAATTCTATTGATATTATCTTTAATTTAATCCATGGAAAAGGCGGAGAGGATGGCTTAGTTCAGTCATGGATTGAAGATTTAAAAATAGATTATGTCGGATCGAACTCAGTATCGTCTTCAACTTCTTTTTCTAAAATCACTACAAAAAAAATATGGGCAGAACATAAACTAAGAACACCAGATTTTATAACATCAACCGAATTATTAAATTATCTTTGTGATGACAAAGATAGCAATATCACAGAATTAAAAACTGAAATAAATAAAAAATGTGAAGTATTCTTTGAAAATAATCATAAATTCGTTTTTAAACCAAGCTGTTCTGGATCGAGCGTCGGTATTAAAATTTATGATGATTTAAATTTATTATTAAATGATAAGAAGGATATATTATCTAATAATTCATCAGAGTATCTTATAGAAGCTTTCATTAATGGTTCTGAATATACTGCTCCAATAATAAACGGAAAAGTGTTACCAATAATAAAAATTGAGACAAAAAGAGAATTCTATAATTATGAAGCTAAATATTTGGATGATAATACCTCCTTTTCGTTTCCTGAATTTAGTACTGAACAAGAATTATCTATCAAAGAAGTTTGTTTAAAAGCGTTCGAATCACTAAACTGTAGAGGATGGGGAAGAGTTGATTTTTTTATAGACAAAGATATCAATTTAATTGAGATAAATACTATTCCCGGAATGACAAGTCATAGTCTGGTACCTATGTCAGCAAAACATTTAGGCATGTCATATCTCCAGCTAGTTGAAGAGTTATTAATTAATGCTGAAAAATAAATTTTTTTATATTATTCTGTTCTCTATATTAGTAATCTATGCATATAAGTTTTTTGTCTTCAACCATTACATCATTAAAGAGATTGTATTGGAAAATCAAAGTATTAGAAGTAATACAGATGCAATAAAAAATAAATTACAATTTACTCTTGAAAAGCCACTGCATTTACTTAATCTCAGAGACATAAAAGAGAGTTTAGAATCTATTGATTGGATTAAACGCGCACAAGTAAATTTTGAGCGGCCTGAAAAGCTCAGAGTCAAATTTGATGAGTATGATCCTATATATATCTTCAATCAAGAGTACTATGTAGACACCACTGGTGTAATTTTTAAAATACCCGGAAGTCCATTGGATATTTTGAGATTATCAAGTAAAGAAACATCTCATAATTTTATGTATGAATTATATCAGAATATTAAATTAATAGTTGATAGCTCAAGCCAGGATATTATTTCCATCGAAAAAAATAGAGATATGTTAAATATCAAATTACAGAATATGGCTATAAAAGTCAGATATTCCAATTATGAAAAAAAACTAGAAGAACTTATAAACGTTTTTCCTCAATTACAAGAAATATATGAAAATAATTACATGAGTATAGATATGAGATATCCAACAGGTTTTGCAGTTGAATAATTAATGGTATATTAGATTATGGCTAAAAATAATAATGAGATAATCATTGCGCTTGATATAGGGACAAGTAAAGTTTTATGCCTTGTTGCTGATTATGATGATGAAGACAATCTTCGAATTATTGGTGTAGGGCAGGATGAATGCACAGGATTAAACAAAGGAGTTGTTTCAGAGATTAACTCTACTGTAGCTAGTATTAAAAGAGCAAAAGATAAGGCCGCCAATATGTCAGGAAATAAAATAGAATCTGTTATTACTGGAATAGCAGGTGATCATATAAAAAGCTATAACGGCAATGCTGAAGTTAATATTCTCAATGATGAAGTTACTATCGATGATAAAGAGAAAGTGATAGATATGGCAGCAGATATGGATATACCTCCAGATCAAGAAATTTTACATGTTATACCTCAGTACTTTTCGATTGATGGTCAAATGGGAATCAGAGAGCCTGTAGGAATGGCAGGTAAGAGACTAGCCGTAAATATACATCTAATTACCTGTTCCAGTACAGCGAAGAAAAATTTAAATAAGTGTATAGAAAATAGTTTAATTGAAGCTGACGAGTATGTACTTCAGCCAGTTGCCTCAAGTTATTCGGTCTTAACTGAAGAGGAGAGAACATTAGGAGTTTGTTTGGTTGATATTGGAGGCGGTACTACAGATATTGCAATTTTCACAGACGGTAATATAAAGCATACAGCAGTAGTACCTATTGCTGGACAAAATATAACAAAAGATATTGGAATAGGATTAAGGACTTCTCTCGTTGCAGCAGAATCAATTAAAATAGAGCATGCGACACTTGTAAACACTAATGAAAATTTTGAAGTTGATAANATGATAAGAGTGCCATCTATCTCAGATAAACCAGATACAGAGGTTGGGCACTCTGTATTAAATCATATAGTTTCAGCTAGAGTAGATGAAATACTTAATGAGATTAGTAAACAAATTCAAGCTAGCGGATATTTGTCAAATATCCGAGCAGGAATTGTTTTTACTGGCGGTGGATCAAAACTAAATGGNCTTGATGACTATGCCCAGGATAAATTAGGTATACCATCGCGTATCGGTAGCCCAAACAATGATATAGGAGGAGTAAAAAATATAAGCGGTCTTACCAGATACGCTACTGCAATAGGATTGATTCTTTATAGAGATTCTCAACTAAGAGAAATGCCTCATAGAAAAAATAATAGTAACTTGATGTCTACATCATCAAAAATATTTAAGAAAATCTCAGATTATTTTAAAAAAGAACTTTAAAGTGTATTTTTTGTCTTAAATATAGATGAAATAAGTNAAAATCAATCTTATTGGTATGAATATTGCAATAATATATTTAAATTTGAAGTAAAACCTTATAAAATATATTAAATTATGCTTAAACAAAGAACATTAGCGAGTCAAATTAAAGCAGCGGGGATTGGTCTCCATACTGGCAAAAAAATATCCCTGCATCTTAAACCTGCTCAGAGCGACTCCGGCATAATTTTTCAAAGGACAGATGTGAACTCTAGACCGATAAAAGCTTCACTCGAAAATGTTTTTGATACTCGCTTATCAACTTCTTTATCTAACAGCGAAGTTAAGATATCAACTGTTGAGCACTTGTTATCTGCACTCGCTGGTCTTGGNATTGATAATGCTTTAGTTGAACTAGATGGTCCAGAAGTTCCTATCATGGATGGAAGCGCAAGACCATTCGTCTTTATGATTCAGTCTGCAGGAATNAAAGAACAGAATAGCCCTAAAAAATTTATTAAAATTAAAAAAAATATAAGAGTAGAGCAAGATGAGAAATGGGCTATGATAGAACCTTTTGATGGATTTAAAGTTGCTTTTACGATTGATTTTAATCATCCAGCATTTGATCAAACTCTTCAGTCCTCTGAAATAAATTTTTCTTCTGTCTCATATTTAAGTCAAGTTAGTAGAGCCAGGACTTTTGGTTTTGTTAAAGATATTGAAAAACTTAGAAAAAGTAATTTGGCACTTGGTGGAAGTGTTAATAACGCAGTAGTAATTGATGATTACAAAGTTATTAATGACGAAGGTGTAAGATTTCAAGATGAATTTGTCAAACATAAGATCTTAGATGCCATAGGAGATTTGTATCTATTAGGACATGGCTTAATCGGTTCTTTTTCAGCATTTAAGTCGGGACATCATCTTAATAATATGTTGTTGATGGAACTTCTTAGTAACGAGGATGCATGGGAAGAGGTAACAATTGAAGATACATCAAAATCTCCAATTTTTTATGCTTCTCCAGANCCAATCGTAACTGAGAACTAGCTCACTACAATTTTAATATCATCTATACACTCTTTTGATTTTAGATTTATCTCATTTATATACTTTCTTTTCTCAAACCTCAAAATAGTGGCTGTTTCGGGATTCTTGCAAGCAATCAAAAGCACACCATCTTTTAGAGATATTACTTGGAAGCCATCTTTTATCTCATGTGCTGAAATATGTTTTAGAATAATTTGAATATTGGATATAATATCTTTCTTATTGACTACATGTTTTGGGATAAATGATGATATTTTTTTCATGACCATTTATACTTATTGTACGATAAGGTTAATTTAGTTCAATGATTATTTATGATATCAAATTTAATTAAGAGTATTTTTGGAACAAGAAACAAAAGACTTCTCAAAGACTATCTTGAGTACGTTAGTAGAATTAATGATCTTGAGTCAAGTTATCAAAAACTCAAAAAAGAAGAATTTCCGAAGATGACCGCAGATCTTATGCAAAAGTATAAAAATAAAACTGATTTAATTGAATTAATCCCACAGGCTTTTGCAATAATAAGGGAAGCATCAATAAGAACTCTTGGTTTGAGACATTATGATGAGCAACTACTTGGTGGCCTAGCACTTCATTTTGGCAAAATTGCTGAAATGAAAACAGGAGAAGGTAAAACATTAGTATCTACGCTTGCCGCATATCTTAATTCGTTAACTGGCAATTCAGTTTTTATCGTTACTGTCAATGATTATCTTGCTCAGAGAGATTCAGAATGGATGGCTAATATTTATAACTACGTAGGATTAAGTGTAGGTACTATTTCTAGTGGTATGGACTCTAAACAGAAAAAAACTGAATACTCTAAAAATATTGTTTATGGAACAAACAATGAATTTGGATTTGATTATTTAAGAGATAATATGGTTTATGATCATGATGAGAAAGTTCAAGGAAATCTTGATTATGCTATAATNGATGANGTTGATTCAGTCCTTATAGATGAAGCAAGAACTCCACTAATCATATCTGGGGCATCGANACAATCTACAGAGCACTTTAAAAANATACATAATTTAGCCAAAAGAATTATTGATGATGTTAGNAATGATTTATATACATCAGATGAAAAGCAAAAAACTATATCACTTACCGAGGATGGCCTTAAGAAAGCTGAAAATCTGCTGATTGAATATAAATTTATTGAGGACTCCGAGAGTCTCTACGACCCAAAAAATATACAATTGATGCATTTAATAGATTCTAGCTTAAGAGCACAATTAATGTATAAAGTTGATATAGATTATGTTGTTGAGGAAAATCAAATTATTATTATTGATGAATTCTCAGGGAGAAAAATGCCTGGTCGGAGATGGTCAGAAGGNCTGCATCAATCTATTGAGGCGAAAGAAAATGTAACAATTCAAAATGATAATCAAACTTATGCATCAATTACTTTTCAGAACTATTTTAGGCTATTCAATAAAATATCAGGGATGACTGGTACTGCTGATACAGAGGCAACAGAATTTCAGCAAATATATAATCTAGAAGTCGTTGCAATACCAACACATAAGAAAATGATTAGAAATGATCATGTTGATTTAGTTTATTTAACTATGAAAGAAAAATACAGAGCAATAGTAGATGAAGTAAAAAAGATTCATGACAAGCAACAACCTATTCTTATTGGTACAACCTCTATAGAATCCTCTGAACTATTATCTAAACTTCTTAAAAAAGAAAATATTAAGCATTCGGTTTTGAACGCAAAACATCATCAGAAGGAGGCACAAATTATTGCAGATGCTGGTAAAATTAATTCCGTAACTATCGCTACTAATATGGCCGGAAGAGGTACTGATATAGTTTTAGGTGGTTCAAAATTAATTGGAAGCAATACAATAGACTCTAATAGTATAGATGAAGTTCAGAAACTTGGTGGCTTGTATATTATTGGAACAGAACGTCATGAATCAAGGCGGATTGATAATCAGCTTAGAGGAAGATCAGGTAGACAAGGAGATCCAGGGGAATCAAGGTTTTTTTTATCCCTTGAAGATAATTTAATGAGGATATTTGCTTCAGACAAAGTAAGCGATATTATGAAAAAGCTCGGCATGCAAGAAGGAGAAGCAATTGAGCATAAATGGGTCTCAAAATCTATTGAGAATGCACAAAAACGCGTTGAGGCTCATAACTTTGATATAAGAAAAACACTTCTTGAGTATGATGATATATCAAATGAACAGAGGAAAGTTATTTACAATCAAAGAGATCAGATTCTTNAAATTACAGATTTTTCTGAGGTTATCAAAAATATCATAGAGCAGGGAATAGTGTATGTTTTAGAGAATAACATCAATAGAGAACTTCCAATTGTAAACTGGGATTTAGATAATCTCATGAAAATATTAAATAATGAACTAAATATTAACCTCAATTTTGATGTTTTGAATGACAAGGATAGTTCTAACTATTATATANAGTTACAGGCTGTGATTAATAAGAACGTTATAGAAAAAATACAAATTAATTTAAAAGATTTAAATGAAAAAGATAGATCAGACCTTTTCAAAAACATTGTNTTGACTGTAATAGATGAGAATTGGAGAAATCATCTAAATGCCATGGATTATCTTAGACAAGGTATTGGTTTAAGAGGGTACGCGCAAAAAAATCCTAAAAATGAATACAAAAGAGAATCATTTGAAATGTTTGAAGAAATGCTATTGTCTATAAATTATGAAATTACAAAAATACTAACAAGAATAAAAATTAATAATTCAAATAAATCAAATATAAGTAATAATATTACTAAATCTCCAACTATGAATTCAAATAAGAAATCAAATGATCCAAGATGTTTACTNAATAGTAAAAATATAGACATACCAAGAAATAAAAAATGTCCAGTTACGAATATGAAATTCAAACAATGTTGTGGAAAAATATGATGGATAAAGTACTCATACAAACGATGAATATAGGAATCAAGGATAAAAAAAATGACGCGGTATTATTCAAGCTCCCATCCTCATCAAAGATTTCTATTGTAGCAACTAAAAATAAATATGCTGCTGCACCAGTTTTGATTAATAAGATTAATATTAAATACAGTCCTAAATATTTATTTGTGAATTCTGGNAATGCCAATGCTGGAACAGGAACTCAGGGTATGAAGAATGCAATTAAGTGCGCNAAAATATTATCTAAAAAAGTTAAATGTAAGAGTAATGAGATATTATTATTTTCAACAGGAATAATAGGGAAACAATTACCCATAAAAATTATTGAAAAGAACATCGTCTCTACTAACTATGATTATAAGTCTTCATGGAAAGATGCTTCTAAAGCAATCATGACAACAGATAAATATAATAAAATTATATCACAAAAAATTATAGTTTCTGGCAAGAGAGTTTCAGTACANGCAATTTGTAAAGGAGCTGGAATGATNGAGCCNAANATGGCNACCATGCTTTCTTTTGCCGCTATTGATTTAAATATTTCAAGAAAAAATTTAAAATTGCTTTTAAATAAAGTTGTTGATAAGACATTTAATAGAATATCTGTAGATGGTGATATGTCAACGAATGANAGTGTAGCGCTAATTGCCACTGGAGGAAATACTCATATNAAGACTGAAAGTTTAAAAAATATGAGAGAAATAGAATGTCAGCTTGAAAAAATATTTACTCAACTCTCTGAAATGATTGTAATGGATGGAGAGGGAGCTACAAAATTAATCACGATAAATGTATTAAAATCAAGATCAGAAGCAACTGCCAAAAAAATTTCATATGCAATTGCAAACTCAAACTTGTTTAAAACTGCGATGCATGGCTCTGATGCAAATTGGGGTAGAATTATAGCTAAACTTGGTTCNGTCGATGGTGTAAATTTTATTCCTTCTAAAGTTAAGTTATTTATTAATGGTATTTTACTATTTGAAAATGAGACTAATGCTAAAATAGTTAATCATAAAAAACTTAAATCTAGNATGAAAAATAAAAAAATTAAAATTGATTTATTCCTTAATAATGGCAGTCAATCGTATACGATTAAAACATCAGATTTATCCAAACAATATGTTCATCTAAATTCAGCATATCCTTCTTAATATGAATCAATCTGTTGAAATATCTGTCGCTCTTATATTTAAGAGAATAGGTTTTGATTGGCTTGGTCCATGCCGTAATGACATTCTTTTTATTCAAAGAGATAAGGAACCATTTTATAAATATTTTGAATTACCTGGCGGAAAAATAAATAGTAATGAGAACCCTCTCGATGCATTAAAAAGAGAATTATCCGAGGAACTTGGATTCAATGAGTCAGATTATTCAGATACTGAACTTTATAATACATCAAAACCTATTGGTGTAAGATTTTTTAATAAAATAACTCATCATTATCAAGGCCTATCTGTAGCTATTAATATTTTTATATTATCAATACCTAGAGAGTATAAGATTTTTTCACCAGAGGGAAGAACATGTAAATTTATGAATCCTCTTTCAAATCCCAATAAATTCATAGAATCTACATATAGAATTTATAGACTTTTTGAAATTCCTACACAGTTATTTATTTCATCAGATCAATATAATTTTTTTAGTATTCTTGACAGTAAGAATAATATTAATGCAATAAGAATTAGAAAGAATTNTCATGTAACTAAAAANTATAGCCCTAATGTACAAAAAACGATAGAGTTCATCAAAAGACAGGATGATATTTATCATAAACAATTCCTTCCACATGTTCATGGACGAAAATTAATCATAATTGATGATTCAGATACATATGACTCACTTAATTTTGAGGATAAGAAATATATTGGTGGCCTACACTATAATAGTAGTCAATTATTGAAACTAAACAAAAAAAAATTATGGGAAAGAGAGAGTAATCTGCAGTATATCTCTGCTTCATGTCATAATCGTCAGGAAATCAACATTGCTAACGATCTAAATCTTGACTTCATCATTGTATCGCCTGTTTTGATTGATAAAAGTGATAGACCTAAATTAGGATGGAATGGATTTAGTCAACTCGTTAGTGAAGCACATATGCCNGTTTTNGCATTAGGTGGAATTAGCAATACAGATGAAGATTATNTACGAGCAATAGAGAGCGGCGGACATGGTATTGCTGGAATTACTAAATTTTGGAATAAATTTTGAATTTATAGACAGCATATAGTTAATAGAAACGGAACGTCTTCTTGATATTGGACAAGGTTATTAGCTTCATCTTTCGTCATAAACATAATATTAATTCTTTGTTTCCCAACACTAATTTGTGGATAGTAATAAACATCCGAGGACAATGTAATTCTTACTAATTGTATATTTTTATTCTGATCAAGCTTCTGGATATAAAAACCTTTTTCAGCGTTCTTATCCTGGAAATTTCCGGATTTTCTTATGAGCGTTAAAATAAAATTAGTAGATTCCTTTATGAATTTTAGAGGTTCAATCCATAAATCAAAATTATTAGTTCTCCATACACTATCTCTAGTCAACCAATANTCAACTGCTGCAGGTTGCAATGGTGATCTGAAATTTTTATAAATTGTTTTAAATAAAACATCATTTGTTAAATAATCAAGATAATTACTCTTAACAGAATGCAATAGTGTCAATAACGAGTCTTGTTTTTCTAATAAAGAATTTAATTTATTAATATCTGTCCCTTCAATTTCTTTTATTTTTTTAAAATATTGATTATGACTCTCTATTTCTCTTATAAGCTCTGATTTTAAATCAGACCTGCTAAGTAATTCATATAGTTCACATAGTGTATGAAGCGCTGAATCACTATCATACTTATCCTCCTTATTTTTAAAATAAATCATCTTATCAAAATATGATTCAATTTTAATGAACTTCCTTACTCTCTCATTTACAGGTTCCTCATAGATAGATATTTGTTCGTCAGACAGATTACTCATTGATTTTATCTCTTAAAGCATTAAATCTAGTTTTTAGCTGTCTAATAGTAGCATTATTATGCAATACAAAGTCAGATTTTTTCATATAAAAACTATTACTTTTTTGCGCTAATATTATATTATTGATCATTTTTTTATCTATACCTCTTTTTATCAATCTTCTTTTTCTTATATCTAGTTTACTAAGAACTGAAATTATTATTTTTTTATGTCTTAATTGCTTAATTGTTTCAATTAGTGGTAACTCTAAAAGAATATTTTTTTTATTATTTGATAATATTCTATTTATCTCTTTAAAAAATGAAGGATGTACGATTTTATTATACCTGATAGTATTTTTTTTATTTAAAAAAACATACTCTCTTAATTTTGACCATTTTGCTTTTCCTTTAAATATATTCTTATCATTAAACAATTTCGATATTTTCCTTTGCAGAACATCATCACCTTTAATTATTTTCTTTGCAAGGTCATCAGAATTAATTACCGTATATCCTATATCTTTAAAAAAACTAGCCACTGTCGACTTTCCCGCACAAATAGGTCCTGATAAAACTATTATGTTCATTTTTATTTTAAAACTATTGTTAAAGCCATTCCTATAAAAAATATTATTAATAAGGTGAGGAGTAATGGCATTCTATTCATTATTCTAGATCCGAGTGGTTAAAACCCTTCTTGACACATGATTGTTCAACTGTTACGTAACTTTTACAGAATGGACAGAATTTCATTTTTTTGTTCGAAGGATACTTTTTTTTATCATTTTTATAGTTTAACAATATTCTCACTGAATATAGTATAAATATCACTATTATGAGTAGTAAAATGAGCCTAATCATTATATTAATTGTGTTTTTTAATATAATTATTATAGTTTATAATTAAAATGAAAGCTTATTTTTTTTAGTTTGATGAATAGGGCCTATTACAAATGAATGAAACTGCGGTTATAGAGTATATAATTAACTGGATTACATCTTATGTTAAGAGCACAAATGGCAAGATTAAATCTCTTGTAGTTGGTGTTTCTGGCGGAATAGATTCAGCTCTAGTCAGTACACTATGTGCAATGACTGGTCTGAAAACCGTAGTTCTGACAATTCCCATTAAGAAATCAAATATGACTTTGGCTAATAAGCATTGTCATTTTCTCACTAAAAAATTTGATAATGTATCACATCATAATATCGATTTAACAGCAGTTTATGACAAATTTGAGGAATCATGTATGCAAGCTAATTTCTCGGAAATTCTAGGTTTTGCGAATTCTAAATCACGGCTAAGAATGATTATGCTTTATCAATCTGCTGCTTCTGAATCAGGAATAGTAGTAGGTACCGGGAATAAAGTTGAAGATTTTGGAGTTGGTTTTTATACAAAGTATGGCGATGGTGGTGTAGATATTTCTCCAATTGCAGATCTACTAAAATCGGAAGTAAGAATGCTAGCAAAAAAACTAAATATTCTTNATGAAATAATAGAAGCAAAACCGACAGATGGATTATGGGACGACAATAGGAATGATGAAGATCAGCTAGGCATGACTTACGATGAAATAGAAGATGCAATGCTTAGAACCGAAAGTAAGTCATTTAAAGATTATCAGAAAATTAGAAGTCAAAATATACANAAGATGNAGCCAATTCCAATCTGTATGATCGATGAAAAAATTAAAACCAATTAAGCGGATTTAGTTTATTCAGCCATGAACTATCGTTCTCAATATCTTCTGAAATTTCATCCTCAACTTTAATTTTTATGTCTTTAATTACTGATACCTGTCTATCTTTTTTGATGATTCGATAGTCAGGAAAATTTTTTTTCAATACTCTTGCAGAGTCATATGCTAAATCATATAGTTTTAAATCATTATAATTCTTCACTAGAATTACTAAACCTTCTTCTGAACTAGGAGTTCCTCCATAATTTTCTAACATGTATTTTACTCTTTCGATTGCNGCTATATTCGCAGATCTTTTATCATAATATTTGGCTATATAAAGCTCATTACGCGCAATCTGATTTTTGATGTATCTAAGTCTATTAATCGAATCATCAGCATATTTACTATCAGGAAACCTATTCACAACAGTAGTAAAATCATTAAAAGAATTTTTTAAATCAGTTACATCATACCTCGATGGATCATGACCAAAGAATCTTGAGATTATATTAGCATCTTTATCAAAATTAGAGAGAGCTCGAAGGTAGTAAGCATATGAAACATTTGGATGGTTTGGATAAAGTCTTATAAACCTATTTATTTCTATGACTGCTTCGTCTTTTTGATTAGATGCATAATATGCGTATGAAATATCAAGCATTGCTTGTGTAGAATATTTACCAAAGGGNTATCTTGCTTCAAGTATNTCAAAAAGCTTTATAGCATTATTAAAGTCAGCAGCATCTAGAAATTCTTTACCTTGAGCATATAGCTGACTTGCTGTTAGCCCAACTGTNGGATCCTTCTCTTCAAAAATACTGCCTAATGACGAGCATCCAGAGAATGTCATAATCAGTAAAATATAAGATAAACGAAATAATCTCTGCATTATGTTATTATAAAGTTATTAGAAAATTATGCCATGAAAAGTCCAGTATTTTATAAATTTAATGTTAATCCTGATAATGCTTCGAGAATAGATAAAATCATTGCGAGTGAACTTCCTGAATATTCTAGATCGCGAATACAAACATGGATAAAAAATGGAAATATTCTGTTAAATGGAAAAACATGTTTGCCTAAAGATATTGTTAAAGAAAGTACTTTGATAGAACTCACTATAGAAGAATCTGAGTCTCTAGATATAGAGGCGCAGAACCTACCTCTCGAAATTATTTACGAAGACGAAGATATCATCATCGTAAACAAAGATTCTGGAATGGTTACACATACTGCTGTTGGTAACTTTAACAACACTCTTCAAAACGGGTTACTTCATAGATTTCCAGAACTTAAATATGTCCCCAGAGCTGGCATTATTCATCGCTTGGATAAACAGACTTCTGGTATACTGATAATAGCTAGAAACTTGAAATCTCAGCATTACCTCTCTACATTAATGCAATCAAGATTAATAAATAAGANGTATTCATCAATTGTCTCTGGGATAGTATCTAGAGATATTGTGATTGACAAACCAATTGGCAGACATCATGTTAACAGAAAAAAAATGACAGTGAGAGAGGATGGTAAACAAGCTAGATCAATAGTAACTGTTGTTAAGGTTTTAGAAAATTCAAGTTTACTAGACATTGAAATAGTGACTGGACGCACACATCAAATAAGAGTGCATTTATCATCACTTGGTAATCCTGTTTTTGGAGACCATTTATATGGATTTAAAAATAATAGATTTGTAAAAAATCCTAAAATTATGGATTTTCTTAAAAACTATGAAGGATTTGCACTACATGCGAGATATATAAGATTCATTCATCCTATAACTAATAAAGATTTTGAAATTGAGTGTTTACCTGGACACTCATTTAATGTTATAAAATCTTTATTGTTAGAGAATAAAAATGGATGTACAAACTAGAAAGATTGCATGGGCTGCTCCACAAAATGTCTTGGCGTATCATACTACAAGAGTTGGTGGGATTAGTGAGGAGCAATATAAATCATCAAATCTAAGTCTTGATGTTGGTGACAATCCTAAAAGTGTTAAAAAAAATCGAAAATCTCTAAAAACTCAGCTACATTTGCCTTATGATCCAATATTNATGAAACAGATACATAGCGCAACGGTTAGACAAGTCTCTAAGCCTACAGACAATATTGTTGGTGATTCTTGCTATACAGACATAAAAGGATTGCCTCTTGCTGTTTTATCAGCAGATTGTTTACCTTTGCTTTTAACAAACTCTCAAGGAACAAAAGTAGGAGTAATACATGCAGGATGGAGAGGCTTGTCATCGGGTATAATAGAAAATTTCATTCATAAATTTACCAGAGATCCTAAAGATATTGTAGTTTGGGTCGGTCCTTCCATAAGTCCAGACAACTACATTATAAGGGAGGATGTTTTTAATAAGCTAACTAATATTTCTACAAAGTGCTTTGCTAAAACCAAAATAGATGGGCAGTGGTACTTAGATCTTAAATGTATGGCAAAAGTTATTTTAAAAAACCTTGGTGTAAAAAATATTTTTCTGGAAAATATCTGCACATATGATAATGCGAATTTATATTATTCATATAGGAGATCTAATCATACTGGGAGAATAGCTTCACTGATTTGGATTGATCCTAATGATTCGGAAGTTTAAAGAAACAATCAAAAAAATACCTCTCATAAATTTACTTTTTTTTCTAATTTTTTTAGGTTTACTTTATGGTGGTCTATCCCTTTATATGAAATATCAAGGTTATGCTAAATTCATGAGTCAGACTCGTGCGACAGTAGTAAAAANTAAATCAGTTGAGATTGGTATTGCAACTAAGAAATATAGAGCTTTATCAACTTTAGAATCATCTGAATCAATTGAGGTAACCTCAAAATTTAATGGAGTGGTAGACAATATTCATTTTGAAGAGGGATCAACCGTTGAAAAGGGCAGCACCTTATATTCTATTATTTCCTCAGATGATATTGGGATGATTCAAATATCTGCACCTTTTTCAGGAATAGTTGGGTTAAGTAGCGTAGACGTTGGTGATCAGGTTTCAAGAGGGAGTTTTTTAACAACACTTGATAATAATAATGTTATGAAACTAAAGTTAAATCTTCCAGAAAGAATCTTATTTTATTTGACACCAAACTTAAGATTTTCTGCTTCAACCGATAGTTATCCTAATGCCGAGTATTCAGGCTCTCTTAATTATATTGATAGCAGAATAAATACTGAAACACGAACAATTAAAGCGTACGCTTTACTAAATAATTCAGACAATAAACTTAGGCCCGGCATATTAATGAAAGTCGATTTATTTCTTGAGCAAGTTGATAACGCAATTCTAGTTCCAGAAGAATCAGTTATTGCCCTTGATAAAAAACATTATGTTTATGTTACTAATGACGATAAAGCAGTAATTAAAGAAGTTGAGATCGGTATACGNGATAACTCCAAAATAGAGATCAGGAAAGGCCTAACATCTAAAGATAAAATAATTTATATGGGTCAAGAA
Source organism: Gammaproteobacteria bacterium (assembly GCA_002728355.1). Taxonomy (GTDB): domain Bacteria; phylum Pseudomonadota; class Gammaproteobacteria. The sequence continues at coordinate 16,327 of PBXG01000015.1, read as the reverse complement.
AAGTTAAAAAATAACTCATTGATTAAAGTAATTGAATAAATAATGCACGTATCAGAATTAACTGTAAAAAGGCCTGTCTTAGCATCTGTAATTAGCCTGTTTCTTGTTTTGATTGGAATAATATCATATGACAAACTTACAATTAGAGAATATCCAGACATTGATAAACCAGTAATCACTGTATCAACTATTTATCGTGGAGCATCAGCTGAAATCATGGAGAGAGATGTTACNCAAGTTCTCGAAGATTCGATATCNGGTATATCGGACATCAAAGAAATAAAATCAGATAGTANAAATGAATTTTCAAGTATAAAAATTGAATTTAATTTGAATAGAGACATGGACTCTGCTGCAAATGATGTGAGAGAAAAAGTTTCCAGGGTCTCGTCACTACTCCCAAAAGAGTCCAACCAACCAAGAGTTTCAAAATCAGATACAGATGCTAGAGCTGTNATGTGGATAGGCTTTTCAAGCGATCAATTATCAGCTATAGAATTGAATGACTATCTGGATAGAAATATTATTGATAGATTATCAATTCTTCCTGGAGTTGCATCAATCACCATTGGAGGCGAGAGAAAGTATGCAATTAGAGTATGGCTTGACCCCGATAAAATGTCATCAAGAAATATTACTGTTACAGATATACTGAGAGCTATCAATAGTGAAAATATTGAAAAGCCAGCCGGAAGACTAGATTCAAATACAAGAGAGTTAGAACTTCAAATGACGTCAAAATTGAGCGACATAAACGAGTTTGAAAATATAGTTCTTAAAATTGTCAACGGATCTAAAATAAGACTTTCTNACGTTGCTAGATTGACTATTGGTGCTGAGACAGATAGAGGTTTTCTGAGAGCAAATGGTAAGAATGCAATAGGCTTAGGTATTGTAAGACAAACTAAATCGAATGTTTTAAAGGTGACTGATGCGGTCAAATCAGAGATTGAAAAAATTAGACCATCTTTGCCNAGTAATATAGAAATGAAAATTGGTTATGATCAATCTATATTTGTAAGAGAATCGATTAATCAAGTAAGATTTGCATTATTTATTTCAATGTTGATGGTAATTGGCGTGATTTATTATTTCTTAAGATCNCCCTCTGCAACTGTCATACCTGCAATAACAATTCCAATATCGGTTACTGCAACATTTTATATTATTTATTTGTTAGGATATTCGCTTAATGTTCTTACATTTTTAGCGCTTGTTTTAGCTATAGGATTAATAGTNGATGACTCGATTGTTGTTCTTGAGAATATAAAAAGAAGGATAGATAATGGAGAATCAGTTTATGATGGCTCTATACTAGGTGCCAAGCAGATTACTTTTGTCGTCATAGCAACTACGATTGTTTTAATTAGTGTTTTTCTACCACTTTCGTTTATGGAGGGAAAAACTGGAAGACTATTCATAGAATTTGGTGTTGTTCTATCATTTGCAGTTATATTTTCAAGCATAGTTGCGCTAACTCTAACACCTATGCTTTGTTCAAAACTACTTGACACATCTAACTCATTAGACCTTGAACCAACAGTTGTCTCTAAATTTAGGAATTATTACAAAAAATCACTTATGGATTCACAAAATAATCCAAAAAAAGTATATATATTCTCATTAGCTATGATCCTCATTTCAGTACTGATATTTCAATTTATAAACAAAGAACTGGCGCCAACAGAAGATCGCGGGGTTTTTATTATTATTNTAAGTACGCCTGAGGGATCCACCCTTCAATATACTGACANTATAGTGAAAGAAGTAGAGTCTACACTTGAGCCATACAAGGAAAAAGAGGAGATTCAAACTATTTTTGCGGTTGTTGCGCCAGGTTTTTCTGGGAAACCGGGAGCTGTGAATACTGCATATCTTTTTGCAACCCTTACTGGATGGGATCAAAGAAGACATCAGAAAGACATAGTAAGAGAAATTTTTCCTAAACTTCTATCTATTCCTGGCGCAAAAGTAATAGCTATTAACCCGCCAAGTCTAGGAGGTAGTAGATTCACTCCCGGTATTCAATTTGTAATAAGTGGTAGTAATTATGATGATATATATAGTTGGGCAAATATTATTTTAGATAAATCCTCTTCCTTGCGGATAAGAAATTCTGATATTGACTATAAAATTACTAATCCTAGGTTGAATTTAAATGTAGATAGAGACAAAGCTTATGAGCTTGGGGTTACGGCAGAAGAGATAGGAACTACAATTGAGACTCTTTTGGCATCAAATAAAGTTACAACTTTTTCTAAAGACGGATTGACTTATAATGTTATATTGCAAGCTGAAGAGAACTTTAGAATAAATAAAAATAATCTAGATAATATTTTCATAAAATCACCTACCTCAAATTCACTTATTCCACTATCTAATCTCGTAACCTATGATGAGACATCGACTAGCAATAGTTTAAAAAGAATTAATAGAATGCCCTCAACAATTTTTTCAGCATCATTGCTGCCTGGTTATCCTCTTGGAGATGCGCTAGAAGAGCTTACTACTTTAGCCAGAAATAATCTTCCGTCGAATGCTTCAGTTTCTTTTACTGGAGCCTCAAAAGAATATTTTGAATCTGGNAATAGTTTGCTAGTAACTATATTATTTGCAATTTTAATTGTTTATCTTGTTTTGAGTGCGCAATTTGAGAGTTTTAAGAATCCATTGACTATCATGTTCACTGTTCCAATTGCATTGACAGCAGGTTTATATACATTATTCCTAACAGGAACATCTTTAAATGTTTATAGTCAAATTGGTTTTTTAATGTTAATTGGATTGATAGCAAAAAATGGTATTCTAGTAGTTGAATTTGCAAATCAACTTAGAAATGATGGATACAGTATTGATGATGCAATCATAGAATCTTCTCTTACAAGATTACGTCCAGTGTTAATGACAACTATATCTACATTACTAGGAGCAATTCCTTTAGTATTAAGTAGTGGAGCAGGTGCAGAGAGTCGTTACTCAATGGCTATAGTAGTATTTGGCGGAATAACATTATCAGCTCTAATAACTTTATATCTTATTCCTGCTTTATATAGGTTTATTGAATCTAAGTGATTATTTTAATGGAGGAATGGTCAATCCTTTTTGCATAGAAAAATANACAGAAAGATCTTCAATATCTTGATCTGATAGATTTTCAGCGAAACCTTTCATAATNATATTTTTTCTCTCTCCACTCCTATACCCNTTAAGAGAGTGAACTAAATAGTTTTTATGTTGACCAGCAAGTATAGGATAAGTCTTAATCTGTGATATTCCATCAACACCATGACAAGCTGCACAAATTTGAGATTTCTCTTTTCCGCTACTGTAATCACCAGCAGATAAAAGAGATGAAGGGATTAAAATCATGATTATTAATATTTTTTTTAAATTTCTCATTTCAAAGACTCGAAATATTTTGCTATATCTTTCATATCCTGTTCTGATAGCCCCATTGCATTCGCATGCATAGTCGGATGTTGACGTTCATTATTCTGATATGCTTTCAAAGCCGAGACAATGTAGTCAGCATGTTGACCAGCTAATTTAGGAACCTTGTAAGTTGGGTAGACATTGTTATAACCTGGTATAGCATGACAACCAAGACAAGTTTCTGATTTAGCCTTGCCAGTAGCAAATTCGTCNGCATAAATGTTATTTGACATTATAAGAAATATGTAGAATATAAAGTTAAATATTGATTTCATATCGTATTTAGGTGAGGATTATACACTAATTTTGTTAGAGATAAAACGTCATTTTTTTTGTATAATAAAAACATTAAAGTTATGCCTATTTATGAATATAAATGTAGCAAATGCAACGAGGTTTTTGAGCATTTTGAGAGAATCAGCGATGAACCTCTGCAAACCTGTCTGAAATGTGGTTCAGTAAATACAATCTCTAAAATAATCTCTAGCTCCGGCTTTAGATTNAGTGGGACAGGTTGGTATGAGACTGATTTTAAGAATACAAAAAAAAATATTAATAAATCAGAAACTAATAAGAATAAGTCTGATTCAAAAGCCGAATAAGTATATGAAGTTATTAACTAGATTATGGAAATGAAAATTTTAAGTAAAGACATTAGCGAAAAAGATATTGATAAGACGGTTACGCTATCTGGCTGGGTGAATAAAAGGAGAGATCATGGAGGTATTATTTTCGTTGATCTCAGAGATNACACTGGAATAGTTCAAATTGTATTCAATCCAGATAATAAAGATATCTTCAAAGATGCAGAAATACTGAGATCTGAATTTGTTATATCTGTCACTGGTACGATCACAGCACGTTCAGANGATACGATTAATGAGGATATTTCTTCCGGTAAGATAGAGGTAGTGGCTAATCATTTAACANTACTCAATAACTCTGAAACTCCTCCTTTTATGATTAATGACCATAATGTTAGTGAAGATCTGAAGTTGCAATATAGNTATATTGATTTAAGAAGCAGAAAACTTCAAAATAATTTAAAATTTAGATCAGACTTATTAAAAGTAATCCGAGATTATTTTCATGAAAATGAGTTTATAGATGTAGAAACTCCTATTCTTACNAANACNACTCCTGAAGGCGCAAGAGATTATTTNGTTCCAAGTAGATTGAAGAAAGAATCTTTTTTTGCACTTCCTCAATCGCCACAGATATTTAAACAAACATTGATGATTGGTGGAATAGAAAAGTATTATCAAATAGCNAGATGTTTTAGAGATGAAGACCTTAGATCAGATAGACAACCTGAGTTTACTCAGCTTGATGTCGAACTTGCATTTGCTACTGAAGAAAAAATTATTGATTTAACAGAAAAACTCTTTCATAAAATATTCAGGGATATTTTTTCTGTAAATGATGTTGTATTTAATAAAATGACTTATGAAGATGCGATGGAAAATTATGGATGTGACAAACCTGATTTGAGAAATCCTCTAAAAATGATATCTATAAAAGAAGATATTAAAGATACTAAATTTAAAGTTTTTAGTGATCCTGCTAATACTCAAGATGGCAAAGTTGTTGCCCTAAGAGTCCCAGGTGGAAANAAATTATCAAGAAAAGATATTGATGTTTTAACAGAGATGCTAAAAGAATTTGGTGCTAAAGGATTAGCCTATTTAAAATGNGATGATATCAATGATATATCTGAAGGTATTAATTCTCCCATAAAAAAGTTTTTAGATGATGAAATANTAAAAAAAATAATTGGAAAGACTAATGCCGAAAGCGGTGATATCATTTTTTTCTCAGCAGGTAATAAAGATGTGGTTAATTTATCTATGTCGTGTTTAATTAAAGAGTTAGGAAAACAGTTGAATTTGTTATCAGACGAGTGGAAATTTTTATGGATTACTGATTATCCATTATTTGAGCGTCAAAGCGGCACTAATGCCCCAACGCCCTTGCATCATCCTTTCACAGCACCAGTAAATGTTCATGATTTAGATAAAAACAATATCTTTGAGATTAAATCAAGGGCATATGATTTAGTACTGAACGGTGCTGAAATTGGCGGAGGATCAATCAGAATACATTCTAGCAAATTGCAATCGAAAGTTTTTGAATTATTAGGTTTATCCAAGGAAGAAGTAGATAATAAATTTGGTTTTTTTGTGAATGCGTTATCTATGGGGTGTCCACCGCATGGAGGGATTGCTTTTGGTATTGATAGAATTGTTATGATGTTGCTAAAAACAGACAGTATCAGAGACGTAATTGCATTTCCTAAAACTCAGTCAGCATCTTGTTTGATGACTGACGCCCCATCGAACGTCTCTAATGAACAATTATCTGAATTAGGGATAAAAACAATTAAGAATCCAAAATGAAAGAGTATTCACAATATCTAGAAAAAGTAAAAGGTTTCCTCGCAGATAATGATGCAAAGCTTATTGCGCATTATTATGTAGATGAATCAATACAGAGAATCGCTGAAGATACCGGTGGAATTGTTAGTGATAGTCTAGAGATGGCAAGATTTGGAAATAAACAAAAAGAATCTAAGTTAATAGTTGCTGGCGTTAAATTTATGGGTGAGACAGCGAAAATACTTAATCCTGATAAAAAAATTTTTGTTTTAGATAGTGAAGCAACATGCTCGCTTGATGAGAGCTGTAATCATGATGAATTTTTAATGTTTTGTAAAAAATATCCAGATCGTGAAGTAGTTGTATATGCTAACACTAGCGCCGAAGTTAAAGCCATTGCTGACTGGGTAGTTACATCTAGTATTGCGGTTTCTGTAATTGAATATCTAACGTCGCAAGGTAAAAAAATTATTTGGGCTCCAGATAAATACTTGGGACAATATATCGTGGATAGAACCGGAGCTGATATGCTTTTATGGGATGGCGCATGTATTGTACATGAGGAATATAAAGCTTTGGAATTGAAAAAATTAATAAGCAAATATGATTGCGATGTATTGGTTCATCCCGAATCTCCAAGGAGTGTCATAAATCTCGCAGATGTTGTTGGTTCAACTACAAAATTAATCGAAGCATCTATTGTCAGCAATAAGAAATATATAGTTGTAGCAACAGAGAGTGGCATTATATACCAAATGAAAAAAAGATCTCCGGATAAAATATTTCTAGAGGCACCAACTGCAGGTGAGGGAGCTTCATGTGAGAGTTGTGGAAAATGTCCATGGATGAAGTTAAATAAGCTAGATAATCTTCTTGAAATATTTGATAACAAACAAAATGAAATTCATCTTTCAAATGATGTAATTAAAAAAGCTCAAAAATCGATTCAAAGAATGGTAAATTTTAAAAATAAAGAATTTAATAATAAAAAGGTATCATAATGGCTGGTCATAGCAAGTGGGCGAATATTCAACATCGAAAAAAAGCTCAGGATAATAAACGGGGTAAAGTTTTTACTAAGGTTATTAGAGAGATAACTGTTGCAACAAAACTAGCGGGGCCCGATATTAATTCCAATTCAAGACTTAGGCTTGCTTTATCAAAAGCTAATTCAGCTAATGTGCCAAAAGATACTATTGAAAGAGCTATAAAAAAAGCATCAGGTCAATCAGATGAAAACTATGAGGAGATAACATATGAAGGTTATGGTCCTAAAGGAGTTGCTATAATAATAGAATGCTTGACAGATAATAAAAATAGAACTGTTTCAGAGGTCAGAAATGTTTTGTCGAAAAATGGAGGAAGCTTAGGAACTAAGGGTTCTGTAGCTCACTTATTCAGAAGAGTAGGTGTAATGAAAATAGAGAGGATGAAAGAAGATGATTTATTCGATCATATGGATTCTGTAGAGCTATTAGATATTGAACAGGTAGAAAACGGATGTATTATCATTACAAACTCATCGGAGCTTTTTAATACAAAAAAGTACTTTGAAACGCATGGGTTTAGTATATGCGATGAAGAAATTATCATGGATCCTCAAACTCAAGTTGATGTGCCAAATGAGGATAAGGAAAAAGTTTTATCACTATCCAGTAAAATCGAGGAATTGGATGACGTTCAAAATGTATATATGAATGTCAGCATAATNTAGTAATGATTAGAATACTTGGGATCGATCCGGGAACTAACATTACAGGATTTGGGATAATTGNNTTTGAGAAAAATCANTTTAATTATATACATCATTCAATCNTTAAGACCGGACTAAAGAATAAATANACNACNAANCTTGCTATTCTNAATGAAGCTACTGAAAATATCCTTAANCAATTTTCACCTCATCATGTTGCTNTAGAGTCTGTATTNTTCAGTGTGAATGCGGGGACGGCTATAAAATTAGGNCAAGCCAGAGGGGCAGCTATCTGTGCATGCAGNAGAAAAGGTATAGAAATTTTCGAGTATAGTCCACGAAAAGTCAAAAATATNGTTACTNCAAATGGAGCTGCNGATAAAGATTTACTTCAAAAAGAAGTTAAGAAAAAATTAAACNTAAGAAGAAAACTTGAGATAGATGCATCAGATGCTCTAGGTGTNGCAATNTGTCATGCACTAATGTTAACTGAGAATCAGGATATTCCTAGCGTTTAAAATGGATTCACTAATNATTAANGAAATATTTTATTCTTTACAAGGTGAAACAGAGTTAGTTGGTTTGCCTACTGTATTTGTCAGACTAACNGGTTGNCCATTACGTTGTAGNTATTGTGATACAGAATATGCTTTTACTGAAGGTTCAAAAAAAACATTNCGTGAAATTGATCAGATAATATCAAAACATAATTGTAATAGAGTTACCATTACAGGTGGAGAACCTCTTGCTCAACCGTCATGTGAGAGATTTCTGAATGAATATTGTAATAAGTATTATATCTCACTTGAAACAAGTAATGCATATACAATTAAAAACATTAATAAAGATATTCAAATTATTCTTGATATAAAAACACCAGNATCTGGAGAGCATGATAGGAATCTTGTGGATAATTATTCTTTTTTAAAAAAAAGAGATCAAGTTAAATTTGTNATTTGTAGTTTGAATGATTATCAATGGGCAAGNGANTACATTANAAATCATGATTTAGATANAAAATGCTCGATTTTGTTTAGCCCNAGCTATAATCAAATGAATTTAAAAGTTTTAGCAGATAAGATNCTAGAAGATAANCTTCCAGTAAGATTGCAAGTTCANCTCCACAAAATTATATGGGGAGATATTCGTGGNAAATAAAAAAGCGTTAGTTCTGTTTTCTGGCGGACTTGATTCAACTACAATGCTTGCCATGGTCAAGTCTGACGGATATGAGATTACTGCTCTCACCATTGATTATAATCANCGTCATGTCTCAGAGATAGAGTTTAGTAAAAAATCTCTTNCACAATTACAAATTAATAAACAAATCATCTTTGATCTTGATCTGAGTAAGATTGGAGGATCAGCGCTAACAGATAATATTCCCGTACCTATTGATTCAAATGACAATATACCAACTACATATGTTCCAGCTAGAAATACAATTTTTCTTTCCTTAGCATCATCATTTGCTGAGAGGCTAAATATATCGGATATCTTTATTGGTGCTAATATTATTGACTATTCTGGCTATCCTGATTGTCGCCCGGAATTTATAAAGTCATTCGAGAAAACAATCAACCTTGGAACAAAATTAGGAGTAGAAGGAAGTCATTTTAGGATTCATACGCCGCTAATTAAGATGACTAAAGCTGAGATAATTANGAAAGGTCATAGTCTGGGAGTTGATTATTCACTGACACTATCTTGTTATAACCCAACTGATAGTGGTTTAGCATGTGGCAAGTGTGATTCCTGCAAGTTCAGAAAAGACGGGTTTAAAGATGCCGGTCTCCCAGACCCCACAAAATATAAATAACAATATAATTATTAACGTTTATATTATTATTTGCTAATATATGAATCTAGGCTATTATATGAATTAATATGGAATCAACTTTAATAAGCTTACTTTTCTATACATCATTACTAGGTTTAGTAATGGGTTATGTTGTCAATAAGACTAATTTTTGCACAATGGGNGCTGTATCAGATTTAGTCAATATCGGAGACTCATCAAGACTGAAATCATGGATGTTAGCAGCGATTGTAGCAGTGATTGGAGTAAATTTATCTCAAATGTTTGGATTATTTGATGTCNCTGAATCAAGAATNCCCTACACAAATTCACTTTTTTTCTGGCCACGTTACGTATTGGGTGGATTATTGTTTGGCATTGGTATGACTTATGCAAGTGGATGTGGTAATAAAGTTCTTATTAGACTGGGAGGAGGCAATCTCAAGTCTCTTTTTGTATTAATTACTGCTGGTGCAATGGCATATTTAATGACACGAACTGATTTTTACGGAATAGTTTTTCATAGTTGGATGCAACCAATAAGCCCCGATTTAGCATCTTTTGGAATAAATGATCAGTCTTTGCCATCAATACTTAACTTTATTATTCCTATAGTAGANTCAAATACCTTCAGTATAATATTTGGACTAGTCATTCCTATTGTATTAATGATTTATTTTTTTGCTGATGGTAAATTTAATAACTTTGATCATATTTTATCTGGTTTTGTTGTTGGTATAGTTGTTACATTGGCATGGTTTTTAACTGGAGGCTCAATGGGCCAAGAATGGATAGAAACTAATAATTTTCTTGATAACCCTTATCCTAGTGTAGGAGTACAGTCTTTTACATTTATCAACCCGATGGCTGAAACAATNATCTATGTTGGTAGTGCAGCAGATTCCTATTACCTAACTTTTGGTGTAACAGCTCTTATTTCCGTAATTATTGGTTCATTCATATATGCAATGATCTCTAAAAGTTTTAGAATTGAGTGGTTTGTTTCTTCAAATGATTTTCTAAGACATTTATTTGGCGCTGTTTTGATCGGCATAGGTGGAGTTCTCTCTCTTGGATGCACCATAGGTCAAGGGGTAACAGGAATATCAACTCTTGCACTAGGGTCTTTTATAACTTTAGCATCTATACTACTTGGTGCTGTTATAACGATGAAAATAGAGTATTATAATGCAGTATATGAAGAATGTTCATTTATTGATAGTTTATTTGCATCACTTGCAGATATAAAATTAATACCTGAAAAATTTAGAAGATTAGATAAGATATAAAATTTGGGGCGTTAGCTCAGTTGGTAGAGCAGTGGCCTTTTAAGCCATTTGTCACAGGTTCGAATCCTGTACGCCCTATAAAAAATATGTTTAAAAAACTACTTTTTGCAATTTATTTTATTCCACTGTTTTCATTTTCACAGACAGTCTCTATTAATGATGAATTTGGTAATAAACTTAATGCAAATTATATTAATAATGACTCCTCAAAAACAATTGTTGTGATTTTGCATGGAACTAGAGGACATAAAAAACTTGAACTCATTCAAAATCTTTCGGAAAGATTTTCAGATAGCAATATAGATACACTATCAATGAATTTAAGCTATGGTATCACAAATAGGAATGATGATTTTCTCCCGTGTAATATCATCCACGATCATCTCAATAGTCATTCAATTAGCGAAATTAAGCTATGGTTTNATTTTATTAAACAAAAGAATAAATATGAGAAAATTATATTACTTGGGCATTCNAGGGGTGGGTTAAATATGGCTCAGTTTTATAGTAGTCTCTCAGATGATAATAAAAAAATTATATCTAAGGTCATTATGTTAGCTCCAATTTCAGACGAATACTTAGATATCATTGAGAGGATTAAAAATGATTCTCTTATACAAAAAATTAAAAATAATAATATAGGTGATGATCAAGTAATAAAAATAGACTTTATGAGCTGTAATAATGCTGAGGTAAAATACGTAACATACAAGGATTATACTCATATTACTAANACAGATATTGGTAGTAGAGGAAGCTTAATTGGATTATTGAATAGCTTTTCAGTTAGGACTTTAATAGTAACTGCTTCTGATGATGATATAACACCNAATACTTATGAAAGAGTCTCGTCAATTGATAATAGATACATTAATGTCGTACAAATTGACGATGCAGATCATTTTTTCAGAGATTTATATTTTGATGATATGTTTGATANTATCTTAGAATTTATTCAATAGTAAAAGGATCAGAACTCGAATCATTTGGCTGTATGTTTAAACTTCTGTTTATAGTAGTGTCTGTTTTGGGACCAATAGTAATCTCAGATGATGAACTTTCAAACATTCTTCTATTTACTTTAATAGTAGCAAATCTATCCTGTTTATCAAAATTGAGCAATATAAAGTCACTTCTTACAATCGATATCTCTGACCATCCTTCATCTCTCATACTAACTCTATAAAACTCTACAACATCATCAGCAGAAGTTTCATGTATCAGATAAAGCACTCCAGTAAATCTCTCTCCTTCGCCAAAGATTATGGTCTTATCCGTTAGATATTTTGCGTCATCAGGAATAGGTATTGATATCTGTAGTCTCTTATTTACACTGATATCTTTAATTTCTGAACTAGAAGCTTCATCATCCCCTGATTGCATAAGATTATTGATAGAAGCACAAGACGAGATTAGTACTGATATTATGATTAATGAGCTAATTTTTTTTAGAGAAACCATAATGTTCATGGTTTTATTGTACCTATTTTCTGGATCCAGGGCCATTAATTTCTAACCCATTACTCATGTATGTAATGAAATACTCAAGATTCCTATATTCCTCACCTTGAGCTTTATATGGTTTAGCCCTNACTCTATTTAAACAGCCNGCAAACCTCTCATGGAGTGTAACGAGTCTTCCCGCGCTTGATCTGTATACTGGGAAATGTGTTGTATGCCCAATAGCAGGACTAGGTATATCAGCCCTTAGTTTTGTACCTGTTTGATAAACATGACAATCAGCACATGAAAAATTTAATTGTCCTACTTTTGTAAAATACATTTTTTTACCATTCTCATATGCTTTCATTGCCTTTTCATCATTTGGTATCTCTAGNTCAATCTTATTGCCATTAGATGTATATGCCATATATGCAGAAATATCTGCCATTGGTCCACCTTTGTAATAGCTATATGGTTTTTCACTATTTTTTATTCTGCACTCATTTATAGCTAGNTCGAGAGTAACTACTTCCCCTCTGTCTTCATCAAAATAAGGATAGTTTTGTCTAATACCAATTCCTTCATTCTCAAAACATGATGCGTAATTNTTACCATTCTTAAATGGTGTATTAAATAANTCNTCTCCTTGCTCTATGTTGATTTCATATGGAGGAAAATCCTCAATCGATTCCCATTGTTCTCTTGATGATAAATCAATAGAGTAGACTCCATTTTTATAATCACTATATTCGGTATCAGGGAACCTATCTTTAAAATATTCCCAGAACCTCTCTTGATCATCTTCTGGAGACGCTCCCACATTGAATGTTACCAGAAGAATTATTAAGCCAAACAATCGCATTATAAGTTATTTAACCTCAACAGATTTACTATCTTGATTACCTTTATTGTCTCTCCATGTTAATTCAACTTTATCCCCTTTAGATCCGTTGTAAGCAAAAGTTAAGTAGGGATTTTTCGAGACTGCGGGNCCCCANTGAACAACAATGACTTCGCTACCATTTGCTTTTCCAGATATCTCTTGAATGAAATGCGCTGGTATATTATCTCCTGTTTTTTTATCTTTTCTTTTACCGGTTTCCATCGGGTGTTTCATTAGTGCTTTNACAGTAACTACTCCATTGCTTTCTTTTGCTCTAATTTTAATAGTACTCATGATTAACCTCCACATCCTCCTATAGTTACTTTAACCTCTTTAGAGGCTGTATAAACTTTACCATCACTTTTGACGGCTGCTATAACATTTGATGTTTTACCCATCTTCACTCTTGTNCCAATTGATGGAACAGNCTTNGAAGTAAGATTATANCCNCTTGACAATGGTTGAGGATTATTTTCAATAAACANCATNATNGATTCNACNTTTTTTAATGATGTTTTAATNTTTATTGGCACTATNGCTCCNTTCTCNGCAATGTCAGGNGCTTTTAATTTTACTTTNGTAGTCTCAGTTGTNTCATTATGACCNTAAACGCTTTTGATNGANTCACNNANATCCGTTATATCAAANGATTTTTTTGGCCATGCNGCNAANGTCTTTTTAGGNNTNACTANNANACTAGNTGTCGTTGCNAAAACNGCAGCGGTTANNAATGATTTTTTAAGAAAATTTCTTCTATTCATAGGTAATACCTCATAATGTGTAAAGATAATCAATTATCTTTTCAATTTCCTCTTTCGTGATNACGCCGTGTTTTCCAAATGGCGGCATGAACGAAGAAGGGTTTTTTGCAGTTGGATCCCATATCTGGTCAAACAGGTCATCTCTTTTGGGAAACCTAGCTTTCATTGCTACTAAAGGCGGCCCATTGTTTCCTGCTAATTCACCATCCTCTATCATATGGCAGGCAAGACAATTACCTTTTTTNCTATCAAATGCNAGCTTTTTGCCCTCAGCTATATTATCNGCAACAACTGGATTAGCGCAAATTANGAATGACAGAAAGATGTATTTAATTTTAGTAACCATATATTATACTTTAAATTAACATNATTATAGTACTCATTGAGAAATAAAAAAACTACTTTAATTACATGTTTTTTCCCCGAAAATAGGCTCAAGNGGGCGATTATAAGTACATAAAATTCNTCTTTTCTTGTCATTGANAGTTGTTAATTGTGCAGCATTTAGNTTATTTGACCTCGATGCATTTTGAAGTACCTCAATAGCCAAACGATAATTTCCTATTACCACATAGTATTCCGCAAGATTGATATTTGAGTTAAATACATCATTATTTTGAGAGAAAGCCTTTGACAAAGTCCTATAAAAAATTGGATTAAGCGAGTGGCTTTTTGATACCGAACTAAGTAATTTAACTACTCTGGCAGGGTTTAGATTATTGTCTACCATTACTTCAGATATAATAAGTGGTAAATTTTTATTCAATGGATGCAGTGTTAATAGCTTCTCAAGAGTGATAATTGCCTCATCAACTTTACCAAGATTAAGTAAGTTATCAGCATATAGAACAGCAATATAAATATTGCCAGAGTTTACTAGATATTCATCTTTAATCACATTTATTGATTTTTGATAGTCAGATTTTTTATTGTACAAAAGACCAATCCTGTGTTTATTGACAATAGAATCCGATCTTATATTTTTTAGTTGTCTATTAATATCTTTAACATACTTAACGTATAAAATATTCTTTATAAATTTATAATCATCGGTTGTATTAATTATTTTTGAGTCATCTGCATTTGTTCTATTTTTTATATTTGCAATCCTTTCTTCAAACATTGGATGAGTTGAGAGGTAAGATAAGCTTCTCTGAACATCACCAGTTGCATTCATCATTTCACTAAAAAAATCAGAAAATGCCGAAGTCTTGAATGGACTACTTTTAATAATCTCAATAGCTAAATTATCTGCTTCTACTTCATTAGATCGAATAAGGTTAATGTTTTGTTGCATTGAAATTCCCAATCCAGTCTGAATTGCAGCCATAGAAGCTTGTGCATTACCAGTAAACATGCCCGCTAAGATTCCAATCCACATTGGTATGCTGTTGCTTGTAGAATTTGCTAGCATTTCAGCAATATGTCGAAGGTTAACATGAGAAATTTCATGAGCAAGAACTGAAGCTAGTTGAGCTTCATTCTTACTAAGTAAAACCAAACCACTATTGATACCAATATAGCCACCAGGTAATGCAAAAGCGTTTATATCATCAGTATCAACAATAAAAAATTTGTATTTACGTTTTTCATCTAAAAGATTTCTAGACAAAAGATTGCCCAAGTAATTTATGTATGACACCACAAGCGGATCATTTATAATATAGTTCCCGTTTTGAAGACTCTGATAACTCATAAATCCTATGATTTCTTCATTTGAAATTGGTAATACTTCACTATATGGATCGCCAAGTTGAGGCAATGGGTCCGAGTGAACCTTTGATGGATTTGAGATAAATACAATTATCATCAAAAAAATTCTTGAATATTTCTTAATAATAAATACCATAAATATATATTTAATTATCGTTTAACATTAATAGTATAACTTATATATTCAGGAGTTTTTATGTCAGATTTTGATAAAGAATTAGATACGAGTGGTTTAAATTGTCCACTACCTATAATAAAAGCAAAGAAAGAAATTAATACCATGGATTCTGGGCAAGTGTTATACATTATTTCTACAGACCCTGGTGCTGTTAAAGACTTTGAATCATTTGCAAATCAAACTGGGAATGAATTACTTAGTTCAGAAGAAAAGGGTGATAAATTTCACTTCCTTCTCAAAAAATCTTAGATAATCTTGAGAGTTACTCTATTCGTATTGTCTGCAATTGGTTTTGTATCCATTATTTTTTTAATTTTTTCTATCTTTACACTTAAAAATATCATTAATCCTAACAAGGATTTAATCAAAAATAATTATTATGCTGTTGTAATTTTATCAGGCAATCCGGATAGAGCTTCAGTAGCAGCAAAGATGTATTTTAGTAAGAATGCAGAAGTAATTTTAGTAAGCAATGAGGATTCTACTGTAAAAAACTATCATACAGGAGGTTTAACTCCTGTTCATAAGATATACCTCAATTCACTTCTATCAAATAATATTAAACGAGAAAATATTTTACTTTTTGGTAATAACCGGAGCACATATGATGAAGTGAGAGAGTTACAGAAGATTAAGGCTATCAAAAACAGAAAAATTTTAATAGTTACAGACAAATATCATCACTATAGAGTCAGAATGCTTCTTAAGCATTTTGATATCTCTCAAAATGTTGACCTATATCCTATGAGCCCCAGTCTTGAC
>PBXG01000014.1 GCA_002728355.1 Gammaproteobacteria bacterium | reverse complement strand
CTAGTCTGCGACAATGAGAACGACAGTAGTTTCATTGTAAATTATCGAAGAACGACAACTTTAATGAATTATCTTAATGGAAAAAATTTTAAATCTTATTCTCAGCAAGGTACAGTTACTCCTGACCATGCAATAAGAATCAAACCTACGCCTCTTCTTATTGACGCTACGCATTCGTGTTCAATTGATGAATTCAAAAAACTTGCAGTAAAATCCATAAATACTTACAAATCAAAATATATTAATTATTTTAAAACTCATGCTAGAAACCGAAAATTAAAGATGCTGGACCCTTATCCAAGATTGATATATGTGAAAGGTGTTGGGTTATTTAGTGTTGGTACTGATCTAAAAAGTTGCAAGATAAATGCAGATTTAGCAGAGACAAATGCTGATGTTGTCATGAAAGTGGAGTCATCGTCCACTTATAAAACAATATCCAAACAACATATCTTCGATATAGAGTATTGGTCTTTAGAGCAAGCTAAGTTAGGGAAAACAAATAAGGCTCTGCAAGGCAAGGTTGTAGTTATAACAGGAGGGCTTGGAACTATTGGCATGGCGACTTGTGAAATTTTTAGAAATGAGGGAGCAGAAGTGGTTTTATTAGATTCATCAAAACCAAAGGATAATGTGAGCAAAGACATTTTTTTTCATTGTGACGTAACTAACCGTAAACAAGTTCGAGAAGTATTCTCAAAAATATCTGTGATATACGGAGGAATAGACATATTAGTCTCAAATGCTGGAAGTGTTTATGATGGTCAGATAGGCTCTATAAGCGATACTCACCTACGAGAGAGTTTTGATATTAATTTCTTCTCCCACCAAATCTGTGCATCTGAAGCAATCAATATAATGCTGAATCAATCGATGCCTGGTTGTCTACTCTTCAATATTTCTAAGCAATCAGTCAATCCTGGATACAATTTTGGACCATACGGTCTTCCTAAGACAGCATTGCTTGCATTGTGCAAACAATACGCAGTCGACTATGGTCCCATGGGCATCAGATCGAATGGCATCAACGCAGACCGAATTAAAAGTGGGATATTAAATCAACGTATGATTGAGAGACGGGCAAAAGCAAGAAAAGTTTCGCCGCTTGAATATATGCAAGGAAATTTATTATCGAAAGAAGTAACAGCATCTGATGTTGCACGAGCTTTTCTTCATTTAGCCTTATCTAAGAAAACCACAGGCGCCGTTCTTACAGTAGATGGAGGTAATATTGCTGCATCAATGCGCTAGAGTATTATATAACTCATCTATTGAATCCTTATCGGTATTGTGAATCCCAAGTTCTGTTATAAATTTAGTCACGTATTTTCCTGGCGTAATATCAAAAGCGATATTTAGCACATCAGTATCATTAGCATATATTTGTAATTCCGTGATAGTTCCATCTTCAGAGATTCCTCTCATAATAGATAGTTCATCCGGACTCCTTTCTTCTATATTTATATTTGATGCATCTACATTCTTTTTATCAAGTGTAGTTGTTGGAAATGCAACATAAAATGGAATTTGGTTATCTACTGCTGCCAAGGCCTTTAAATATGTTCCAATTTTATTTATAACATCTCCATTTTTAAGGACTCTATCTGCACCTGTTATACACATATCAACCTGACCTCTTTGCATTAATATTCCTCCGGTATTATCAGCTATGACTGTATTTTTTATACCCTCTTGCGTTAACTCATATGCAGTCAGTTGTGATCCCTGATTTCGGGGTCTCGTCTCGTCAACCCAAACATGTATTTTAATTCCATCTTTAAATGCATGATAGATAGGTGATGTTGCTGTACCCCAATCTATTGTCGCAAGCCAACCTGCATTACAATGTGTCAGGATATTTATGCTATCACCTTTTATTTTTTTTAGATGTTCCTCTATTATTTTCTTCCCAAAAACTCCAATTTTCCGACAACACTCTACATCTTCTGAACATATTTTATNAGCTTCCTGCAAAGCNACATCATAACGCTCGGANGGCTCATATTTATCAAGAAGNCTCTTCATTCTTTTNACTGAATTTTCCAGGTTNACTGCAGTTGGTCTTGANTGCACAAGGNTCTGACACGCATGATCTAGCGCATCNTTGTCACTATTANTTTTCATAGCAAGAGCAATACCAAATGCCGCAGTAGCNCCAATNAAAGGNGCCCCTCTNACTTGCATNGNTTTAATTGCTNTAATGGTNTCGTCGAGTGTTTTAAGTTCNCAAATAACAAATTCAAANGGNAATTTAGTCTGATCAATAATTCTGATTTTATTGTTATTGTCNACCCAAATTGTCTTATAGGACTCGTTATTAATTTTCATTTATTTTGGCAAAACTCTTCCGGCAATAGTTTCNAGTTTTTTCTTTGTTTGTTTTGTCATCATCGATGGATCAGTAATGATCGCACCATCTAGGCATGTGTGTATATAATCTCTCGTTTCATCAATCTTATAGTTTCTTATTACTTCCATTATCAAATTTTTAGCATTATCAACATTTTTATTTAAGGTTTCAATGATCATATCAATATCGACATCCTCATGAGATGAATGCCAACAGTCATAGTCGGTAACCATAGCAATTGTTGCGTATCTAATCTCAGCTTCCCTAGCCAGCTTAGCTTCAGGCATATTAGTCATACCTATGACATCAAGACCCCAAGATCGATACAAGCAGGATTCAGCATAAGTTGAAAACTGAGGACCTTCCATTGCTAAGTAGGTACCAGATTTGGAAAAATTGATATTGAGTTTTTGCAGGGCATCCACACAAATCTCTGATAACTGTTCACATATAGGTTTCGCCAACGAGACATGAGCAACGATTTCATCATCAAAGAATGTTTTTTTTCTTGAAAATGTTCTGTCAATGAACTGATCTACAACTATAAATTTACCAGGTTCGTGTTCTTCTTTAAGNGAACCAACNGCAGATACTGATATTATATCTGTGACACCGTGTTGCTTTAACGCATCGATATTTGCTCTATAGTTTATATTTGAAGGATTTACTTTATGACCTCTACCATGTCGTGGTAGAAAGATTATCTCTTTATTCTCAATTGTACATTTAAGTAAATCATCTGATGGACTACCCCAAGGAGTATCTACTTTAAGCCACTCTTCTTTATCAATATTACCTATATTGTATAAGCCGCTTCCGCCAATTATTCCTAATTTCATATTTCTTAACCTTCAGCATCAATTATAGACATGTATGAATATTTATTCTTCTCTAACAATCTTACTCCCCTAAGATTATATAGATTAATAACAAATGCAAAAAAAATGCTTTTGACACCCATTTTGGATATTAATTTAGATGATGCTAATGCTGTTCCTCCTGTTGCAATTAAGTCATCAACAATCAAAACCTTATCTTGTTTTTTTAATGAGCCGTCCTGCATCTCTATCTGATCAAAGCCATACTCAAGTTTGTATTTTATCTTGTTAACTTTGCCTGGTAACTTTCCTTTTTTCCTAATGGGAACAAAGGGAATATTCAATTTGTAAGCTACAAGAGATCCAAATATGAAACCTCTTGCTTCTATGCCTGCTATTTTGGTTATAGAATTTTTTCGTGCATAACCAGCTATCTTTTCAACAATTTTTTTTTGACATGTAGGATCCGATACAAGAGAAAATATATCCTGAAACTGGATACCTTTTTTTGGAAAATTCGGTATGACTTTTAATTTTTTGAGTAGAAGCTTCTCTAATGCGCTAGCCATATTTTATTTAATTTTGTTTAAGAGAATTTTTTTCTTATCTTCAAATTCTTGGCTAGAGAGAACTCCTTCGTCTTTGAGTTCTGATAGCATTTTGATTTGTTTTATAATTTTATCATTAGAATCCGAATATTCATTTTGTTTTTTAAGCTCGGCTATGTCAGATTTAATTTGATCTATATCATCATTTTGGTTGGCAGATTTTTCATCAAAGTCCCCTTTTATCAACCTATTAAAAAAAGAATTTTCTTTTTCTTGCTGTGTTTTCTTTGTAAGACCCATTTTATTATTTGCGCCTGGTCTTTTTACATCCGCAGCCATGCTATGTCCAATAAATATCATCAATGTCAAAAACAGAAATACTTTGAATCCTTTTTGCATAATATACCTCCTTACACACAAATATTATTGCATATTATTTAGTGTTTTTGATAAGAAATTCAACACATGTTTTTGCGATTTTAAGGTAGCTTCATGATTATATTTGACCATCACTCCCTTGCTTGAACATCTATCAATTATGTCAGCTGATTCCTTGGGTCCATATATAATCTCTCCAGCCACAGTTTGTATATTTCCATAATTATTTATTGTTAACGTACATTCATCGCTGTGATTATCTAGACTTGGTAATTTAGTGAATTCAAATCCAAAAAATAAAAAAGGATTATCAAATCCATGCCTCGCACCTTTTAGTGAGACTAGATCAAAAACCCTATCATTCTTTGCAAATTTATCACGAAGTGTTATGCATGGTTCTTCTGGTGTTAGATCGTCNTCTCTGCCCGTTATTATTAAAAGCGGTGTTTGTGTTTGTATATCTGCTTCAAATGTAAAACCACAGTACGGGTAAATCGCTATAGCAGTATCAAATCGATTCTCACTAATTCTTTCTACTAAATCATCAAAATGAGAAAGTATTGGTCCTACNCCTCCTTGNGACCANCCTAGATAGGCTATNTTATCTATATTGTCGTATTTTTTAACTATNTCTAATGCTTTGTATGCATCATTCATAAAAGTAATACCTGATACTTCGGAAAAGGTCTTACTATATCGAATACCTCTAGCNAGATAATGATCAATTTGAAATACAACGTAACCTGCTTCAGTTAAAAATTCTACATACCTATTGTGATATTTACGTACTCCGCCAGAGCCATGAGACAAAATAACTGCATTATAGGAACTTTTGATATAAGGGGGAAAGAAGACTTTTGCATATAATGTTAAGTTATTATCACTCTCATAATTTAAATCATAGCTATCAANAGTCTCAAAACAAATTACTTCGTAATTTTTAAGTATAGATGTGGTCTGTGATTCGACATTATTAATGCAAGGATTAGTTTTTTTATATGTACATCCATTTANCAATACTGANGAGACTAAAAATATAATAGCAATTCTAAGTCNACTCATTTTCTTTAATTGTTATTTGATATTTTTGTATCTTTTAAATGTTTAATTGCTTGAAATAATTGCCCATCTTCATCGTAAGGTTCGGGTAAGTTAACTTTTTCTTTTTTACCCCCTTCAATAACTAAATCGGGTTTAATTCCATTTTCATGTATATCATTACCAAGTGGCGTGTAGTATCTAGCAGTTGTCAATTTTAGCGCAGAACCATCATTAAGTTCTTGAATAGTTTGNACTGATGCTTTTCCATATGANTTGGTACCCATAATCATTGCTCTTTTGTGATCTTGTAATGCACCCGCTACAATTTCAGATGCTGATGCTGAACCCTCATTTATAAGAACTATCAATGGAAGTCCATCAATAATATCTTGTGGTGATGCAAAATATTCTAATTTTGATTTATATGTTCGACCNTTCGTATAGACTATTTTACCTTCGGTCAAGAATAGGTCGCTTATACCTACAGCTGTCCCTAAAACTCCGCCAGGGTTGTTTCTCAAGTCGACNATGAGCCCCTCCATTTTGTTATTCGATTCTCGATTAAGCTCATAAATAGCATCTTTCACATCATTCGTTGAATTAGATTGAAAATTGGATAGACGGACGTAACCAATTTTCTTATCAAATAAGTAACTCTTTACGCCTTTACTAATTATAATTTCACGAGTTATATTAAATTTAAGCGGCTCCTTAATTTCCTTTCTTATTACTGTTATCTCAACGGAAGTGCCTGGTTCACCTCTCATGAGTTTCACTGCATCTGAAATAGGTAGGTCTTTCAAAGATGTTCCTCCTACATCAATTATTAAATCTCCAGATTTAATTCCAACTCTCTGTGCTGGTGTATCATCAATAGGTGATATAACTTTGACAAAACTATCCTCGGTCGTAATTTCTATTCCAAGACCACCAAATTTTCCAGTAGTGCCTATTTTTAGCTCGTTAAAATCATCTTGTGACAGAAAAGAAGAGTGTGGATCAAGACCAGATACCATTCCTTGTATAGCCATATCAAATAATTTTTCATCATCTACAACATCCACATATTGTTCTTTTATTCGTTTATAAACTTCTACAAACTCTTCAATATTTTCTGCAGGTACTCTATCTTCTCCGAAAATTTTAGNAGGCATTACTAAAAGTATGGATAAAATCAAGCTCCATGATATATGTCGCACTTTATGATGTCTCATAATTACCTTAAATTTCTAAGTTAATACTTTATTATCTTATTAGTTTTGTCTAATATAGATATATGTTAATTTAATTATATCNATATGGTAACAGAAAACCTAAATATTAATAAAGAAGATNACCTTAGCACGATGGAGCAACAGGTTCAAAAGGATGTAGAAACAGCCTCAAGATCATTAAAAGCGATGTCGCACCCTTTAAGACTGATGATTTTATGTAAACTGGGAGAGGATGAGTTCAGCGTTCAAGACATAGTTGATAATGTTGGGACATCTCAAAGCAATATATCTCAACATCTTGCAATCTTGAGAGAAAAAGGAATTCTCTCTACAAGGAAAGCAGCTAATAAGGTTTATTACAAAGTGAGCGATGTAAAAACTCTCAAACTTATTGAAATGATGAGAGAAGTATTCTGTTCACATCAAAACTAAAAGGAAAATCTATTGACAGCTTTTATCTATAACAACATAGTTTTGTTCTCAGCTTTCATTATATTGGGGCTTCTGATTATTAATCATGAAATAAAGTCACATTTTAGTCCCACAAAGAATATAAATTGCGATGATTTAATCAACGCCATGAATAATTCAAAGGCCCTCTTGATTGATATGAGAAACGCAGAGGAATTTAAAGCTGGTCATATTGTGGGAGCTAAAAATTATAGTCTTGATGATCTAGCAAATTTGGATGTAAGTGCTGCTGACGATGCGATTATTACTTATGCAAATGATGAAAAAGCAGCAATTCAAGCAGCTGATTTAATTCTAAAACAGGGTGCTAAAGAAGTATTTTATCTTGAAGGTGGATTATCATCATGGATTGACAACAATATGCCACTATCTGGAGGCAAATAAATGTCGGAACAGCAAATTAAATTTATGGTGAATAGAATATATGCAAAAGATATATCTCTTGAATCGCCAGAATCACCTAAAATATTCAATGAATTAAAGTTGCAGCCAAAGGTAGGTTTTAACTTAAACACCTCAATTGAGAAAATAGAAGAAAATACTTTTGATGTTACGCTCAACATATCAATCAAGGCTGAAGCTGAAGAGAGGGTGATATATTTAGTAGAATTAAAACAATCAGGAATATTCACTATTGAAGGTGCAGATGAAAATTTATTATCAAGCTTTCTAAACATAAGATGTCCTGAAGTTGTGTTCCCTTATGCAATGGAGACAGCTACAACACTTATTCAAAAATCAGGATTTCCTCCAATATTCTTTGCTCCGATTGACTTCAACTCCCTTTATCAAAAAGAACTTGCAAGCAAAAATAAAAATTAAATGAAACCAATCTATAGAATATTAGGCGCTGGCGAGTGGGGCATTGCGGTCGGACATCATCTAGCTAGACAGGATCATCAAGTAGAGATATATGGTAGATCTTCTGAAAAATTTAATAATTTTAAAAAAAATCGATTACTAGAAAAACTGAATTTAACTATTCACGAAAACGTTACCCGGATTGATGACTTATCCACTTTAAGGGAGACAGATGAAGATTGCATTAATATAATATCAACATCTAGTGATGGATTCTCAGATCTTATTCAAAAACAAAAAGAATATATCAAACTATTTCAATCGGTGGTTTGGTTAACAAAAGGCCTGGATAAAAATTCAGGAGACTTACTAGATGTAATCATCACTAGAGAGATTAGAGAGGATATGCATTTATGCCTAATATCGGGTCCGAGTTTTGCGATTGATCTTGTAAATAAAATACCTCAAGAAGTGAGTATCGCTGCGACCGACAGTAGTCTATTAGCTAGAATCAAAAATTCTATGGAAACAGATCATTTCAAATTAATCTCAACCGAGGATTTAATAGGCGTAGAAGTTTCAGGTATCATTAAAAACGTCTCCGCTATTCTGGCTGGGATAATGTCATCGTTGAATTATTCCTCGAAGAATATTGAGCAATTAATTACATTGTCCCAAGAAGAAGTAAAAAATCTAACGCATGCAATTTATAGCGAAAGAGGCCTGATAGCCCCATCAGAAAAAATAGCAAAAACAATTAATAGCCCATCTTGCATCGGTGATTTAGAATTAACTTGCTTATCTGACAAGTCAAGAAATAGATTATTTGGTGTCGAGTTTGCCAACAACAAGAATCCAGAGAAATTATTGAATCAATTTGGAACTGTTGAGGGATACACATCAACAGAAATTCTNNCNAAGAANCAAAGTATNTATAATTCNCGAGTTGTTGATGCTGCTTATAAAATTTTATTCANCGGCGAGGATATTATTGGAACACTTGAGAATTTGCTTAATTAATCTCTTTTGCTTTTCTTGCNAGNGTATTTCGTCCCCACCCTAAAAGTTTAGCTGCATCCTGCTTTACACCATTNGTNGCTCTNAGNGATTCATTAATCANCAANTTTTGGANTTTTTCATTAATTTTTATAAGAACATCTTTCTCTGNANTTACTCTCTCTCTAATNTCGTTTTCNAATAATGATTCCCAACCTAATTTTNCATTATACGATTCTTTNTNATCANNTCCGGAAGTAATATCATCTGGGAGATCATCAACTGTNATTATTGATGAGGAGCACATCACANTAAGGTACCTACAGATATTTTCAAGCTGTCTNATGTTNCCNGGCCAATGATAACTNTCAAAAAACGACAGTNCATTCTTGTCTAAACTTTTCNCGGNAACATTGAGNTCTTTAGATGAGNCAGACAAGAAATGCTCTGCCAAAACCTTAATATCTTCNTTCCTATCTCTAAGAGGAGGGAGTTGTAACTTAAATACATTCAATCTATGAAATAAATCCTCCCTAAACTTTGATTCCTTGATCAGATTTTCTATTGATTGGTTAGTAGCAGCGACAATCCTTACATCTGATTTTATTGGGTTATGACCNCCAACTCTGTAGAACTCTTGACTTGAAAGNACTCTTAATAATCTAGTTTGTAATTCAGGATGCATGTCNCCAATTTCATCAAGGAAAAGNGTTCCGCCATGTGCTTGTTCAAATCTNCCAATTCGTTGAGTTTGAGCGCCAGTAAAAGCACCTTTTTCATGCCCAAANAATTCTGACTCCAGTAATTCATGTGGNATNGCAGCTACATTTATGGCAACAAATGGTTTATCTTTTCTCATGCTGTTCTGATGAATNGCTTCAGCTATTAATTCCTTACCAGTCCCCGACTCNCCTCTTATCAGCACACTAAGTTCGGATATCGATATTTTTCCAATAGCTCTAAATACTTTTTGTAGCGATTGAGCTTTACCAACTATTTTTTGAATATCTTTATCATAATCTAGTATTTCACCTGAGTTAGATTGTTTAGCCACAGAATTTTTTACGGCTTTTAACGCAACTCTTCTAATATCATTAACATCAAATGGTTTTGGCAAATAATCAAATGCACCTCCTTTAAATGCAGATAGAGCATTTTCAATGTCTGTATGCGCAGTTATGACAATAGTAGGTATATCAGGGTGTTTTGCAGAAACTTTCTTCAAGAAATCTATGCCATTCATACCGGGCATTTTAATATCTGTGATAATCAATTCTGGCGCAGAAGTGTTAAGTGCTAGTAAAGCCTCAGAGGCATTGGGGAACATCTCTATGTCAAAATCTTGCTCTAGTGCGCTGTTGCAAATAGTTCTTATACTCTCTTCGTCATCGATTATCCATAGTTTAGGTGACATCTTCTGTACTCCAAGGCAGTATTATGGAAAAAATAGTTTGATTCTTGCTACTNGCACATTCAATTAATCCATGATTCTGAGTGATGATAGACTGAGCAATTGTAAGTCCTAGTCCCATACCATCAGGTTTACTAGTAACCATTGGGTAAAATATTTCTTTGAGTTTACTCTCTGGTATACCCTTTCCATTGTCGATAACATCAATTTTTGCAACCAAGTCGTGTTTTTTTTGTCCAATCGTAAACTTTAAAATCGCTCTTGTTTTTACCGTTATTGCTCCTTTGTTGTTAGTAGCCTGAATAGCGTTTTTAATTATATTGATTAGCGCTTGTATGATTTGATTTTTATCAAGGGTAAATAAAGGAATACTAGGATCATAATCTTTTTTAAAAACTACATCTTCATTTTCCTTATCGTATTTAAAGAGTTCTACTACATGCTCTGTTATTTCGTGAATATTCAATTTTTCTTTTTGATCAGAAGGTTTTGGCGATGACATCGCATTGATAAGTTTCAACAGTCTATCAGACTCCTTTAAAATTATACTAGTGAATTTAGCCTGCTCCGAATTATTAACAGATCTATCAAGCAACTGAGCTGCCCCCATTATTCCTCCTAATGGGTTTTTAATCTCATGCGATAGTCCTTTAACCATCTCTTGTGTTGCTTTTTGTTGATCGATTAGATATTGATCGTTAGATATATTGTACAGTCTTCCTGTTTCATTGAACTCAATTAATACGCACTCTTCTTGTTCTATGTAACATAAGGATATGTTGCAATCACATATTTTCTCTACGCGGTCAAAATTTTTAAATTTAAGATCTCTCAACATTACTGATTGCTCATTTACATAAATGGCATCAATATATGATTTAATACTGATATCTTCGCACGAGAGCTTATCGATTTTTTTAATAGTTTTTGCTGAGCCTAATATATCATCTGCTGCCACGTTACTATAGACATACTCGTATTGTCTATTAATGATAACTATTGCGGTTCTAATGTTGTCTAAAATATCTAGATTTATGTTCAATTCTCTTTTTTGATTAAAATTAACAGACATTTGTTTTGCACCTCATTGCCGCCATGAGTTCCATCTCTAGGCGGCATGTAACNTTATAGACTGTAATACATTTCAAACTCACATGGATGAGTTGACTGTCTTAGTCTTTGAACATCTTCATATTTAAGACCAATGTATGAATCTATCATTTTATCAGTAAAAACATCACCTTCCTTCAAGAACGCTCTATCTTTATCAAGAGCCTCTAGNGCTACATCTAGCCCTGGTGCTACTGTAGGAAGTAACTTCTCTTCATCAGATGAAATTTCAAAAAGATCTTTATCCATAGATGGACCTGGATCAATTTTATTTTTTATACCATCTAGCCCAGCCATCATTAATGCACTGAATGCAAGATAAGGATTAGCAGTAGAATCTGGGAATCTGACCTCAATCCTACGAGCCTTATCACTAGTTACATAAGGTATCCTTATAGATGCTGATCTATTTCGTGCAGAGTAAGTTAATATTACCGGTGCCTCAAAACCAGGAATTAATCTTTTATAACTATTNGTTGATGCATTTGTGAATGCATTAAGCGCTCTTGCATGTTTGATGATTCCTCCAATATACCANAGTGCTTCTTGCGATAAATTACCATATTCTTTTCCAGCAAAGATATTTTTACCACCTTTGGCTAGAGACATATGCACNTGCATCCCAGTACCATTATCTCCAACAAGNGGTTTTGGCATAAATGTAGCTGTTTTGCCATAAGCATGAGCNACATTCATNACAACNTATTTATATTTTTGTACTTCATCAGCTTTGGTAACNAGNGTATTAAACGCAACGCCAATCTCACACTGACCAGCGGTAGCAACCTCATGGTGATGAACGTCACATTTAATTCCCATTTCCTGAAGAGTTGTTATCATAGCTGAACGACAATCCTGAAGTGAATCTACCGGAGGCACAGGGAAGTATCCACCTTTAACTAGTGGCCTGTGACCCATATTTCCTTCCTCATACGTCTTACCACTGTTATAGCATCCTTCAGTAGAATCTACGCTGAAAAAACAACTGCCTAGTTTGTCTTCAAAACGAACATCATCAAAAACAAAAAATTCATTCTCAGGACCAAAGTACGCAGTATCTGCTATACCACTACTTTTCAAATGTTCTTCAGCTTTCTTAGCAATAGATCTTGGATCTTTTTCATATGGTTTTCCATCCTCAGGCTCTATTACATCACATGAGACTGCTAATGTTGGCTCGTCATAAAATGGATCCATTACTGCTGTTGATGCGTCTGGCATTAGAATCATATCTGATTCGTTAATGTCTTTCCATGCAGCTATTGAAGAGCCGTCAAACATTTTTCCTTCAGAGAAATCAGTATTTATACCGTCTTCAGATGCAGTCACTGTAACATGCTGCTCCTTACCGCTCGTATTGGTAAATCTGTAATCTATAAATTTAACTTCTTTTTCTTTAACTATTTTTAGTACATCTTCCACACTCATTTTTATTACCTCATTTGTGTTAGTTTGCCTAAATACTGTTGCATTTTTCATGCCAATTGAGATGGTATTTAATGCCACTAAAAAGTGCATACTTTTGTGTTTCAACAACAAACAAAGGTATTATAGCACTAAAACAGTGCATAGCAATGCTCATTTTGTATAATATGCTCAAATAGTGTGCACTATTCAAATATAATTATAAGAGCTAAAATATGTAATAATTAGTGAATATAAAGGCTTAATACAATACACTCACAGGCTATAACAATGAATTTCATACTCATATGACAGCAAAATCGATGGAACAACTGGTTGCTCTTGCAAAAAGACGTGGTTTTATATTCCAGTCAAATGAGATTTATGGTGGTCTACAAGGGGTATACGATTACGGCCCACTTGGTGTTGAATTAAAAAATAATCTTAAAAGTATATGGTGGTCCTCGATGATCTATGAGCGCGATGACATAGAAGGACTAGATGCTTCAATATTAACGCACTCAGATGTTCTCAGATATTCCGGACATGAGGAAACCTTTACTGATCCCTTAATAGATTGCAGGTCATGTAAGTACCGATGTAGAGCTGATCAACTTGTTGACGGCAAATGTCCCAATTGCGGTTCTGATGATCTCACAGAGCCACGACCATTTAATCTTATGTTTAAAACATCCGTTGGCCCAATAGCCGGTGATGATAATTTTGTGTATTTAAGGCCAGAGACAGCACAACAAATTTTTACAAATTTTAAGAATATTCTTGATTCTAGTTCGAGATCCTTGCCATTTGGGATTGCACAAGTTGGAAAAGCATTTAGGAATGAGATTACACCAAGAAATTTTATCTTTAGAGTAAGAGAATTTGAACAAATGGAATTAGAATATTTTGTTCATCCAGCAAAAGATCAAGATTATTTTAATGAATGGGTACAAACAAGGCTAAAGTGGTGGATAGATATTGGCATATCCGAGCAGAATCTTGAATTGTATGAAGTACCTGAAAATGATCTGTCACATTATTCAAAATCAACTACCGATATAATGTACAAATTCCCGCACGGAACCGAAGAACTTGAGGGCATTGCTAATCGTACTGATTTTGATCTAGGGTCCCATACAAAAAATCAGAAAGATTATTCTCTATCCGCAACCGTCTTGTCTAATGACAAATCTAACTCCAAACTTGCGATTAATGATCCTGAGTCCAAAGAATGGGTGATACCGTATGTCATCGAGCCTTCAGCAGGTGTAGATAGGGGCGTGCTCGCTCTCCTCAACGAGGCATACACAGAAGAAAGACTTGAAAATGATGACACAAGAATTGTATTAAAATTCAATCCAAGACTAGCTCCAATCAAAGTTGCAGTGATACCACTCAAAAAAAATAATTCTGAGATTGTAAAGCTTGCTCATAAAATAAAAGATTCTATCCAATCCCTAAGAATTGGACGCATCGTTGTTGAGAATACAGGAAATATTGGTAAGAGTTATAGAAAACATGACGAAATCGGTACGCCAATCTGTATCACTGTAGATTTTGATTCTCTAGAAAATGAAGATGTAACTATTCGAGACAGAGATACTATGGAACAAATAAGACAACCAATTTCTAAACTATCAGAATTTGTAAAACATCAGATAAAGTAAGTGAAGCTCAATAAACATATAATTATTGATAGAGATGGTGTTATTAATCACGACTCACAGAGTTATATCAAGAACCCTAGTGAATGGAATGCAATAGACGGGAGTCTCGAAGCCATTAAACTTCTAACAGATTCTAATTTTAATATATACATTGCCACTAACCAATCTGGGATTAATAGAGGAATAATTAAATATTCTGATTTCGTGGACATTAATGTCAAGATGCTGAATGCTATAAGTTCTGCAGGTGGCGAAATAGCAGCGATTACATATTGTCCTAGCCAGCCTAGCGAGAATAGTCCTAATCGGAAACCAAATATAGGAATGTTTACGAGTCTTGCATCAAGATTCAATTTCAATTTGAAGGACTGTTATTCGATTGGTGATTCTCCCAGAGATATTGAAGCGTCTGTCAATTCAGGTTGTAAACCAATTGCTGTGAAAACAGGTAATGGCAAGCTTATTGAAAAAGATAACACTCACAAGGTCAAAATTTTTGATAATCTTCTTGCGGCTGTAAAATATATTATCTAATTACTTTTATTGTTATCTCACTTATGGTGCTGGGTTAGGATTCGAGACATGTATTTCCTCAATAGCTTCTAGGATCTCTGTATTTAATGAAACTTCAATGCTGTCAATATTCTCCTCTAGTTGACTCATTTTGGTCGCACCAATTATGTTAGATGTCAGAAATGGCCTACTATTCACAAAAGCCAGTGCTAGTTGTGTTGGCGTTATTGAAAACTCTCTCGCTAAGTTAATATATTTACTGACCGCATCTATTGAAGGTTTATTGCTGTATCTCGTAAACCAATCACCATACAATCCAAGTCTTGAATCCGAAGGAGTGCCCTCAGCATATTTGCCAGTCAGCATACCAAATCCAAGCGGAGAGTATGCCAGAAGCCCAACATTTTCACGGTGAGTAATCTCAGCTAGTCCTACTTCATATATTCTATTGAGCAATGAATATGGATTTTGTATTGACATAATCTTATTGTATCCATGCTCTCTCTCAAGCCTGAGATACTCATTAATACCCCATGGTGTTTCATTGGATATCCCTAAATATCTTACTTTCCCATCTCTGACCAATTTATCCATAGCCTTGTAGGTTTCTTCAATTGCTATTCCTGTGTCTTCAGAATATTCATAACCAAGCCTCCCAAAATAATTACTCTTCCTCTCGGGCCAGTGAACTTGATATAAATCAATATAATCTGTTTGAAGTCTTTTAAGTGAGGACTCAACTGCTTTCATAATATGTTCAGAACTTAATCTTGATCCGCCTCTTACATATTCCATCCCTGGTCCTGCTACCTTAGTTGCTATTATATACTTTGATCTTTCACCTCTTCTTTTTATCCAAGTTCCAATTAGTTCTTCAGTTTTACCATAAGTCTCTTTTTTAGGAGGAATAGCATACATTTCTGCGGTATCTATGAAATTGACTCCTCTATCTAGACTGTAATCAAGTTGTTCATGTGCTTCTTTTTCAGTGTTTTGTTCACCATATGACATAGTGCCTAAACATATGACACTAACGTCAATATCTGTATTTCCAAGTTTGCGATACTCCATATAGCCGCCCCGAGACTTTTTTACTTATTATGTTATAATTGTGCCAAATTTCGATAGTATTAATAGAGGTAATTCATAATAAATATTCTGATACACATTAGAACCATGTTATTTAGCTTCACTTCATGGTTACCTGAAACACTTGGAAACTCCTCATACCTCTCAAGAGACATTATAGCTGGATTGACTATAGCAATGATTATCATTCCTCAATCTATGGCTTACGCTACATTAGCGGATCTTCCACCTGTTTATGGACTTTATGCTTCTCTTGTACCGGTTTCTATTGCTGCAATTTTCGGTTCGTCTAGGTATCTTGCAACTGGTCCAGTCGCAATGGTGAGTTTATTAACATCTGTAGCAATAACATCTCTATCAGGCGGTGACAGTTCACTTTTCGTAATTTATGCTATGATACTTGCACTTGGCGTTGGAGTGTTTCAATTAGTTTTGGCGCTGGTTAAAGCAGGGAAAATCTTTGATAAAATACCAGAGCATGTTTTATTAGGATTCACATCTGCAGCAGCAGTAATAATTGCTTTCTCTCAACTAAGCAAAGTATTCGGTCTCCCAAAAATTGGAATGCAAGAACTTGTCAATTATGAATCTTTTCTTTTGGAATACCCTATAATTTACGAAGCGTTAATACTGTCTTTATCAATGTTAGTGCTCATGTATCTTGTTAAATACAAAATTACAAAATATATGACAATAAGTAATCTCGCTGTATTCTTCGCGCTCGTCTTATCAATATTGTATGCTACATATTTGTCATACGCTGGCCCTATAGTAGGATTTATTCCTAGCGGCCTACCTCAATTTGAACTACCAAATACTAATGAATTTGTTGGCTCACTTCCAATGTTGATTATTCATATTACTATTATTACTTTTGTAGGCTTTATGGAGGCTATCGCAATAGCAAAACAACTCTATGTTAAAAAACCTCAAAAAAATTCTAGCGGTGTTGAATTATATAAAAATCCTTCACCGGTAGACTCTAACCAGGAGTTATTTGGGCAAGGGCTAGCTAATATCAGTTCCAGTATTTCACAAAGCTATCCTGTCTCAGGCTCATTTTCTAGATCAGCAGTGAATGAGGCTAGTGGCGCTTATAGTGGATTTGCCTCGGTGATTACAATGTTAATAGTTGGCATAACACTTATGTATGCAACGGAGCTACTTTACAACTTACCCCAAGCAACACTTGGTATTATTGTTATCTTCGCAGTTCTGCCACTTATTAGAGTAAAAGAAATGAGCGAACTTCTACGTCAAAATGTTTCGTCGGGTTCAATAGCATGGATAACATTCATAAGCACAATACTGTTTCCTATTCTCTCAATTGAATTATTTGAG
>PBXG01000013.1 GCA_002728355.1 Gammaproteobacteria bacterium | reverse complement strand
CGATAATGCTGAAAGCTAAGGAGCTTGATGTAAGACCTGAGGAATTAATTCAAAAAACATATCAAGAGCATGTGAAAGATTTTGAAGATTTTGGTATTGAATTTGATAATTACTATACAACCCACTCAGAGGAAAATAGAGAATATTCTGAATTTATCTATAACTCACTCAAAGATAACGGGGATATCAAATCACAAGAAATTGAGCAATTCTACGATGAATCTGCGAAGATGTTTTTACCTGACCGCTATATAAAAGGCATTTGTCCTAAATGTGGTGCCGAGGATCAATACGGAGATGCTTGTGAAGAGTGCGGAGCAACCTATTCCCCTACTGAACTTAAAAAACCAATTTCTATTATTTCAAATACTAAACCGAGCACAAAAAAGACAGAACATTTTTTCTTCAAATTAAGTAATTATACAGACTATCTTAAAAAATGGATGAAGAAAGACAGCGTCCAAAGTGAGATACAAAATAAACTCGAGGAGTGGCTTAAAGATGGTTTGGCTGATTGGGATATAACAAGAGATAAACCATATTTTGGATTTAACATTCCTGGATATGATGATAAATATTTTTACGTTTGGTTGGATGCTCCCGTAGGATATATTGCTTCATTCAAAAATATGTGTGATACGAAAAATATAAATTTTGATGAGTTTTGGAATCATGAATCTGAATGCGAGCTCTATCATTTTATTGGAAAAGATATAGCATATTTTCATGCATTATTTTGGCCTGCTATGCTCGAAGCTTCTAATTTTAGATCACCAAATTCTATTTACTGTCATGGTTTCTTAACTGTAGATGGAGAGAAAATGTCAAAGTCTAGAGGAACCTTTTTTAATGCAAGAACATATTTGAATCACCTAAATCCCGAGTATCTTAGATATTATTTTGCTAGCAGATTGACCAATACTATTGAGGATATTGATTTAAATTTAAGTGATTTTCAAGCAAGAGTAAATTCAGACCTCGTTGGAAAAATTATTAATATTGGAAGTAGATGTGCCCGCTTCATTAATAAAGACTTTGGCAATGAGCTTGCGTCAGAGCTTAATAACAATAAGCTGCATGATAATATTATAGAAAATAAAAATGAAATTATAAAAAATTATGAAGATAGAAAATATTCTGCCAACATAAGATTAATTACTTCACTGGCTGATGAAGTAAATAAATATCTTGATGAAGAAAAGCCGTGGGTGCAAATTAAAGACGATAATAATAGAGGATATGTACAAAAAGTATGTACCGATGGTTTGAATATGTTTAAAGTCTTAGCTGGATACTTAAAACCTATTATTCCCGATTGTGTTGATAAAATTGAAAAAATATTACAATGTGAATCGATTTCTTGGGAAAACATTGATAATCAACTTATATCAAAAAAAATAGATAAGTTTGAGCCTATAATAAATAGGATTGACTCTGAATCAATTGAGTCTATGAGGACAGAATCAGGAGGAAAAAAATGACTGATAATAAAATAACTATTGAGGATTTTATAAAACTAGATTTAAGAATAGGTACTATTGTAGAAGCTGAGGAGGTAGAGGACTCAAGAAAAATGTTAAAACTACGAATAAATCTAGGTGAAGATACAAGAACAGTTTTTGCCGGAATAAAAAAATCATATTCCCCTGATAATCTTATAGATAAACAAGTAATTGTGATTGCAAACCTTATGCCGAGAGAAATGAAATTTGGTGTATCAGATGGTATGGTGCTAGCTACGTCAGACAAAGAGGAAATTGTTTTAATAAGTCCATTAAAGAATGTTACACCTGGTTCAAAAATTTCATGACCGATAATATAAAAAAGATTAATGCNATACTTGATATCCTTCCNCAGATGCAATGTAAGAAGTGNAAATATGATGATTGCGAATCTTACTCACGTGCAATAGTAGAAGATGGAGAAGAGACAGATAGATGNGANCCTGGGTCTGANAGCACAAGAATCCTAATAGANGATATTAAAAAAGGTCATTTTAAAAANNCATCACAAAATATTAATTATAAAATTGCTCATATTCATGTCGAGCACTGCATTGGTTGNACTATTTGTATNAAAGTNTGNCCNGTAGATGCNNTNTTNGGCGCTAAGCTTAAACAACATCACGTAATCAATGAATATTGTAATGGATGTGAACTGTGTATAAACGAATGTCCGACTGAATGCATGACTATGATAGATAATCCAGATATCAAACTGTGGAGTTGGCCTACTGAAAAATCGAATCAATCTAAAATAAACTATTATTCTAAAATTGATAGGATTGAAAAAATTAAAAAANTAAAAGAACAAAAAAAACAAAGATTAGCCGAGAATGTAAATTTACGTGAATATGTTAATAAAGCTATCGAGAGAGAAAGCTNGAAAAGAAAAAATATCAAAACCTATGAAAAATGAATCTATTCAGAAGATTTTTANAATTTTAAGAAAAAAAAATCCAGAACCAAAAACAGATCTAAATTATAAAAGCAAATTTCAACTATTAATAGCTGTAATACTATCTGCTCAAGCTACAGATAAGAGTGTGAATGCGGCTACCAAAATATTATTCAGAGATGCAAAATCACCGAAAGAGATTTTAAATCTTGGCGTGAAAAAATTATCATCGTATATAAAAACTATAGGTCTATACAATGCTAAGGCTAAACATGTGATTAGGACGTGCGAGATTCTGNTNAANAAGTATGGGGGTAGAGTCCCTGNCAACATAGATGACTTGCAAAGCCTTCCTGGAGTTGGTCGTAAAACTGCAAACGTAGTGCTGAATAATGCATTTGGTCAGCCTACAATTGGTGTGGATACACATGTTTTTAGAGTTTCCAATAGATTAGGGATTGCGCCAGGAAAAGATGTNNTAACNGTNGAGAAAAAATTAATTAAAAATGTTCCNGATGANTTTAAAATGCATGCTCATCATTGGCTTATNCTGCATGGAAGATATACNTGCGTNGCAAGAAATCCNAANTGTNATGANTGTNACTTAACTCAATTNTGNAAATATAGAGTNAAAAAGACANAAAAAGNTAAATGCTCTANCCTTTAATTNACTTCCAGATTNGATTCATCTCNTCAGGACTAGCATAAGAAAGNCCTTGCTCGTCTAGTATTTTTTTAACTTTNTCAAATCTATCTTTAAATTTGCTATTAGCATCCAGTAAAATATCATCAATTGATATATCTAGATGTCTAGCAAGACAAATAAAAGTAAATAAAAGATCCCCAAGTTCTTCTTTAATTGATGTCTTATTGTTTTTTNTTATTTCTTCACTAACTTCAAAAGTCTCTTCTTGCAATTTGAGAATAATGCCATCTGTTGTAAGCCAATCTAGTCCAATTTTTTTAGCTTCNACTTGGAGCTCTAATGCATCTTTAAAATATTTCGTTTCATTCATAATTTTTGTGTTCCTTTTTTTCTTTAAAAAGTTCAATAAATAATATATTTATAATGTAATATTAGCAGATGAATAAAGAAAAATTAGAGATAATTCATTCGTGGGTATCAGCAAATGTTGAAGAGCCTTGTGAGATATCNCCTGCNTCTAACGATGCAAGTTTTAGGTCTTATTGGAGATTATCATTTGATAATGNTACTAAAATACTTATGCANGCGCCTCCAAAATTAGAACCGTTAGAAAGTTTNCTAGATATTAATATAAGATTAGAAAGTATCGGTATAAATGTACCTAAAATTTTAAAAACAGATAANAGTAAAGGCTTTATATTAATGTCTGATTTAGGTGATAANAAATATTTAGATGTTTTAAATGATGANACCGTATATTGTTTATATACCGATGCAATTGANACGATATGTAAAATGCAAAAAGAAGCGAGCACAGAAAATCTTAAAACATTCGATATTAAGGAACAAAGATCAGAGCTAGGTATTTTTAGGAAGTGGTTTTTAAATGAGCATCTAAAAATTAATGATGAGACTATTAATAAAACGAAATTTAATCAGGGTCTAGAAGTTTTACAAAACAAAATAGATAGTATTCCAAAAAGCTTTGTGCATCGTGACTTTCATTCGAGAAATTTAATGATGACCCAAAAAAATAATCCAGGAGTACTTGATCATCAAGATGCTGTTGTAGGACCAATAACGTATGACATCGTATCATTACTTAAAGACTGTTATATAACCTGGGATGAAAAATTAACTTTAGATATGCTGCATTCCTTCTCAAATAAAATTAAAGATGTGTATAATTTTAGTTCCGAAGAATTTGTGGAATGGTATGATATTACAGGTCTTCAAAGACATTTAAAAGCTATTGGAATATTTTCTAGATTGAATCATAGAGATAATAAAACCAGTTATCTTTCTGATATACCCAGAACGTTCGCTTATGTTGAAAAAGTCTTAGAGAAATATCCTTACCTCACAAATATTAAAAGTGCCTGTCATGAATTGGAGATAAAGAATTTGTTATGAATCGTAAAGCAATAATATTAGCTTCAGGCAAGGGACAACGAATGCTGCCCCTAACTAGAGACATCCCTAAGCCTCTATTAAAGGTAGGTAATGTTACACTCTTAGAAGATAAAATAATTAAACTTGCTGAATCAGGAATTACAGATATCGCAATTAATACGGCTTATCTAGGATCATATATTCATGATCATGTTGGTGATGGTTCAAAGTTCGGCATACAAATTACTATTAGTGATGAGGGCGAGTCACCAATAGGGACGGCAAATGGCATTCGCAAAATACTAGACTTCTTTGGTGAAAACCCATTCTTGGTTGTTAATGCAGATATTTGGACTAACTATACGTTTATAGATTTATTGAAGCATGATTTATCAAATAAATTAGGACATGTCATACTGGTGCCAAAACCAACATATCATCAAGGTGATTTTTCACTAGAAGATAATCATCTAATTAAAGGACAAGATTTTACTTTTACTGGAATCGGTTTGTATACTTCGGAGTTATTTAGAAAATATAATCATAGTGATTTAGGAGACATTCTTCGAGAGGAAAAAAACATTTCTTCTAGTATTTTTGGAGGATATTGGGAAGATATAGGGACGCCAGAAAGACTTGAAAATGCAAGATCAGCTTATAACTCTCTCTAAAAACTAAATAAGAAATAAACCCCACGATATAAAAATTACACCTGTGATATATCTGTATTGCTTTGGATATTTGTAGGATAATTTTTCAAACAAAACGAATATTGTTAAGATAGCAACCCACATAATATTCATTACGCCTAATGCAAATAGTGTTAACATTAGAACCCAGCAACATCCAACACAATAAAATCCATGTTTGTAGCCAATCAAAAAGGCACCCAGGTTTCCATCCCTCCAGTTATTCATCATGAAGCTGAGTGGAGATTGGCATACAGAAAGACACGCATCTTTAAATGGTGTGAATTGATACAAACCAGCTAAAATTAAAAATAGTGCTCCTATATAAGCATGCGTAGGTTCCATCATTGGATTAAGTAGTTCTGCTTGGTGCAGAGAGTACTGAGGTAAAGTTATTACCAAACTAAATAAAAT
The DNA here is from genome assembly GCA_002728355.1 of Gammaproteobacteria bacterium. Lineage (GTDB taxonomy): Bacteria > Pseudomonadota > Gammaproteobacteria. Next base: position 2,039 of record PBXG01000013.1, on the reverse strand, counting down.
CCAGCTAAGCAAATAACCGAATAAAAGATTAAAAGGAGAAGCGTAAGGTTTATTTTGAGTTTTATTTTTTTCGTTTATCGCAGTAAATAGCATGACCATGGGAAGAATGGACGGAGTCATCATAGCTATCATCATCACAGACCACATTAAAAATAATAAAAAGAAATCGGATGATAACCATGCGCCTTGTGATGGCGGCATCCAGGTTATAAGAGAATTAATTAAGCCTCCTTGATTATCCATCGCCATGTCCATTTTATCCATGTCCATAGTTTTCATATCCATTTGCATTGGCTCACTAAATGGTAATGTGCCCATATGCCAACCCATGCCTATTATATATGCCCATGAAACTAGTATGATTGATGCAACTCCGACATAAACAATCATCCGGTCTTTTAATGGTGCTTTCGGTATTTGATTATTCATTAAATTGCTTTAAATGAAAAACCTATCCTTATGACAAGGATAGGTTTATCTAAAAGTATTAGGATTTTTCAATAGCAGTTTGTTTAGCGCCGCCATCCATATATACAAATGGAGAGCTTAACCCATTACCACCTTCAAACGAGTGACTAATGCCATGATCGTTATAAACGAGTTTTGATGCTCTACTGACAGTTATTGGAAATGGAGGTGCAACTGCTAGAGGAGTATCGTGAACTACTACAGGTTTTCCACCTGCACCAGCTAGTTGTTCCATTTTATTTTCACCTACTCCATGGACAACAAGATGTCTATGTGGCGAGTTTACAGTAAAATCTATTTTTGCAGATCTAGTTGGTAAAAACTCACGTGGACCTCCTTCTGCGCCTTTCACTAGGCTGGCAACAACCCCCAAGTGACCGCCATGAATTCCATGGTAAGCTTCAGTTAAAGCCTTCTTTTGTGATCGACTTGCTCTGTCATCAACATAAACGCCAACAGTGAAACCTCCTTTGAGAAGATTTTTTGGTGCATGAAGAAACATTGCTACATTTAATCCACTAACATCCGTAGAACCGACCCATCCCTTATCAATGTGCCATCCAAGGAATGCAGTACAATAACCTTTGGTAGGGTCAAGAAGTAGTAAGCAAGGACAAATTGTCTCGCAAGTACAGCTTTCAAAATAATTCCCTCTTAAATACATAGTATGATCTGCTAGTGCAGCATCCGCATCTTTGGCTTTGAACATACTTCCCACAACTGGCGTCGCAGCTGCAACGGCTCCGAGACTTTTCAGCATTGATCTTCTAGACTCTGAAAATTTCTCAAGGATACCTTTTTCTTTCTTAATTTTATTAATCATGGTGTTCCCCAATACTTTGTTATAACAATATGATTGTATCAAAAAATATTCATATAACTTATTTTTTTTGAAAAAATATTCATACTATATTAGAGAATGCTAATAATGTTTATGAAATTTAGTAATTAACTTATTAAAATTCTGGTAAGTTGTGATATTCTTGATTTTACGGGTATAATAATACTCTAATTACTAGGCCGAAAGGGGGGCAAATGAAAACTATCAAAATAATGTCTGTCTTAATGCTATCTGCTGTACTTACAGCATGTGGTGGCGGTGTTGGCACAGAGCCAAGTGCATATACAGCAAAAGTCTTTCCAATTGAGGGTGACTTCGATCGCTACGAAACTGTTGGACCATTCTCTTCAAGAGATGAATGTACTGCTAAAGCAAAAGAGATGAACGCTGCTGCATATTCTTGCGAACCAAAGACAAACTAAAACAAGATAAATGGTATTTTAACCCACGTCATTATTGATGATGTGGGTTACAATTCCTGTATGAATTTTGTGACTAAATTGTAAAATTCTTTCGTAGTGTCTCCAACTTTCCCATTTTGAATAATAACGTCATCAACTTTTGTTATAGGGACAACATAATTAGTTGAGGATGAACACCATATTTCATCCGCGCTTATCAAGCGATCTGAGGAAATATCCTCTTCAAAAACTTGTTTGTCGCTCTGACGAGCAAGATTTATAATCAAATCTCTAGTCACGCCTGGTAATAGATTCTCACTAAGTTTTGG
>PBXG01000012.1 GCA_002728355.1 Gammaproteobacteria bacterium | reverse complement strand
TATTTCTCATTGGAAATATATTATCAATAATAAATGTTATTGGGATATAGAATCTTTTTATCAAAAACAAACACTAAGAAATAGAACTTATATTCATGCAGCTAATGGAATTTTAATGTTAAGTGTTCCAGTAAAACACTCTGGTAAAAATATAAGAAGAAAATTCAATGATGTTTTAATTGAAAACAACCAAGATTGGAAAAAAAATCATTTTAAATCAATTAAAATTGCTTATCAATCATCACCCTACTACGAATTTTATGAAAATAAATTAATAGATTTTTTTAAGCAGGATAATAATCAGCTATATAAACTTAACTTAAGCTCTATCCTTTTAGTTTTAAATTGTTTGAAATATATTTCAACCTCAACGGCGTAAGGAGATGTATAAATTTATATGGACCTCTTTTATTCCACCACTCATGTGCGTAATTATCAAAATTCTCAATTTCGGATTTATCTATATTCATATTTAGTCTCTATCCTAAATATTACTTTAAATTTCATTTAAAATCACTGATTACCTTCCTCGACTAATATTTGACGTTTTTTTGGATAGTTATTTTTTTTATCGTGTATATCAGGTCGTTATGATAAAATAGATGTTTAATATCATTTACGGACTTACATCAATATATGGCTGAAAATCAAGAAATACGCTTTGAAAAAGAGATGCGTAACTCATACCTGAGTTATGCTATGAGCGTGATTGTTGGAAGAGCACTACCAGATGTTAGAGATGGTCTAAAGCCAGTACATCGCCGAGTGCTTTTTTCAATGCATGAATTAAATAATTCATGGAATAAATCATATAAAAAATCTGCAAGAATCGTAGGTGACGTAATAGGTAAATATCATCCGCATGGTGATACAGCAGTATATGATACGATTGTGAGATTAGCTCAACCATTTTCAATGAGACATCCATTGGTTGACGGTCAGGGAAACTTTGGATCTGTGGACGGTGACTCGCCCGCAGCTATGAGATACACCGAAGTTAGGATGTCTAAATTATCACACGAACTTCTCCAAGATATTGATAGGGATACAGTAGACTTTTCTGCCAATTATGATGGATCAGAAAATGAACCAACAGTACTTCCAACTCGTATTCCCAATCTATTAGTAAATGGTTCTACAGGTATAGCAGTTGGAATGGCTACAAATATACCTCCTCATAATCTTATTGAAATAATTGATTCAACTATATGTATGATTGATAATCCAACATTGATTAATAGAGAGAATCTTGATGATTTGATTTCTAAAAGTAATTTACAAGGGCCTGATTTTCCAACTCATGGTGAAATTAAAAACGATGGAGGAATAAGAAAAGCACTTGAGACTGGTAGAGGTTCATTCAAAATTCGTGCTAAGCATATTATAGAAAAAAAAGACAATGATAAAACATCAATTGTCTTTAAAGAACTTCCTTATCAGGTCAATAAATCTAAATTGATTGAAAATATAGCTCAACTTGTAAGGGATAAAAAAATATCTGGAATCAGTAATCTAAGAGATGAATCAGATAGAGAAGGAATGAGGTTAGTCATAGAATTGAAAAGGGGAGAACAGCATCAGGTTGTACTAAGTTCTTTATATAAGCACACTAATGCGCAAATTTCATATTCTGTCAATATGGTATGTCTTGTCCAAGGTGAACCAAAGACTTTAGGCATACAAGAGATTCTTAATGAATTTATTAAACACCGCAGAGAGGTTATTACCCGAAGGACACTTTTTGATTTACATAAATCTAAAAATAAGGCTAACACACTTGAAGGCCTAGGTATTGCATTAATAAATGTTGATAAAATAATCGAATTAATAAAAATATCTAAAACTATTCAAGAAGCTAAAAATAATCTTGTTCAAAAGGAATGGGAAATTGGAAATATAGAAAAATATCTAGGAGTTATTACTAAGGAAACTAAAGACTTTTTTCCATCAAATGACAACTATGGATTAAAAGGGAAAAAATATAAAATTTCGCCTCAGCAAGCTCAAGCTATTCTTGATCTCAGATTACAAAAATTGACTAATTTAGAGCAAGATAAAATATTTGATGATTATAAAAAAGAAATTCAGTCAATAAAGCGTTTTATAAAAATTCTTACAAACCCAGATGAACTTGATAAAGTGATGAAAGCTGAGCTTGAAGATATTAAAAACGAATATGGAGAGAGTAGAAGAACAATAGTTTCGTCTGATGAAGGGGAATTGAAAAAAGAGGATTTAATAAAGAAAGAAAGGGTTATAGTTGTCCTCACAAGAGAGGATTATGTTAAAAGACTTCCAGCCAATGACTTTAAAAAACAAAAGAGAGGCGGAAGAGGTATAAATGCTACTAAATTTAAAGAGGGGGATGAAGCTAAATTATTATGCGAAGCTCACACACATGACACAATTTTATGTTTTTCTACAGTCGGTAAAGTTTATTCAATAAGAGTTTTTGATATTCCAGATCCAAGTAGACAGGCGCGTGGTCGTCCAATTAATAATATCCTTCCGCTGTCCGAAGGTGAGTCAATAAGCTCTTTCGTGGTAGTCAATTCTTTCGATGATGGATATTTATTTATGTCAACAAGGTTAGGCATGATTAATAAAATACCTATATCTCTATTTAAAAAAATCAGAGCAACAGGTTTAAAGGCTATTGTACTCAAAGCAAATGATGAGGTTCTTGGAGCCCATTATGTTAAAACTAATGATAATATTATGTTAGTTGCAGATAATGGAAAAGTTATAAGATTTAATGAATCAGATGTCCGAGAGAGATTTAGAGGTACACTGGGAGTAAAAGGTATAAGTCTAGGAAAGGATAATAAACTTACTTCAATATTAAAACCATCAACAGGAGATATAGTTACTGCGACTGAGAATGGTTATGGAAATAGAGTATCTGTAGAGAATTATAATGTACAAAAAAGAGGCGGAGTTGGAGTAATTGGTATTAAGACCAGCAAAAGGAATGGTAGTGTGATTGGGGCGGTCAACACTAATAATAACGATCAGATTATTATGATTACAAATAAAGGTAAAACAATTAGAATATCAGTAAATGATATGCCGGTTATTGGAAGAAACACTCAAGGCGTAAGGTTGCAAGTACTCAGTGAGGATGAGAAGTTAGTTGCTATTTCAATGGAGACTGTAGTTGATAATGAATGATGATTTAAACAAACTGCGCCGTAAAATAGATAATCTTGATAAAGATTTAGTAAAAATACTTAACAAGAGAGCTGAGTTAGCAAAGACTATAAAGAAAATCAAAGATAGCATAGGTGAGACGGATATATTCAAGCCATCACGGGAAGCACAAATCCTGAGAAGTCTTAAGAAAATTAATAAAGGTCCACTCCTTGCGCAACATCTTCAATCTATATACAGAGAAATTATGTCCGCATGCTTATCTCTTGAAAAAAAATTAAAAGTGTCATGCCTTGGACCAGAAATGTCATATTCACATGATGCTCTTATAAAATTCTTTGGATCTTCATCCGAAGCTTCGTATGCTCATAATATTTCGGATGTTTTTCGTCAAGTAGATAATGATGTTGCTGATTATGGAATAGTTCCAATTGAAAATTCAACACAAGGAAGCGTGAAAGAAACAGTGGAAAATTTGGTCACGACAAATTTGCTAATTAATGGAGAAATTAATTTAAAAGTCAGTCATTGTTTAATGTCTTTATCAAAAAATAAAAAGTCAATTATGAAAGTATATGCACATGAGCAGTCATTTCAACAATGTGAAAAATGGCTTATGAAATATCTTCCGAATGCTAAACTTATTTCTACAACTAGTAACTCTGCAGCTGTAAAAAAAGTCCGTAATATGAAAAATGCAGCTGCTATTGGAAGCGTTAATTCTTCAAATTATTATGAAATTCCTATAATTCACAAAAACATTAATGATTCATCTCAAAATTCAACAAGATTTATAATTATTAGTAAAGCTGAACCTGAAATTAGTGGAGATGATAAAACATCATTATTAATATCTCTTGAAAATAAAGTTGGTGCTCTAGCCAAAATAATCGAACCACTCTCCAAAAATAAAATTAGTATGTCTAAAATTGAGTCAATACCAACTAAAAAAAATAATTGGGAGTATATGTTTCTTATAGATATTGAAGGACATATGTCTGATATTAAAATACATAAAACACTTCTTGAAATAGAGAGAAAAAGCCAATTTTTTAGAAATCTTGGCTCGTATCCAAAGAGTATTTAGATGCCTAATCCAAAGTCAACGAATACTTACCAACCTGGGCTCAGTGCTGAACTGGTTAAAAAGAAATATGCTGTATCTAAAGTAGTAAAGTTAGCGTCAAATGAAAATCCTCTTGGCCCATCCTTGAATGCAATTAATGCTGCGAGACAAGAAATACTATCTTTGAACAGGTATCCAGATGGAAAATGCTCAGATCTTATTGAGGAAATTAGGGTTTATCATAAGAAATATAAATTAAAGACTAAAAATATAATTATCGGAAATGGTTCAAATGAAATTTTAGAATTAATAGGAAGAACCTTTTTAGCAAAAAATGATGAAGTGATTATTAGTAAGCATGCCTTTTTAGTTTATAAGATGATATCAAATTCAATGAGAGCTAAGATTGTTGAGGTAAATATTAACAAGAAAAATGATGCATCTTTCATGACTGTCAACTTAGACTCGATTAAAGATAGCATATCTTCAAAGACTAAGGTAATTTTCATTGCTAATCCTTCAAATCCAACAGGAACAATAATTGATTCTAAAAGGCTAAAAGAATTTCTAAAGTCAATCCCAAAGAAAATTATTGTAGTAATTGACGAGGCTTATATTGAGTATGCGTGTTACAGAGGCCACAAATCTGCTTTAGATTTAATAAAAGATTTCAAAAATATAATTATTACTCGTTCATTCTCAAAAATTTATGCAATCGCAGGATCTAGAGTGGGTTATGGAATATCTCAAACAGATATTATACAAAAACTTAATTCTATGAGACAACCTTTTAATGTAAATCAGATTGCACAAATTATGGCAATAAAGTCATTGAAAGATAAAAAATTTTTAAGAGACAGTCTAGAAATTAATAAAACGTGTTATGAATATATTACAAAAGAGCTGGATAAAGATTCTATAAAATATATTGATTCTTATACAAATTTTATCACAATTTATTTTGGCATTGATGCCAGTGTAATTTTTGAAGGACTTTTAAAAAAGGGAATAATATTGAGACCTCTGAAAAATTATGGACTTCCAAATTATTTAAGAGTTACAATTGGAACAATGAATGAGTGCAAATTATTTATTAAAAACCTTAGAATACTTTTAAAGAGGACTCGCTAGTGTTTCGTAATATTTATATTTTTGGTCTCGGTATGATGGGAGGCTCGTTAGCACATGCCATCAAAAGAGGAAAAAATTGTAAAAAAGTTTATGCATATGATACGTGTAGACAATCCTTATTATTTGCTAAAAAAAATCTTTTAATAGATGATTATGATGACAAACAATTTACTTTATTAAAAAAATCAGATTTGATTATTATTTGCGCACCTGTAAAGAAATATGACGAAATTTTCAAAGTAATTGATAAAAATATCTCTCGGAATGCCATAGTATCAGATATTGGTAGCATAAAGACTAATATCACCACATCACTAGATAACTGCTCTGTTTCTCTAAGAAGAAGCTTCATCGGATCTCATCCATTAACTGGAAGTGAAAAATATGGAATAAGAAATTATCAAACTAACTTATACAATAATCAGTATGTATTAATATCACCATTCAATAAGAATAATGGTTTATTAAAAGAAATTACTAATTTTTGGAAAAAAATTGGCTGTAATTGTATAACAATAAAACCTAGACAGCATGATTCGTTATTGGCATTAACAAGTCATTTACCGCATATTACCTCTTTCGTTTTAGTAAAAAATATATTATCTAAATGTCCTCAAGGAGAAATAGATTCCTATACTGGTGGTGGATTTAGAGATTTTGCAAGATTGGCTAATAGTGATTCAGAGATGTGGGAGGGTATAATATCCTTAAACAAAAGTAACATCATAAATTCTATCGATGAATTCACAAATGAAATTAAAAATTTCAAAAAAATTGTTAAAAATGGGAAATCAACAGAGATAAAAAAATATATTGAAAAAATACATAAAAAACTTAACTCATAATGACTTCAAATCTTATAATAAATGGCTCTGAGAAATTTAATGTTGAAATAATAGTTCCTGGTGATAAGTCAATTACTCACAGAGCATTGATGATTGGTGCATTATCAAATGGAATTTGCAAGATATCTAATTATCTTCAATCGGATGATTGCATAAACACTATCAGCATTTTGAAAAATCTTGGAGTCTCAATTGATATACATGAGGATAACAGCCTGACTATTAATGCAAAAGGTCTAAAGTCACTAAAGAAACCAAAAAAGGATCTAGAAGCAGGCAACTCTGGGACGCTTATACGTTTGTTATCAGGTATTTTATCTATGCAAGATTTTACCTCTATAATCACTGGTGATACATCTTTACAGTCTAGGCCTATGGCGAGAATAATTGAACCTCTTACAAAAATGGGAGCCGTGATACAAAGTCGGGAGAATAAACCGCCCTTAGAATTCAGTAAGCCTGTCGAACGAAGCTGTTGTAACGAGGAAATTCTAATAGCTAGCGCACAAGTTAAGTCATGTCTAATCCTAGCCTCATTATTTGTTGAGGGCGAGTCAAATATTATTGAAAAAATTAAGACACGAGATCATACCGAACGTCTATTACAATATTTTAATTATGATATAAAAATTGACGATAACAGAATAAAACTTTACGGCAATAAGGATATATTTGCTAAAGATATCGAAGTTCCTAATGATTTTTCTTCTGCATCATTTTTTATAGTTGCTGCTTTATTGAAGAAAGGTTCACAAGTATTGATTAAAAATGTTTGTGTTAATGAGTATAGAATTGGTTTAATTAATATTTTAAAAAAGATGGGTGGACAGATAGAATTTAAAAATCTTCGTACTAATTGTAATGAAAATATTGCTGATATATCTGTGTCATATAGTAAATTAAAAGCTATAAATATATCGGGAGAAATAATATCTTCTTTAATAGATGAATTACCCATATTGTTTATTGCATGCGCATGTGCTTCTGGAAAATCTGTTATAAGTGACATCGAAGAACTTAGATATAAAGAAAGTGACAGAATTTTATCAATGGAAAAAGGTCTAAGAGAGTTAGGAATAGATGTTTTGTCCACAGAATCAAGTATTAGCATAATTGGTGGTCAAATAAATGGTGGTATTGTGGATAGTTTTGACGATCATAGAGTTGCGATGTCATTCGCAATTTCAGGCATAATTTCCTCTAAACCTATTACGATATTAAAAACTAAAAATATTGCAACCTCATTTCCAAATTTTGTTGATACTCTGAGAAAGATAAATGTTGAGGTTTATGAGATATGATTCAAGTACCTGTGATAGCTATTGATGGTGATGCTAGTTCGGGCAAAACTTCAATTTCTAAAATGTTATCTAAAGAACTCGGTTTTTATTTTTTAGATAGTGGCATTCTTTATAGAACAATGGGCTATATAAAAGTTAATGAAAATGTGAAATTTGATTCTTCACATGATATAAATGATATCCTTAGCAGAATTAAACTAATACCTGACAAGGAAAAATATTTTAGAGTAAATTTTAATAATATTGATATTACCAATCAACTTTATACTGAAGATATAGGCCAACAAGCATCAATTGTATCGCAGTATTCGCTCGTCAGAGAGGCTTTATTGGTGCTCCAACATTCTTGTGTTAGTAAGCCTGGTTTAATTGCAAATGGAAGAGATATGGGAACAAAGGTTTTTCCTGGTGCAAAATTAAAAATATTTATGACTGCAAGTATTGAAGTTAGAGCAGAGAGAAGATACAGAGAATTAATCGCATCTGGTTTGGATGTTAAGCTAACAGATATACAAAATAAGATAGCTGAAAGAGATGATAGTGATAAAAATCGAGATATATCGCCATTAAAATTAGCTAGTGATGCACATATAATCGACTCTACTGATCTAAATCTTGAGACAATCCTTGATAAAATCCTTGAATTGTATAATATATGAATTGCTTGATTATTTAGTATGAGGAAAATATTTTAATGCAGTCAGAGTTTGAATCACTTTTTCAGGAGAGTGTCAAAGATATTGATATGACACCAGGAAGTATTGTCAGTGCTACGGTTATCGATATAAAAGAAGATTTTGTTGTTATAAGCGCGGGACTCAAATCTGAGGGTATAATTCCTAGAAATCAATTTACTAGTTCAGATGGCGAACTTGAAATCTCAGTAGGTGATACTGTAGAAGTTGTACTAGATATTATAGAAGATGGATATGGTGAAACAATTCTATCTAGAGAAAAAGCCAAAAGAACTAAAGTTTGGAATGAATTAGAAAAAATCCAACAATCTCAAGAAATCATTAAAGGCAAAGTATGCGGTAAGGTTAAGGGTGGATTTACTGTCGAATTGATGAACGTCAAAGCCTTCTTGCCTGGCTCTCTCGTTGATATAAGACCTAATAAAGAAGTGGATTATATTGATGGTAAAACGCTTGATTTTAAAATTATAAAAATGGATAAGGTAAGGAATAATATCGTATTATCAAGAAAAGCTGTACTACAAGATCAAATATCAACACCAGAGGAAGTTGCTTCAAACTATACAGAAGGTAAAGTTGTTAGAGGATTTATTAAAAACTTAACTGATTATGGGGCATTCATAGATTTAGGAGGGATAGATGGATTACTCCATATAACAGATATTTCATGGAGAAGGATAAATCATCCTAGCGAAGTGCTAAAACTAGGTGACGAAATTGATGTGAAAGTTTTAAAATATGATTCTGACAAAAACAGAGTTAGTCTTGGTATGAAGCAGTTAGAGGAAGATCCTTGGGATAAAGTTAAAGATTTAATCGAACTCGGAAGTAAATATACAGGAAAAGTTACTAATATTGCAGATTATGGAGTTTTTGTAGATTTAGGAAATAACATTGAAGGATTAGTGAGAACATCTGAATTAAATTGGACTAACAAAAACATAAATCCTAACAAAGTGGCTGCATTGAATGATGATGTAGAAGTTAAAGTTATAGAAATTGATGATGAAAAAAGACGCGTTTCACTCAGCATTAAGCAGTGTCAAGAAAATCCTTGGGTTAATTTTGAAGAGAAACACAATAAAGGAGATATTCTTGAAAGCGAAATCAAGTCTGTGACTGATTTCGGTATTTTTGTTGGATTAGATGGTGGTATAGATGGTTTGATCCATGTGACAGATATTACTAAAAGTGAAAACCAAGAAGAGGAGCTCAGAAAATATAAAAAAGGCGATCAAGTTAAAACAATAATATTATCTGTAGACGCAGAGCGTGAGAGAGTGTCATTAGGTATTAAACAATTAGATTCCAATTAAAGTAGAAGTACCAAATGATCATTAATAAATCTGACATAATCAATCAAATAAATCAAAAAATAGAATCCCTAACAATATCAGACATAGATTACTCTGTTAAAAAAGTAATATCATACATATCACGCTCTCTGTACACTGGCAAGAGAATAGAAATTCGAGGTTTTGGAACTTTTTCTTTGCACCACTATAATTCCAGAACTGCACGTAATCCAAAAACGGGAGAACATGTGGCACTGGAAAAGAGAAGTAATGTACACTTTAAGCCGAGCAAAGAACTTAGGACTAGAGTAGATAATAAAAATTAATCATTATTTCTTCAATTTGTTGATTATATAGAATAATATATCAATATATGTTTAGAATTATTATATTCTTAATCACGCTAATATTCATAGCGCTATCAATTACTATTTCGATGCTTAATAGTGAGATAATTGAGCTAAATTTACACTTTCAGAAGTATTCAGCTCCGATTCCTATGTTTCTCCTGATTAGTTTTCTTCTGGGATCATTCCTGGCATTATTATTTTTCTTGTCTGCATATATCAAGCATAAACATGAGAATATAACATTGAGAAAAACAGTTAAAATTAAAGAAGATGAAATTGATAGTATGAGAAAAAATCCACTTAGAGATGATCATTAATGACTTATGCGTTACTTGCAACTGCAGCATTAATACTGATAATAACTTACATCTATTTAAAACCTAAACAAAAAGTTACAAAAAATATATTTAATGCGGAATACTACAGAGGTTTAAACTATTTATTAAATAACGAAGAAGATAAAGCTTTCAAAATATTTACTGCATTAATGGATGTAGACAGCTCAACAGTAGAAACGCATTTAGCTCTTGGAGGACTTTATAGGAAAAGAGGAGAGTTTGATAAAGCTATTTTGATACATCAAAATTTATTATCTAGGCCAACTTTAGAAAGTGAACTAAAAAATCAGGCACTTTATGAATTAGCAAAAGATTTTCATTCAGCTGGTTTGTATGATAGATCTGAGAAAATATTCAAAAACTTATCTGAAATATCAAAGTATAAACACTCTTGTCAAGAAGAGCTTATAAAACTCTACGAGTCCACAAATGATTGGAGTAATGCATTAAAAATGGTAGAAAAATCAAAATCTCTCTCTATCAATAACCATAAGCCAGAAGTACTTCTCTCACAATATTATTGCGAGATGTCTTCGGAGTATTATAAAAACTCTGAAGTAGAGAAGTCTGTTACTATGTCTAAAAAAGCAATTAAGACGGATCCTGCATGCATGAGGGCTAATCTTCAGCTTGCAAAATACTATTCTCATAACGATATTAATGCATCATCTCAATATTACTATCTAGCAATTAATCAAAATTATAAATTTTGTAAATTCATTGTATCCAAGATCATTGAGTTAGCAAAAAGATATAACAATAGCAGCATGATTATGAAAACCATAACAGATATTGCTAAGAAGAGCGATCTACCTTTCATACCCGATGTATATCTTTTCTTGTTTTATGAAAAAGATAATCAGCTAGCGAATTATTATATTCAGCAACATAAAGATCATAATGAGGTTACTAACTTTCTTATTAATTATACTTTTGCGATAGCAAATAAAACTAGTGGCAATCAATCATTCAATGATCTGATACAATCATCTAAAACTATTTTTTCTAATCACACCCATTTCTTTTGTAACAATTGCGGATATAAATCAAGTATACTTAACTGGTTATGTCCTAAATGTAATACTTGGAATGAAGCGATTCCTAAGACAAATATTGACATCATTGAGGAAAATTCATTTAATGCTCGATAAAAAAATAATTATTGCTCTAGACTATGATTCTATTACCGATGTAGATTCTCTGTGCAATCAAATCAATCCAACTCAATGTAGATTGAAAGTTGGTAAACAACTTTTTACAAGATACGGAGGTAGTATTATAAAAAACCTACAGAATCAAGACTTTGAAATTTTTTTGGATCTTAAGTTTCACGACATACCTACAACTGTATATAAAGCTTGTAGAGCTGCATTTGATTTAGGTGTATGGATGCTTAACATTCATATTCAAGGAGGAGAGAGAATGATTAAAGCAGCTCTTAAAGCTAGAGATGAGAGCAATCCTTCTGGTAAATTGATAGGAGTTACTGCATTGACTAGTCTCAATAATGATGATCTCTCCATATACAATTTCAATGAAAGGTCATCTCTTGTTAATCATTTAGCGCTTAAAGCATATAATTGTGGAATGGATGGGATAGTTTGTTCTCCAGGGGACATTTCGAAAATAGGAATATCTGATGATGATTTTCAATATGTTACACCTGGAATTAGACTTAATCAAAATAAAGATGATCATGAACAAGCATTCACTCCACAAGATGCAGTAAAATTAGGGGCTAGCTATTTAGTTTTAGGTAGAGCAGTAACAGAGTCAGATAATCCAGATGCTACTATTAAGTCAATTATTAAATCTATTGATTAGTGTTTGATATTCAGACTTATCATCAAATTTTGCACCATAAACTTGTATAATTTTTGAAGCACACAAATTTGCAAATGTGAGTGATTCATTAATATTATTTTTATCCTCATCAAACATATGCATGAAGGCACCCAAGAACATATCGCCAGCACCAGTGAAGTCTTTTGATTGAACATCATGCCCATCGATTTTTAGCATATTATGATTATCTATATACACAACACCTTTTCTTCCAAGCGTAACAATGAGCTTATCCGTATATTTTTTTAAAAAAGTTATTGCNTCATCAATATTATTNCTCTTACTTATGTTCAANGCTTCTTGTTCATTACAAAANATCATATCCATATTTTTNTTTATTANATTTTGTATCTCNTCNTGAAAAAAATTAACTATNTTCGGATCCGAGAGAGTTATNACAATTTGTCTNTTCATCTTAGCNGCNAGTNCAATAGCATGNATGCAANNGTTTAAAGTAGATTGACCACTTACNAGNTATCCTTCAANTAAAAGNTATTTAGAATCTGAAATTAGGCTTTCAGATATATCTTCCTCACATAGTAAACTTGATGATCCAAGATATGTATTCATCGTTCTTTCATTATCGGGAGTAATTAATACTAAACACTCACCGCTTGTAGATTCGTTAATTTCAGAAACTTTTGTTGTTACATTAGAACTATTTAGTGATTCAACAAACGTTTTACCTGTTTGATCATTTGAAACTTTGCCAGTAAAACAAACATTGCTATTAAATTGCGACATCGAGTAGATAGAATTTGCAACAGATCCTCCTGGGACTATCTTTTGAATCTCTGCATTATCTTTGATGAACTTATGTATTTCTTGATGTTTGTCAAATTCATTTAACAACATTGTTCCTTTTTTTATTTCTAATTCATCAAGCATAGAATCTTGAACTAGATATTCATAATCTAAAAGAGAATTTCCTAGTCCATACACTTTATATTTATAATTCATATATTTTTCCTTAATACCACTGATCGGACTCGAACCGATACTTTCTTGCGAAAAAGGGATTTTGAATCCCTCGTGTCTACCAATTCCACCACAGTGGCATTTACTCTATTATAACAAATCACCGTATCCATTAAAATTATGATAATATTAACTTATGAATAATTTTTTAATAATTGTTTCAGTTATTGTTATCCTACTCGTAGTGATAATGTATATTATTAAACAGATTCAATTATCTAGAGAACTCTCTTTGAAAGATACAACGCTTGATGGTCTTGAAGAAAAGCTTAAAANACATAAACTTATTGGCGGTCGACATAAGAGGACTAACAAGAAAAATCCTCCTATTGTTTAATTATTCTCTTTTGCAGACTGAGCTTTTTTAGCCATCTCTGGCGTGTATGCCTCCCCTTGCCATAACATATCATAAACAATTTCCTCATTACCATTCTCACATACATCAATTACTCTCTGAAACAATGGTTGAAATGTCTCGCTTTTATGTGAATTCTCATGATCATCATAAGATTTCCAGAAAGTTATAATTAAAGCTTCTTTATTTTTTAAATCGCTGTCGAGAGCTTTGCCTACATCACTACCTTCATTGGATATCTGTCCGCTGTTTAAAACTACCATTCCACCAACGAAACCAGTTTCAGAATGATATGTTTTGACATTTTCACACATCTCGGCTACTCGTAACTGTAAATCATCAAGAGTATATTCATCCTTTAGAATAACCCTATTGACAGTGACTATACCATTATGCGGAAAATTTTTTATCAAACTCATATCACATTTAAACAAAATATTGACCCTAAATCAATATAAGAAAAGACTNATATAGAGAACTTGACTTCACTGCTATTGTGGATATTATCGATAATCATGGATTCACAAGATACAGAGTACTACGATTATCATCTTCCAAGCGATAGNATAGCAACAAAACCTAAATCGAATAGAGCNGATTCAAAAATGATGTATGTTACAAAAACTAATGTNCANCATACGAATTTCAANCAGCTTGATCAAATCCTAGAGGCTGGAGATNTATTGATATTGAANAATACTCGTGTCATTCCCGCGAGAATTATTTTAGAGAAGGAATCAGGTGGNANAGTAGAAATATTATACTCNTCNGATGTCAATGAAAGNTGCTTTGAAGCAATTTTTAAATCNTCAAGAAGACCAGCAATAGGTATAATATTAAATTTCAAGAAAAAATTTTTCTTCAAAGTTGATAATATAATNAATAATAAAATATTTTTACAAAATTTATCTGACAAAAGCATACATGAAATACTTGAAACTCATGGAGAAATGCCNCTTCCTAATTATATTAAACGCCCAGCCAATATTGAGGATAAAAAAACCTACCAAACTGTATATGCTCAAGTTAACGGATCTGTAGCAGCTCCTACAGCAGGTTTACATTTTACAAAAGATTTAATTAAAAAACTTATTTCAAAAGGTATAGATGTTGACTATTGTACTCTCAATATTAGTTATAATACATTTAGACCAATCAAAACTAATAGAATCAATGATCATGATATTGGATCTGAAAAATTTAAAATCTCTAAATCAGTGATTGATAAGATTATAAAAGCAAAAAAACTTAATAAAAGAGTTATTGCAGTAGGGACTACAGTCACAAGGGTTCTAGAGTATTGCTTTACAAAAAAAATACAAAATGATTACGAGGGAGAAGTAGATTTATATATTACGCCTGGTTACAACTTCAAAGCCATTAATTGCCTAATAACAAATTATCATCTTCCAAAATCTACTCTTCTTTTATTAGTTTCATCTTTCATAGATTTTAACTATTTAATGATTCTATATAAATCTGCTATTGAAAATGATTATAAGTTTTATAGCTATGGCGACAGTATGTTCATTGATAAAATGCTATGAAATTCTCTATAAAGAAAAAATATAAAAATGCAAGAAGCGGTTATCTAGAATTGAAAAATGGAAATGTTCAAACACCTACATTTATGACAATTGGGACATATGGTTCTGTCAAATCTTTATCAAGTGAAGATTTATTAAGGTGCGGATGTGAAATCTTACTCTGTAATGCATATCACCTCATGCTTAGACCTGGTTTGGATGTTATAACTAAGGGCGGACATCTTCATAAGTTTATGAATTGGGATAAACCTATACTAACTGATTCAGGAGGCTATCAAGTTTTCAGTCTAAGCAAGAATGTTAAAGTTAATAAGGATGCTGCGGTATTTAAATCACCATATAATGGTGATGAGATCATTATGACCCCAGAAAAATCAATAAAAACTCAAATTGCTCTTGGAAGCGATATCATGATGATATTTGATGAGTGTACTCCGTATCCTGTTGACAAAGACAAAGCAAATGAATCTATGAGATTGTCACTAGATTGGGCAGAGTTATCTAAAAAGGCTAACGACTCACAATCACCGCTTTTTGGTATTGTTCAAGGTGGTATGTATAAAGATTTAAGAGAAGAATCTATGAAAAATTTAAAAAAGCTAGATTTTGATGGATATGCCCTTGGGGGACTATCTGTAGGTGAGCCCAGTAAAATTAGAAACGAAATAGTGTCACATATGGCGCCAAAAATGCCATCAGATCGACCACGGTATCTCATGGGTATTGGAAAACCACTAGACATCATCTATGCTGTTCAAAGTGGAATTGATATGTTCGATTGTGTTATTCCAACTAGAAATGGCAGAAACGGGCAAATTTTTACCTTCAAAGGACCTATTAACATCCGCAATAGTATTTATGAAAATGACTTTGATCCAATTGATAAAGATTGTAAATGTTTTGCATGTCAAAATTATAGCAGAGCATACATAAAGCATCTCGATAAATGTAATGATAGTTTAGCAGGGAGACTTATTAGTATTCATAATGTATACTTTTATCAGGAATTAATGAGAAAAATTAGAAATTCGATAATTTCTGATACACTAGATGAGTTAATAAAGGAAATTGAGTTTTATTATTCGGAGGTTGAATAAATGGATATCATATCATATGCGATAGCAGCACCATCTCAACAAGAACCATCGGCATTAGGTTTTCTATTACCTATTTTTATTTTAGTGTTGATGTATTTTATTTTAATAAGACCACAATCAAAAAAAATGAAGGAACACAAAAAAATGCTGACTCAAATCAAAGTTGGTGATGAGATTGCTACTGCAGGGGGAATCTTAGGGAAAATTATAAAAGTTGGAGAAAGCTATGTTCAGATAAAAATATCGGATAATGTAGAAATTAAATTACAAAAATCATCAATAAGTAAAATTCTGCCAAAAAATTCAATTGGTTCTATCAAATAATGGAAAGTTACCCACGCTGGAAATATTTACTTGTTTTATTTGTTTTGATTAGTGCTACAATATATGCTCTTCCAAACTTTTATAAATCATATCCTGGTATAGAGATATTAATAAATGATAGTAAAAATATTGAAAACTTCAAACAAGATTATTCTAAGTATCTCACAAATGATAACAATAAAATTATCGAACAAGATAATAAGCTAATTTATACCTATAATTCTATTGATGCTCAACTAGATGCATATAACAATTTAAGCGTCATTGATAGTTATTTTAACTATACGCTTGTCACTTATACAGATATCCCAGCATGGCTTGCGAAAATAGGTGCTTCTCCTATGTTCCTTGGTTTAGACTTGAAGGGCGGCGTTCACTTTTTATTACAAGTTGATGAGTCTAACATTAAAAAAAACTTATTAAGAGAATTTGAATCAGATATAAAGAAAGAATTAATTGAGAATAAAATTAGATATAAATCGTTTGAGAGAAGTAAAGATCAATTACGAATCATCTTTAAAGATAGTGAAACTTTAGATTCTGCTAAAACATTATTAGAATCTAATACTCGTGACTTTATTATAATGCCAGACTCTAATAGCAACCTTAATATATTGATTTCCGACGAGGCACTATCTAGAGATTTAAAGAGTTCTATAGCTAAGAATCTTACTATACTTAGATCTCGGGTTGATGAATTAGGAGTATCTCAGCCAATAGTCCAAAAACAAGGTAAAGATAGAATAATTGTTCAATTACCTGGACTTCAAGATTCAACAAGAGCAAAGAATATTCTTGGTTCTACTGCTACATTAGAGTTTAGGCTTACTAAAGGAACACCTGAAGACTGGTTACAATCTCTTAATCAAAACATACCCTCGATAAATTCATCTAAACTATATAAACAAAGAGACGGATCGCCAGTCCTTCTATCTAGAAAGATAATTGTTGGTGGAGCTGATATAAAAAATGCTAACTCGGGTTTTGATTCTACAACTAATTCGCCTGCAGTCTTTGTAACTCTTAGTGATTATGGCGCTGATCAAATGTTGAAAACTACTCAGAAAAATATAGGTAAGCGCATGGCCGTTGTCTTCGTTGAGAAAAATAAAGAAGAAGTTATAAATATTGCAGTAATAAGAGAGGCATTCAGTAAAAGCTTCCAAATTACTGGTCTAAATCGCGAAGAAGCACAAAATCTATCGATACTTTTAAGATCTGGAGCATTAAGCGCTCCTATGGAAATTGTGGAAGAGAGGACTGTAGGACCAAGTTTGGGTGAGGAAAATATTTTGGCAGGTAAAAATTCCATGTATTTTGGAATGTTGCTTGTAGTTTTATTTATGTTTTTCTATTACAGAATTTTTGGTTTTATTGCGAACATAGCTCTTTTTGCAAACTTAATAATAATAATTGCAATATTATCTGTGTTTCAAGCCACGCTCACGCTCTCAGGAATTGCTGGAATAGTTTTAACAGTNGGTATGGCTGTAGATGCTAATGTTCTGATATTCGAGAGAATAAGAGAAGAGATTCTCAATGGTAATAGTCCTAATTCAAGTATCTATGCAGGTTATAAAAAAGCATTCTCTACAATATCTGATGCAAATATCACAACTCTGATAGCAGCGATATCGCTTTTAACTATTGGCACCGGTGTTGTTAAAGGTTTTGCAGTAACACTCGTAATTGGTATTTTATCGTCTATGTTCACCTCAATAATTGGAACTAGAGCGATTGTTAGTATAATTTATGAAAATAAGAAACAAACAGGACTCTCAATATAATGATAAAAATATTTAAAAATGTTGTTGATTATAACTTTATACAAAAAAGGTTTTTTGCACTTATATTATCTGGGATTCTAATCGTTTTAAGTCTAGGTAGTTTTTTGTATCAAGGAATCAATTGGGGTATAGATTTCTCTAGTGGTTACATTGTACANCTTAAATTTCAAGATAATGTAGAAATTGATAACCTTTCACAAAAACTCTCAAAAAGTAATCTTGCAAAACCTGTACTNCAATACTATGGGAGTAAAAATGAGGTCATTGTTAAATTTCAAGAAAACTCATTTGTAAATGAGAAAAACATAAATGAATTCTTACTTCAGAATCTCGAAGATCAATCATATAAATTAATGAAACTAGAGTTTGTAGGTTCACAAATAGGTTCTGAATTAAGAGACAAAGGTGAATGGGCTATGCTAGTAGCTTTACTGAGTATTTTAGTTTATATAGGATTTAGATTCGAATTTTTATATGGTATTGGTGCTATCTTTGCACTCATTCATGATGTAATCATCACCGTAGGAATATTTTCTTTAATACAGCTAGAGTTCGATTTGAGTGTGTTATCAGCAATTTTAGCAGTGATTGGCTATTCTTTAAACGATACGATTGTTGTATTTGATCGTATTAGAGAAAATACAAGAACTATAAGAGAGAGTTCTTTTATGAAAATATTAAATATTTCAATCAATCAGACATTGAATNGAACGGTTGTAACATCGCTAACGACATTATTCGTACTTGTCTCTCTTCTGTTATTAGGCGGTATTGCCGTAACAAACTTTGCAATAGCAATGATAGTTGGGGTACTGATAGGAACTTATTCATCGATTTTNGTTGCTGGTTCTAGTTTGATTTATCTAGGCGTTCAAGTCCAAAGCGAGGATCAAAAATAATTATCAATAATCCGTCTTACTATTTTTTGTTCATTAGGACGATAGATTACTATTGATTCATNATTGGTTAGACTAANCTCTCTGCCGTTTAAACTGCTAATNATAAAACCAGTTTCTTTACAGAGCAGGATTCCGGCAGCAACATCAGANATCTCAATATTTTCAAAAATTGCAAAATCAAAATCACCTTTCGCTAGATCAACTAAATTAGTTATAGTTCCCTGACCATANATCATCTCATAATTAGNATCTAATAATTTATCTTCTAGGCTACTAATGTTAGAAACAAAATTCTCACTTGTTACAAAATCATCACAACGGAGTTTAGTATTTTCAAGCAATGCACCACTACCTTTTATTGAAGTCAGTAATGTACCATCATCATTATTGATAATTGCAGATGCTAGTATTTCTTTTTTCTTGAAGATAGCTACTGACGTAGAAAAGTATCTGTTTCTCTCTTTATAATTTTCAATATCATCTATTGGGTTAATAATCCAATAATATACATCATCTAATAATTTAATATTTTTAGAATATACAAGATCTTTATTATCCATACCATATGCGTTCTTAATATTTTGTTGCATTTTATCCTCGAAATAATTTTTNTGTTCAGTTTCTGATATGTTTATGAAATATTGTTCATCTTTAGAAGATATTAAACTGTTTATAGCTTTATATATTTCTATACAACTTTTTTTTGCGATATTGAGTCTTGCTTGCATGTATTCTATTTGTTTAGATATAATAGTACTACATTATGTTTGAAAATATAAATATTGTTCTCGTTAATACATCTCATCCTGGTAATATAGGTTCTGTAGCAAGAGCAATGGGCGTTATGGGTTTCAATAAATTAAGTCTTGTTAATCCTAAAGAATTTCCATCTAGTCATGCTGATGCATTATCGGTAGGATGTAAGAATATTTTAGATCATGCTAATGTTTATAATAGTTTATCAAATGCGCTTGAAAAAAATATGATTACTGTCGGTTTTTCGGCGCGAGATAGAAAAGTTCCATTGCCTTCAATGAGTTTAGATGAATTAGCTACTTATATTAAATCAAATAATTCTTATACATATAATATAGTTTTTGGTAACGAAAGAACTGGTCTTACCAATGATGATCTGCATCAATGTGATTATCTTGTTAACATTGAGACACACAGTACTACATCGTCATTGAATTTGTCAGCTGCAGTTCAACTATTCACGTATCAACTATTTCTAACAAACAATATTAAAAAGAAACCAAACACCTCGGTAAAAGATTTAGCCACATCAAAAGAAAGGGATTATTATTACTCGGAATTAATATCTATTTTAGAGGATACTGGTTTCGTTAACGACAAAAACTATAAATCTCTCTTAAAGAAAATTCATATTATTTTTAATAAAGCGATGCTTGAAAAAGATGAAATCAATATTCTACACGGGATGCTTGCCTCAATACGTAAAAAATTAATAGTTGACTAAAATAGTAGGTAATAGGATAATTACGACTGGAGAAATATAAAAATACGGTTATGAAATTATCGACAAAAGGAAGATACGCAATAATAGCAATGTCAGATATTGTATTGTATGGTAATCAGTCACCAGTATCATTAAGTGAGATAAATACTAGGCAAGGGATATCTTTGTCATATTTAGAGCAACTATTTGCTAAATTGAAATCCTCAGGCTTAGTAAAAAGTATTAGAGGTCCGGGAGGAGGATATTCTCTGAATAAAAACCCTTCTGATATTAATCTCATGGATATTATCACCGCCGTTGACGAAAGGATAGATCAAACACAATGCGGTGGCGCTATGAATTGTCATAAAGATAAGCCGTGTTTAACACATTTCATATGGTTAGAATTGAATGAAAAGATTTCAGAATACATGCGCACAATTACATTAGGCGATATTTCTGATAGAGAAGATGTGAAAAAAATTATAATTTACAGGGAGAGTAAAAATGTCAACGCTTATGAAACAAAATAATAGTTTAACTATTCCAATTTATCTTGACTACTCATCTACGACGCCAGTCGACCCAAGAGTAGCAGCGAAGATGTCGGAATGTTTAACAAAAGAGGGTGTTTTTGGTAATCCGGCCTCTAGATCTCATTCATTCGGATGGGAAAGTGAAAAATTAATTGATGAAGCGCGTGGTCATGTCGCTAAATTAATAAAAGCAAATAAAAAGGAGATTGTTTGGACTAGTGGTGCAACTGAATCAGACAACTTGGCAATTAAAGGTGCAGCACACTTTTATAAAGAAAAAGGTAACCATCTAATCACACTTACAACTGAGCATAAGGCTGTCCTTGATACTATGCGTCATTTAGAAACCGAGGGTTTTGAAGTGACATATATGAATCCCAAAGATAATGGATTGGTAGATATAGATGAGCTTAAGAGCTTAATTAAACCAACTACTACAGTTATATCTATAATGCATGTAAATAATGAAATAGGAGTAATACAAGATCTAGAGACGATAGGAAAAATTTGTAGAGATAACAAAATAGTTTTTCATGTTGATGCAGCACAAAGCCCAGGTAAGGTCGATATAGATGTTGACAAATATAATATAGATTTATTATCTTTATCCGCACACAAAGTTTATGGTCCAAAAGGCATAGGGGCTCTATATGTTAGAAGAAAACCTAGAATACGATTACAACCCCAAATGCATGGTGGCGGACATGAGCGTGGCTTTAGGTCTGGTACACTACCTACTCATCAAGTTGTAGGGATGGGAGAAGCTTTTAAAATTGCTGAAGAAGAGATGGAATCTGATAATAAAAGAATTTCTATATTGAGAGATAAGTTATGGAATGGTTTGAATTCTATTGAAGAGATTTATCTTAATGGAGATATGAAGCAACGTATTCCTGGAAATCTTAATGTTAGTTTTAATTTTGTTGAAGGCGAAAGTTTAATTATGGCAATTAAAGACATGGCTGTTTCATCAGGTTCTGCCTGTACCTCTGCGAGTTTAGAGCCTAGTTATGTGCTTAGAGCACTTGGCAGAAGTGATGAGCTAGCTCATAGCTCATTAAGAATTAGTATAGGCAAGTATACAACAGAAGAAGAAATTGATTATTCAGTTTCTCTAATTAAGGAAGCTGTTGCAAAGTTGCGAGAACTATCACCGCTTTGGGAAATGTACAAGGATGGAATAGATTTAAATAGTGTTAAGTGGTCAGCGCACTAATGAGTATATCAATAACTGAAAATGCAGCAGTACATGTCATGAACCATCTTAAAGAGAGAGGGTCAGGAATAGGCGTCAGACTAGGTGTCAAAACGACAGGATGTTCTGGTTTAGCATATGTGATTGAATTTGCTGATAAAATTGACAAGGATGATAAAGTTTTTGTAGATCAAGGAGTAACCTTAATTGTCAATCCAAAAAGTTATGCTTATCTGAAAGGAACAAGACTTGATTATGGTAAAGAGGGAATTAATGAAGGTTTTAAATTTGACAATCCTAATGCAAAAGATACTTGTGGGTGCGGCGAGAGTTTTAATGTTTAATGAGCGACGGGAAAAGAAATTTTTTTGATCTTTTTGATTTACCGGTGTCTGTAGACGTTAATATTGATAAACTTGAAATAAATTATAAAAAACTCCAAAAAGGGCTACACCCTGACAACTTTGTGAAAGCGACACCTGCTGAACAAACTAGCGCATTGAGAATATCCTCTCAAGTTAATGATGGTTATAAGATACTTAAGAATATTGAAACAAGAATAGAGTATATTCTAACAATTAAAGGATTTTCTATTGATGATTCTGTNACTTTTAAAGATAAAGGTTTTTTGATNAAGCAACTAGAAATTAGTGACTTCATTGAATCAGTGTCACCAGATAATTATGATAAANCTCAAATAGATTTGTTTATTAAGGAAATAGGTAAGAATATGCATGATTTAATTTTGGATATAAAAAAATTAATAGATGCAAATAAATATCGTGATGCATACGAAAACTTATCAAAATTAAAGTTTTATAAAAAAAGTATCAANCAACTCAATAGTGTAATTTAAGATGGCTTTAATAAAAATATCAGAACCTAATAATCAATCCAAAGGAAATAAAAAAGATTTTGTTGTTGGTATTGATCTGGGNACAACTAATTCTATTATCTCTAAGTATGAAAATGGAAGTTTTACTGTATTTAAAGATAAAAATAGAGAATTAATTCCCTCATCTGTTAATTTCAAATCTAATGGGTTTGATGTTGGAGTAGATGCTTTAGACAATCCGGCATTTTATGTCNCGTCCATCAAACGAATCATGGGTAAGAATCTCAAAGAAATATCCTCTTACCTAGAAATGTTTGATTTTGAATTTTCTGAAAAAAATAATATGCCAGCTCTTAAAATTAATAATCAAATGTATACNGCCATTGATATCTCATCGTTTATTCTCTCTCATTTGAAAAAAATAGCTGAGTCATCACAATCTGATAATCTNGCGGGTGCCGTTATAACAGTCCCAGCTTATTTTGACGACGTTCAACGACAAGCAACNAAAATAGCTGCACAATTGTCTGGTATAGAAGTAATGCGATTAATAAATGAGCCAACAGCTGCTGCTATAGCATATGGATTGGATATTGGGAAGAGCGGAATATTCGTAGTCTATGATTTTGGAGGAGGAACTTTTGATGTTTCAATTTTATCTTTAGAGAATGGTATATTTAGAGTTATAGGAACAAAAGGAGATACTGAACTTGGTGGCGATGATATAGATATTGCAATTTTTAAATATCTTAAATCCAAATACTCGTTTACTGAAGATATCAAAATCTCTACCTATAAATCTCTATGCAGATCCATTAAAGAAAGAGTTAATGAAACTGCTAATAATGTATGCGAAATAATTAATGATAAAGCAATTGATTTATCTTTTGAGGAACTTGAAAATATTGCATCACCATTTATAAATAAAACAATAGAAATAATGAATCAGGCCATTGATGAATCAGAGATCAATCAAAATGAAATAGAAAATATAATACTTGTTGGTGGCTCAACAAGATTGAAATTAATTAAAAGAAAGCTCGAGGAAAATTATCAAATNAAAATTCTCAATAATATAAATCCTGATTTAGTTGTTAGTCAAGGAGCTGCAATACAAGCTAGTAATTTATCAGGTAATTCTAAAGAAGATATGCTGCTGTTAGATGTTTTGCCTTTATCACTAGGTATCGAAACATATGGGGAACTTGTTGAAAAAATTATTCCTAGAAACACTCCAATTCCTTCATCTGCAAAAAAAACTTTTACAACATTCAAAGATGGTCAGACTAAATTATTAATACATGTTTTACAAGGTGAGAGAGAATCTGTAGCTGATTGTAGATCATTAGGAAAATTTATATTGAATGATNTACCTCAAATGGTTGCAGGCGCACCTAGAATTGAAGTATCTTTTCAAATTGATGCTGACGGTATTTTGATAGTTAATGCTTTTGAAATTCATTCTAAATCAAGTATGTCATTAGATATTAAACCATCATTCGGTTTGAGTGATGAAGACATATTATCAATCGTTGATGATGCAAATGAAAGTGCAAACACGGACCTAGAATTAAGGAAACTCAAAGAGTGTAAAGTTGAGGGAGAAAGAGTGATATATGCTCTTGAACAAGCTCTTGAGAGTGATGGNGCAGAACTCTTAAAAAATAGCGAATTAAATGCGATCAAAACACAGCTCGATAAATTAAAATTAGTTTTAAAAAGTGAAAATGCTGAACAAATTGTTGAGGAAATTAAAAACCTTGAAAAAATCTCAGAGTTTTATGTAGAACGAAGGATGAATGCTAGTATAAAGACATTGATTGAAGGAAAAGGGGTAGATGATATACTATAGAACAAATGCCAAAAATTACTATTTTACCAAATCCTGATTATTGTCCAGAGGGAGCGACATTCGAAGCACCAAATGGTATTAGCATATGTCGCGCTGCTCTTGATAATGGAATAAAAATAGAGCACGCATGTGAGTTATCTTGTGCTTGTACGACATGTCATGTATATGTTGTTGAAGGAATTGATTCTCTTACCGAACCTACTGAAGATGAAGATGACTATTTAGATAAAGCCTGGGGTTTAAAATCAAGTTCAAGATTAAGCTGCCAAGCTATCATTAACGATAAAGATCTCATAATTGAGATACCAAAGTATACCATCAATCATGCATCGGAGAATCACTAATGTTAAAATGGATTGATAGTCTTGATATAGCAATAGCATTAGATGAAAAGTATCCAGATACTGATCCGCAGTATGTTAGATTTACAGATTTACATAATTGGGTTTGTAATCTTGATGATTTTGAAGACACACCTGAGAATTCCAGTGAAAAAATACTTGAAGCAATACAAATGGCATGGATTGAGGAGCGTGAGGAATGACTAATAAAACGCTTGCAATTATTAAACCTGATGCAGTGAAAAGAAATTTAATAGGAAAAATAATAAGTATAATTGAGGAAAATGATTTCGTTGTAAGCCAAATAAAATCATATCATCTTAATGCAGTTGAAGCTGAAACGTTTTATGAAATTCATAAAGGAAAATCATTTTTCGAAGCACTCATAGATTATATGACATCAGGTAAAATTATAGTTCTATTACTTCATAAAAATAATGCAGTTTCTCAATTTAGGAAACTAATAGGAAATACAAATCCAGAGTTAGCTAATAGTGGGACTATAAGAAAATTATATGCAGTAAATCAAACCCAAAANTCTATCCATGGCTCTGATAGTGATATTAATGCAAATGTGGAGATTAATTTTTTTTTTAAATAGGTATGGGAAATAAAATTAATTCTATTAAAGGTTTTCAAGATATCTTACCAAAGGATGCTATCTTTTATAGAGATATCGAAAAAATGTTACTATCACTAACTAATTCTTTTGGAATAAAAGAAGTACGCACGCCTATTCTCGAGAGATCTGAGCTTTTTAATAGATCTATTGGAGACTCTACAGATATTGTTAATAAAGAAATGTATGCGTTTGAAGATAAAAATGGCGATAACATATGTCTTCGTCCTGAGGGAACTGCTGGTATTTTAAGGAGCATGATTCAACATAATATGATATACGACAGAGGTATAAAAAAACAAAAGATATGGTATTACGGGCCTATGTTTAGACATGAAAATCCACAAAAGGGTCGGTATAGACAATTCACACAATTTGGCATAGAGTATTTCGGATATGATGATACTAACAGCGAAATTGAATTGATACTGATGATGAGCACATTTTTTAAATCTTTGAATTTAAAAAATATAAAACTTCATATTAATTCGTTGGGTAGTCTTGCTGATCGTAATAATTATAAAGAAATAATTAAAAGTAATATATCAGATAAAATTGAATCATTTGAAGAACCAATTAAACTGACATTTAATAAGAATCCACTTCGTCTATTAGATAGCAAGAATGAAAATATTGCTNAGATATGCGCTGAGCTACCCAATTTACTTGAAAATATTAATAGCGATAGTAAAAATAAGTTTGATGATTTTGTTAAAAAATTAGAGGATTTAGGAATTGAATATATTATTGACAATTCTATAGTTAGAGGTCTCGATTATTATAATGATTTAGTCTTTGAATGGAAAGCAGATCAACTAGGCGCACAAAACGCAATCTGCGCTGGGGGAAGATATGATAATCTTGTCAATGAATTGNGTGACACCAGCGTACCAGCTATAGGCTTAGCTATGGGAGTCGAGAGGATAATTGAACTTCTTAAGAATGAAAACTATCAAAANAATCATATCATTTTGCCGTTTGTAGACGAGCATGGCGGGAACAATGTTAACTTCATCAAAATCACAAATAAAATCAGAGAAAAACATAAAAATTTCAATTTTTTTAACACAGATACTAGTGCCAGCTTTAAATCTCAATTAAAATATGCAAAAAAGATAAATCCGGATATTGCAATATTAATTGATAGCAGTAAATTGTCTGATGAAATTAAAATTTACTATACTAGCTCAAACACAAATCTAAAGATTGATATTAAGGATTTAAACAAAAAAATTCAGGATTTTTATGAATAATTATTCCAGTGACGAAGAAAAGCTAATTAGTTGGTTTCAAGAAAATTATAAAAATATCCTNTTAGGGATTATCTTGGGGTTAGGTATCGGGTTTTCTTATAATTACTATAATGATANGCAATCTAATACTCAGTTTGAAATATCGCTAAAATATGAACAGGCAATCACAGCGTATAATAATAATGAAGATAATNTGATTTTAGCATTATCAGATGAATTGACAAAAGAATATCCGACAAATACTTATACAACAATGTCAAACTTATATGCTGCAAAAATCTATTACATTAATGGTAATCTTGAAAAATCAAAAAATAAATTGAGACAAATTATAGATAATCAGAATGANAAAGACTTAAAAANTATTGCAACAATAAGACTAGCTCGTTTATTAATTTCTGAGGGCAAATATAATGATGCNGAGATAATGATTAAAAAACATGGAAATCATAATACCAATTTACTTAGTATAGAGTTACTTGGTGATATAAGCCTAGCGAAAAATCAACTAGTACAGGCTAAGTCGTATTATATGAAACTTCTTAATGAAGATCTTCCTCCAAATAAGATTAAAATAATTAAAAATAAAATAAGTTTAATCAATGAACAATAATAAACTAATCATTATTCTGATCATGCTGATATTTTTATCATCATGCTCATTTAAAACTAATCCTGCCCAAAAAATTGCTGAACTTTTTGGAAGTCAGTCTAGTCAGAATTCTTCAACCTCTGATAGTGATAATGTAGAAAATAGTGAATCTCTTAACTCTAAATCTACTTCCACCGAATCAAACTTTCTTCCTAAATTCCTAAATCTTGATAGCGATTCACTTACTAAACGCACACTTAATATAAATTTATTGGAATCGATTGATATTGGTGATGAGAGAGAAATAAATAGCACCGTTATTCAACTAGCATATGATAACAAATATACTTTATATGCTATTGATAATTCAGGAACTATAAGCGCTATTGACATCAGGTCACTGGATAAATTATGGAGCAAGAATATTGATATAAATGTAACTTCAGGACTTTGTTATCATGATGAGAAGTTATTTTTTGGTTCTAACATCGGAAAGCTTTATGGGTATTCTATTAATGATTTGAATGTAGGGAGTGGCTTTATTGATTCTATAAATTTATTTGATGACAGTAGTATCGAAACACCTACTATAACTAATATACAGCTAAAGAGTGAAATAGCATCACCAGGTATTGGTATTGGTAATTCTATTTTTGTTAAACTTGGTGANGGAAGTGTTGCGTCAGTTGACTATCAAAATCAGAGGGTTAATTGGACTCATAAAGGCAGAAATATTTCACTTAGCATTAAAGGAACTGCTAAAATAGCCTCTGATTTCGATAACGTCTATATCGCAAGAGATGACGGTAATTTAATATCATTAAACAGCGATACAGGAAAATTAAACTGGCTCAGTCTTATATCCCCAAGGTCAGGAAGAAATGATTTAGAGAGCCTTAGAGATGTAGAGATGACGCCTATCATTGACCAAGGAGTCTTGTTTGTTGGATTTTATCAAGGCAACCTGGCAGCGGTAGATGTCATAACAGGTGGAATTATATGGAAAATACCTCTATCGGTGCATTCAAATATAAATCTTGATACTTCTAATGTATATGTGNCCTCCAGCAAAGGTACTCTTTATTCAATCGATCGATATGATGGAAGTATCAACTGGGATATTGTCTTAAATGAGGATTTATTATACACAGAGCCTCACATTATAGGGAAAAAAATTATAACGTTTTCAACAAAAGGCGATATTGCTGTAATTGACAGAGAAACCGGAAACTTATTGCATTATGAAAATATAATTGATGAATTAGATTTTCAAACCGATATCTATCTAATTGATAAAGTTCTTTATATACTATCAAAAAATGGTAGACTCAATGCAATTAATATAAATTAAATGACATGTCAGATGAAGTTGTAATTGTCGGCAAGACAAATGTTGGCAAATCCTTATTGTTTAACAAACTTATTGGACAAAAAAAATCATTAGTAATAAATTATCACGGGGTAACAAGGGACGTTATGTCTGGAGTTATACAAACTGATGAAGGATATTTTGTCAGATTGCATGATACTGGTGGATTCCAAACAGATATAGATGATGAAATATATACTAAAACAAAATCAAAAATAATAGATCAAATCTCTAACTCTAAACTCATCTTATTTGTAGTTTCCGCTAAGGATGAGATAAACAGTATAGAGTTGGAAATACTTAAGTTAATTAGAAAAAAAAATAAGAAAATAGTNTTAGTAATAAATAAAGCAGATCTTTTNAAAAAAAATGAATATCCAAGTTATTATTTTACTTTAGGTATTGACGATACATTTTTAACGTCAGCAAAAGAGAATTATGGAATCAATGATTTAAAAGATATTATCAAAAAGAATATTCAGCCTATTAAATATCAGGATAAATCTAATAATAAAATAATATTCTTAGGAAAGCCTAATTCTGGTAAATCAACCTTAATTAATAGATTAATAAGAGATGAAAAAATTATTACCTCAAATCTTGCAGGCTCAACNGTAGATGTTATTGAAAATAAATTTAATTATCGTAACAATAGTTTTGATCTTTTAGATACTGCTGGAATTATGAAAAAATCACAAACAAAATCTACACTAAAGAAATATAGTATAAATAACACAATTACTCATCTCGATGAATCTGATTTGTGCATTTTGATTATTGATGGAAATGAAAAACTATCAAAACAAGATAAAACTCTAGCTGAACTTGTTCATGCGCATAGAGTACCTTATTTTATAGTCGTTAACAAGATTGATTTAATAGATGATAAAAATATGAAAAATTTTAAGAACTCCATGGAAATATTTAATCAGATAATGCCTAATACNCCAATAGTGTATGCTTCAGCTTTGAAGAATAAAAATANAAAAGGCATCAAAGAACGGATGTACGTAATGATTAAAACTATTAATAAAGAATATAAAACCTCTTTTTTAAACAAAATCCTATCTGAGGCTATCGCTAAACATCAGCCACCATTAATTGATAACAAGAGAACTCGTCTAAAATTTGCGAAACAAATTAAGAGTAAACATCTTACTGTNGAAATTTCTGGTTCTAAAGTTGATAAACTTCCTAAAACATATACTAAGTATCTGGTAAATTATTTCACTTTACGTCTTAAGATCGAGGGCATTCCGCTAAGAATAATATTCACTAATCAAAAAAACCCATTCATTTGAATGGGTTTTTAATTTATTCATCGGATAATTGTTAGTCAGCTGTCTTAGGGCTAATAACATTCTTAACTTCTGAAATACTATTTGCNGGAAAACCACCTGTGCTTGCATGATCTTTGATAAGGTCTTCATTATCTGCATTATAAATGCAATAAACTTTATCACCAGTTACATAACTATGAACCCATTCAATTCCAGTACCCATATCTTTTAGGATACCGCATGATTTTTGAGAGATTCCTTTAAGATCATCTTGTGACAAATCACCCGNACCCGGTATTTCTCTTTCTATAACATATTGTGGCATTCTTACCCTCCTTTTATAATGTCTTAATATTGTCCTACTATTTATGGATGTGTTCAAGTAAAACTATCAGAATATTTGTTTGTTTATAAAGATTTCGGGATCAACATATACTGAATTTAGCGTAACGGACCAATGAAGATGAGGCCCAGTAGATTTTCCAGTAGAACCCACTTCTCCTATTATTTGACCTTTTTTTAATATATCTCCCACATTTACATTGATTTTATTTAAATGTATAAATATGCTCTTTAGGTTTTGACCATGATCAATATAAATAAATTTTCCATTATAAAAATAATCCCCAGTTAATAAAACTCTACCNCTTGAAGGAGCAACTATTTCTGTTCCTATAGGAGCGGCAATATCTAGACCGTTATGATAATTACCTTCTTTGCCATTATAAAATCTCCTAGTACCATATACTCCAGTAGTTATACCCTCAACAGGAAGTACAAAATCTAAATCTACTTTCATATCTATCCATTTACTCCGAGCAACCATTAACTCTTTTTTTTCTTTTAATACTCTATTAATTATTTCCTCTGATGGTTCTGTATATTTTTTAGCAACACTGATACGCTGTGTTGCATACTCTTTATCATGTATTGTAAATTTCACTGGATAATCTTTATTACCATTTTTGAGCAAGTAAGTATTTTTACCAATTTTTGATTTATATGGTATTCCGAAAATAAGATAGAATTTTCCTTCTTTTTCATATGTGAGAACTTTGGAGTTATGAAAAGTAAAACCAGCTTCATGACTATATTTTGTAATTTCACTGATGAAAATACCACCTCTATAAAATAAATTTTCCCCAGCGTTATTATTTAGTGGTGTTAAAAAAAATGAGANCAGTATTAGCTTTATAGAAAGAAATTTCCTCATCATCGAATTAAGAACTTAGAATCTTTCCATCCTTTCTTTATATATTTACAAGTGATAGTGGTGGTGATTCCTCCTCTAACTTTCCAATAACCAGTAATACTAATAAATCTTGGTTTAATTAATGTTGATATATCTCTCAATACCTGATTAGTATTATCCTCATGAAATGCTCCAATATCTCTGTATGATGCCATATATAATTTAAGTGATTTCAGCTCAACACATTTTTTATCAGGTACATAATTAATTTCAAAACGNGCAAAATCAGGTTGACCTGTTAGAGGGCATAAGCATGTAAATTCAGGGATGTCCATGTTAATTAAATAGTCATCTTTGATATTTGGATTATCAAAGGTATCTAATATATTTTTNTGATTCATCATTGATTAACTCCTAATAGTATTATTATAGCCCAGATGATATTATAATCTATGAAGGGTTTACTATGAGACTAACTAAAATTAAACTAGCAGGCTTTAAAACATTCGTAGATCCTACCTCACTTTCATTTCCGAGCAATCTGACAGGAATTATAGGTCCCAATGGCTGTGGAAAATCTAATATAATCGATGCTATACGCTGGGTAATGGGAGAGTCATCAGCAAGGAATCTGCGTGGGGATTCCATGGATGATGTTATTTTCTCTGGTTCGTCTTCCAGGTCTGAAGTGAGTAAAGCATTTGTAGAGCTTACTTTTGATAACTCAAATAATTCACTAGATTCTAAATTTGCACAGTATTCAGAAATATTAATAAGACGGGAAGTATCAAGAGATGGCTCTTCAAACTATTATCTTAATAGCACTAGATGTCGAAGAAAGGATATTAGAGAGGTATTCNTAGGGACAGGATTAGGCCCAAGGAGCTACGCTATCATCGAACAAGGTATGATCTCTAGATTAGTTGAAGCTAAGCCCGAGGAGCTAAGGACATATCTAGAGGAGGCTGCAGGCATAAGCAAATATAAAGAGAAAAGAAGAGAGACTGAAATAAGACTTAAACATACAAAAGAAAATCTCAATAGACTTAATGATGTTATGAAAGAAATAACATCGCAATTGAACAAACTTGAGAGGCAAGCAAAATCCGCAAATATTTATACGGAACTCAAATCAAAAGAGAGAGATTATAAATTAAAACTACTAGCAATCAAATGGAATGATTTAAGCAAGGAACTTGAAAGTATATCAAAAGATAGGTCAGCAAATGAGATAGAGCTTGAAAAGTATAATGCATCTATAACAAATAAAGAAAAAGGCATTGAAATATTAAGAGAAAAAATCAATGATGAACAGAATACTTTTTCAAGAATACAATCAGAATTTTATTCAATCGGAAGCGATATTGCTAAATGTGAAAAAGATATAGAACACTCACAAAAAACTGAATCATCACGACAAAAAGCTATAGAGGAAATGAGTCAAGATATTGAAAAAATTAATAAAGAAATATCTGATAATTTAGGAAAATCTGAGGATTTTGATAATAAAATTAAATTACTCTATCAAGATCTTGAAAATTTAGCTCAAGACTTAGAAAAAAACAATAAAGAAAAAGATGATGCAAATTTCGCTGTTCAAAATTGGCAAACAAAATATAATGAGTTTATATCGAATCAACTCGAAACAGTTAAAGAATTAGAAGTTGAGAATACTAGAATCGAAGCATCATCAAAATCTCTTGCACTGCTAAATAAAAGGCTTAATATATTAGAATCTCAAAATCTTGATGATGAAAATAAGGATGACAAGAGCGAAATCATCAAACAGGCAAAAGATATACAAGAAAAATTATCTTCCACTTTAGTAGACATTGATAGATCTGACCTTAAAAATTATAATAATAAGGTATACAAGAATATACCTATAAGTATTAGAGAAATCTTTGATACGTTCAAAATTCTTTATAAAAGAATTCAAAATTTGGTTAGATCACAACAAGATGAAATCAAAGATATTAAAGCTAAAATAATCGATTACGAAAAAACTATCCATAATTCAAATGAGGCCATAAAAGCAATAGAAATCAGAATTGAACAAGATAAAAAAGAAAAAATTAAACTAGAAAAGCAAAAAGTAGAATTCAAACAAATAGCAGATAGTATTGCGTGGAAGATTGAAGAAAAACATCAACAAGAAAATGATTTAAATATGAAATCATCATCACTTGAAGCCGAGAGAAATTCTCTGGTATCTAATGTAGATAGGATGAGGGCACAAGTAAAGGGATTAGAGAATAAAAAACTATCAATGCTAAGTGAGAGTGACTCTGATGATTTACCAGTCACAGATATGAAGTCTGAATTATCTAATCTTCTTGATGTAAAAAGACACAAAGAGGANGAATTAGCACAGTCTCGTACTAAACTGGATTCATATGATCAAGAAATTATGTTATCTGAGCAACAAAAAAANGAACTANTCCAAAAAACAGAGGAATATAAAAATGAAATTGAAAAATTAAAGTTATCATATACCGAAAAAAATACTCAAAAAAATTCGTTAATGGAAAATAGTGAATTTGTTAAATCAGATATTGAGAAAGCTATTAGCGAATACATGGAAGATCAAATATATGATAAAGTTGAAGAATCTTTGATAGAGATACAAAATAAAATAGAATCTATGGGCGCCATAAATCTTGCAGCTATTGATGAATTATCAGATCAAAATGAGAGAAAAAAATATTTAGACGAACAATATGAAGACCTCTCATCCTCGGTCTCTACATTAGAAAATGCTATTAAAAAAATTGATTCTGAAACTAAATCTAAATTTAGGGAGATGTTTGATAATATTAACTCTAACCTTAATTCTTTTTTNACTAAAATTTTTGGCGGTGGAAAAGCATACCTTGAACTTACAGAAAATGATCTTTTAAGTACTGGGGTTAGAATAATGGCTAGACCACCGGGTAAACTTGTAAAAAATATTAATTTGTTATCAGGTGGTGAAAAAGCTGGTACGGGAATAGCATTTGTTTTCTCAATTTTCAAATCAAATCCTGCACCATTCTGTTTATTAGATGAAGTCGACGCTCCTCTAGATGACGCTAATAACAGTAGATTTTGTTCAGTCGTCAGAGAGATGTCTGAGAGTGTACAATTTATATTCATTACTCACAATAAACTAACAATGGAACTTGCAGATATTTTAAACGGGGTTACTATGAGAGAGGCAGGTATATCTAAAATGGTTACAGTTAATGTAAATGATGCAATAAAACTTGCCGAAACACAGCCTAACTCCTCAGTNCAGGAAAGACCGTCTTAATAGATGAGTACAAAAAAAAACGAAATAATCAACAAGATAAATCAATTAACTAAGCAAATAATTGAGCACAATGAAAATTATCATACTTATGATAATCCTAAAATATCAGATGAAGAGTATGATGCTTTGTATAGTGAGTTAAAAAAAATTGAAAATAGTTATCCTGAGTTGGCATCACTCAATTCTCCTACGAAGAGAGTTGGAGCAAAATTATTAGGTGGGTTTAAAAAAGTTGAACATAAATTCCCAATGCTATCGTTGTCAAATGCATCAGATCAAAATGAATTTAAGTTATTTTATGAGAGAATTTGTAAAGATCTTAATAAAAGCAAAGTATCACTATCGGCAGAACCAAAATTTGATGGACTAGCAATAAGTCTTACTTACCGCAAAGGTTTATTTCACTCCGCAGTAACCAGAGGGGACGGTGTTATAGGTGAAGATGTCTCAATAAATGTTCGTACTATTAAAACTCTCCCACTAGCTCTTAATGATCCATATTCAAAATTAGATGTAGTTCTTAAGGCAGAAATCTATATGAATATTAGTGATTTTAATATGATAAATTCAAAACTAAAAAAAAATAACGAAAAAGTTTTTGCTAATCCTCGCAACATTGCTGCTGGA
The DNA here is from genome assembly GCA_002728355.1 of Gammaproteobacteria bacterium. Taxonomy (GTDB): domain Bacteria; phylum Pseudomonadota; class Gammaproteobacteria. The sequence continues at coordinate 33,219 of PBXG01000012.1, read as the reverse complement.
ACTATTAGACAACTTGACCCGAAAATCGCATCAAAGAGAAATTTACAGATTTTCATTCATGGAATTATAGAAATTAATAAGAAAATTGGTACCGACAGTCATATTAATGATATGCAGATCATTAAAAAAATGGGTTTTAATGTTTGTGAACACAATAAAACAGTAGAGACATTTAATGATGCAATTAAATATTATGAGGATATGAATAATATTCGACAAAATCTTCCATATGAAATCGATGGAATTGTTTTTAAGATTGATAGTTATACAGATAGAGATAAGCTTGGTGAAACATCAAAGGCACCTCGATGGTCAATTGCATATAAATTCAGATCAATCGAGGCTCAGACCAGATTAAAAACAGTAAGTTTTCAAGTGGGAAGAACAGGTACTATTACTCCTGTGGCTGAACTCGAGCCGGTTAGTATTGGAGGAGTAACAATATCTAGAGCTAGCTTGCATAATATGGATGAAATACAAAAAAAAGATATTAGAATAAATGATATCGTATATGTTAAGAGAGCTGGAGATGTTATTCCTGATATAGATCGTGTGAATCTTGAAAAACGTGGAAAAACTAAACCTATAAAGATGCCATCATACTGTCCAGCCTGTAATTCTCAACTTAAAAAAGTCTCGAATCAAACATTCTTTAAATGTGAGAATAGTAGAAATTGTAAACCACAAATTATCCAATCTATTCAACATTTTGCATCAAGAAAGGCGATGAACATATCTGGGCTTGGAGAGGGTATAATTGAATTACTAATTGATAATAATTTAATTACTAATTATTCTGATTTATATTACATCAATTTTGACAGAGTTAAAAAATTGGAGCGAATGGGGGAATTATCCTCATCGAACCTTCAACAATCTATAGATGAATCAAGAGATACCACTCTTGATCGTTTAATTTATGCTTTGGGAATAAATGAAGTAGGATATACCACAGCAAAAATATTATCAAAACATTATACTTCAATAGAAGAATTATCTAAGACAAAATTAGAATCACTTGAGACAATTAAAGACATTGGACCAGTCGTTGCTAAAAATATAGTAGATTTTTTTAAAGACAATGAAAGCAAAGAAATCTTAAAAAGAATTTTGAACTCCAATGTAAATATTAAAAATATGAATAAAGCTGTATCTAATAAGCTGGATGGTCTTACGTTTGTAATCACTGGAAGTTTCGAAAATTATTCAAGAAAATCGCTAGAGGAGATTATCTTAAATAACGGAGGCAGTGTTTCTTCTTCCATTTCAAAAAAAACAAGCTATTTAGTTCTCGGTATTAAACCAGGCAGTAAATATGATAAAGCTAAAAATTTAAAAGTAAAAATAATCGATGAAAAAAATTTTTCTAAGCTTCTCTAAGTAATTCGTTAATACTCACTTTACTACGAGTTTTTTCATCAACCTTTTTGACAATCACTGCACAATATAAATTATATTTGTTGTCTGGAGAGGGTAAAGAACCTGATACTACTACAGAGCCCTCAGGTATTAAGCCGTAGGATATTTGACCAGTTTCTCGATCATATATTTTAGTACTTTTGCCAATATAAACACCCATAGAAATTACAGAATTTTTCTTAACTATAACTCCTTCAACAATTTCTGATCTGGCACCTATAAAACAGTTATCTTCGATTATAGTTGGATTAGCTTGTAGAGGCTCCAAAACTCCTCCAATACCTACTCCTCCAGATAGATGTACATTTTTACCAATTTGAGCACACGAACCAACTGTAGCCCATGTATCTACCATAGTGCCTGAATCAACATAGGCTCCTATATTTACATATGATGGCATCAATACAACATTATTACCGATAAAAGTTCCCTCTCTTGCAATAGCTTGAGGTACTATCCGTATATTATTTTCTTTTAGATAATTTTCACTTATATTTTCAAATTTTGAAGCTAATTTATCATAATATTTTGTGTAACCGACATCTGTTAATTTGTTATTTTTCAATTTAAAAGATAGAAGAATAGCTTTTTTTATCCATTGATTAACAATCCATTCTTCTCCATTTTTGTAAGCTACTCGNATATTTCCTGAATTAAGAGAAGTAAAAACTTCATTAACATTTTCTTCAACTGCTGCAATATCCGCACCATCTAAATTATTGTCAAATGCTTGTTCAATTAATTCTATATTAATAGTCATAGTGATTTTGGAATGCCTGATTCATTAATTGTATCTTTTTTATCCTGAGAATCTAAAAACACAAGTATATCATAATACNGTTTNATATTCTGAATATATTTAGCTGTTTCCCACCCACGCGCATAGCCNTATTTTGTTTTTTTATAGTATTTAGACTGGCTTAATTTNAGTATATATGGTTCTAAGTGAGTCCATTTACTTACTTTAATACCGTCATTTTNAGCTAGAGTNACAGCATCTAAAACATGNCCCATTCCTATATTATATGCAGCAACTGCAAACCATATTCTTTCGTCATCAGCCAATCCATCAGGTAGTCTTTTTAAAAGTTTATTTAAGTATTCCGCCCCACCATAAATACTTTGTTTCGGATCAATGCGATNTNATACACCNAATTCTTTCGCGGTATCNTTTGTNAACATCATCAGACCTCTCACACCAGTATATGAAATAGCCTTATCATCCCATCTAGATTCTTGATAACCAATACTAGCCAAGAGTTTCCAATCAAGTNCAAATTTTTTCGATGCTTGAAAAAAATGGAATTCATACTTTGGGAATATATTAANATAGTCATTCANGAAAATTTTCGTACCAACGAATGTATGAGTATTATCTCTAAAATATTTACTATAAATATTATTGAGTTTATTATTTTTAATAAGNTATGAAAAAAATTCAGTTAATTTGTTTTCTAAATCTTTACCGACATTACTAGGTAATAGCCATGATAATGCTTCATTGCTACTTATTCTATATACAATTTCTAGATTATTATAATATTTTTTAAATAGCTTAAATTCATCAGACGTCAACACGATTAAACGNATATCATTCTTTATTAATTTATTAAGGAGCTCATCAATATTTTTATTATCCCATATCTTATAGTTGAGTTTATTATAGCTTTTTTTCAATATATCTAGATTAGTTGTAATAGTTGGAGAGTTAATAGTATGTATATCATAGTTCTCCAAAATTTGATGCATTGAGTCTATGCTTGTATATCTAGAGTTGGAAACAATATAATAATCTATTCTATGATAGGGATAACTTCTTTTAGCATCACCATCATTCTCTTTGATATCAAAACCCACTAAAATGTCTATATCTCTATCATAAAGAAGTTTTTTAGACTCATTAATATTCTCAGCTTGGATAATGTTNAGATCAACATTAATATATTTAGAAAATTCTTCCATCAACTCATATTCAAATCCTAGTAATTTATTCTTTACTTCATAGTAAGATGTTGGCCCAACTCTTGCGCCAAATACAATTAATGATTCTTTTTTGATCCTTGCAAGGTCATTTTTATCAAACAAATTTATGGGTTGATAATAATAAACTAAAATTGTGACAAATGCTGATATAAATATGATTCTTAATAGAAACTTTAACATAACATTTTAGATATTATTTATGAGAGTGTTTAGACGAATTATTACGTTTTTTGTTAAAAGATCTATATCTTGAATGTCTAGAATTATAACTTCTCCCATATCTTCTTCGACCATTGGCNGATTTATGTTTTGGTTTTACCTCTTCTTTTACAAAAATAGATTTGAGACNACTTATAATATTTCCTATTAAACTTTTAGATTTATTATTACTCTTTGGTTTAGGCGGAGTAGTCTTTGGNGTGACAGCNGTAACNAATGCTTTTTGATATGTTTTATCTTTGTTTATATTTTTATTCTCTTTTTGAGGCGTTTTAGTATTGAGCGTTGCTTTGAATGCTTGTTCACTAAGATTTTCTCTATCAATCAAATGGCTTGTTGCATCTATCTCAGGATCAGGTATCAATTTAATTGTTATAGAATGTCTCTCTTCTATTGCTTGTATTAATTCTCTTTTTTCATTAAGTAAATATGTTGCAAGCCTTACAGGTAGGTATACTGTAAATGATTTTTCAACTTGGACAGCTTCTTCTTCTAACATTCTTACCAAAGATATAGCAAGTGACGATAGAGATTTAATATACCCAGACCCATTGCATGTAGGGCAAACATCATCAGAGTTACCTATGATTGATGATCTTAATTTTTGTCTTGAGATTTCCATTAATCCAAACTTAGATATAGGACTGAACTGAATTTTTGCTTTATCATGTTTTGCTAATTCTGCCATTTTTCTCATTACAGTCTTTTGAGAATTTCTAGACATCATATCAATATAATCGACAACTAAAAGACCTCCAATATCTCTAAGTTTTAGTTGATTACATATGGCTACTGCAGCTTCAAGGTTTGTATTGAGTGCAGTTTCTTCAATGTCTCCACCTTTTGTTGATTTAGCTGAGTTTACATCAATGCTTGTTAGGGCTTCAGTCGAATCAAACACTATATTACCACCTGATGGCAAACTAATTTTTCTTTTGTATACACTTTGAACTTTTGACTCTATTTGATACTTGCTAAATATAGGAGTAGATTTATCATANTTTTCAACCTTTATTTTGCTATGAGGAATAAAGTGTTTTTGAGCATTTAAGAAATCTTCATAAAATTTATCATCATCTATGATAATAGATTCGATAGTATCATCGATATAATCCCTGATGATTCTAGCCAGCATGCTACTTTCTTCATATACTAAATATGGAGCATCTTTTAAAACAGATTTATCGATTATATTCTCATAAATTTCTATAAGATAATTCATGTCCCATTCGATAACCTCTTTGGAATTATTTATACCTGAAGTCCTCAAAATAACACTCATATTATCGGGTATGTTTAATGAGTTAAGAAGTTTTTTAGCATTTATACGATCCTCACCATCCAATCTTCTCGAAATTCCACCAGCATTCGGATTCTTAGGGAGGAGAACTAAGTACTTGCCTGCTAATTTAAGATACGTACTTAGTGCCGCACCTTTCGTGCCTCGCTCTTCTTTATCAACTTGAACTATAATTTCTTTGCCACTTTCAATGCAGTCTCTTGATGATCTTGATTTTCCTTGCGTGAAAATATCTGATGCAATTTCTTTAAATGGGAGAAATCCATGGCGCGTTCTTCCAAAATTTACAAAAGCAGCTTCTAGTCCNGGTTCAACCCTAGATATTATCCCTTTGTAAATATTTGANTTGATATTTTTCGTTGGTAAGTCTATATCTAATGCGACTAAATTTTTGTTTTCGATAATCGCAAGTCTGACCTCTTCCCTCTGGGAGGCATTCAATAAAATTTGTTTCATTTGAAATCCTGTAAATCATATTTTTCTTATCAGTTTTTAGCTAATAATTAACAATTGTTGTTAATTTCAACCTCAATGGTTTTTCAATTTCTTGCTAGCTTTGATTTTTTTCAATTCTTAATAAAATCTGCGATAATAGCTAAAATGTAGTGATTTTTCACTTCACAGGATTAATATATCAATGATTTAACATCTCTTCAAACGATATTGTGTCAAATTTAATTAAAAATAAAGTTCAAAAGGTTGAAATTAGCCAAAAAACCTCTGGACAGCGGCTAGATAATTTTCTACGTAAAATTCTTAAGGGTGTGCCCCATAGTCTAATCTATAAAATAATACGTGATGGTCAAGTAAGGGTAAACAGCAAGAGAGTATTGCCAAAATATAGAGTAGAAATAAATGACATTATTAGGATACCCCCAGTAAATTCTCAGTCGAAAAGCGCAAGTATATCAAATGATTTATTTATCGATATTAATAGGATTATTGTTTATGAAAATGATGACTTTATTATTATTAATAAACCATCAGGTTTACCAGTTCAACCTGGATCTAAAATAAAAAACGATTTAATAAGTATTTTGAAATCCCATGATAATTATGAAGATAGCTATTTAGTCCATAGATTAGACAAAGGAACAAGCGGTTTAATGGTCATAGGAAAGAATTATAAATCAGCATCTGATTTAGGAAAGTTATTCATTAATAAAAAGGTTTCCAAATCTTATTATGCACTTCTAGATGGCATCATGACTGATAAATCAATTATAATCAATTCACCTCTGATGAAATCAAAAACTCATACATCAAATAAAGTCTCAGTGCATAAGGAAGGTAAACATTCCTCAACTAAAATTAGTTTGATTAAACAGTTTGAAGATTCATTCCTTGCTAAAATTGATATTNATACAGGGAGAATGCATCAAATCCGCGTTCATTCGTCAGACATTGGATATCCTGTTTGTGGTGATACTGAATATGGAAATAGGAAGGTCAATGAAAAATTTAGAAAAATTGGCTTGAAAAGAATATTTTTAGACTCATGTATACTTAAATTCAATTATAAAGGTGAGCATTTTTTTGAAAAAGAATTATCAGATGATTTACAGTTAGTTGTCAATGCTCTCAAAAATACATTATAATTGTAAGTATGAGTGATGATTCTTTAGCCAAAATTGTAGATTCCCTTGTTGAGGAGCGCAAGTCTGAGAGAAAATTCAAACTTCTAAGCCGAGTATTTTTTGTAATACTTCTCTTAATAATATTTTATTTATCTTTGTCTAATCCAATGGATGATAATATTTATCAAAGTGAACACACGGCTGTAATTAAATTAGATGGGGTTATAGCAAGCAACGGTACCATTAATACTGAAACAACCCTTGAACTCATAAGGAAGGCTTTTAATAACGATTTATGTAAAAATATCATATTAAAAATAAATAGTCCTGGAGGTAGCGCTACCCAATCAAAGATTATTTATGACGAAATTTTAANNTTNAANAAAAATACNAANAAANNNATTTTNTCCGTNATNGAGGATGTTGGCGCATCAGGAGGATACTANATAGCAGCAAGTGCAGATAAAATATTTGCTAGTAANTCAAGTATNGTTGGATCNATAGGTGTCCGAATAGATAGCTTAAATTTTAAATCACTTTTCAATAAACTTGGAATAAAAGCACAGACCATATCATCCGGTAAGGACAAGTTAATCTTAGATCCTTTTCAAGACTTGACAGAAGAACATAAAACTCATCTTACTCAACTCGCAAATAGCATACATAACGAATTCATAACTGACATTAAGATTTCAAGAGATAATTTAATCAAGGATGATATCGCATTCTCTGGTCTATTTTGGACAGGTAATGAGGCTTTGAGTATTGGTTTAATTGATCAAATATCCTCCGTTTATGATGTCAATAGAGATTATTTTAATAATTCGAAGCTTATAACTTACAANAAGAAACCATCAATATTTGATAATNTTATAAACTCAATTNTTATGAATCACATGAGAAATAATATTGGTCTCTATTATTAGTATTAATAATGGTTTTTAATTTGTATTTTTCAAATGAGTTAACCAACTCATATTCTCTAAATAATAATTACAAAATATATAAATACAGTATAAAAAAAAATAATGACTGCAATATTGAAACATCATTTGATATTGATTTTAAAAAAGATGGTCATAAAAAAACATTTGGAAAAACTCTAATCATAGGAGGCGATCAGGACTATCTCGGTTCAATTTTAATTGCTGGAACATCTGCTCTGAAAACAGGCAATAGGTATGTTGAAATACTTACAACCGAGAATCATAGTAAACAGATACAATTCAATAGACCAGAATTAATCGTCAGAGATCCATGTACAGCTTTGGATAATTCTCTTGATGATTATTCATGTTTGTTAATCGGCCCAGGTATGTCAGAAAATGAATGGTCATTATCAATTTTTGAAAAGATAATTCCAATATTAAATAACAACGCAAATAATATTCCTATAGTAGCTGATGCTGGTTTTCTTAATTTACTAGCTGAAAAAATTTTTTCATACAAAAACTGGATCTTGACTCCTCACTCTGGTGAAGCCGCTAAAATGCTTCAGTCTACTGTAAAGTCTATANAAGCTNATAGAATTAGCTCAGCAATAGCTCTAAAAGAAAAATTTGGAGGAGCTGTTTTACTTAAGGGTAATGAATCAGTTATTGTAATAGAGGATAAAATATATATTTGCAATCACGGAAATCAATCTATGGGAACTGCAGGGATGGGTGATTGTTTATCAGGTGTTTTAACATCTTTNATTACAATGCTACAATCAGGTATAGATTATAGGGCAATTCTTTATGCAATAGCCCTCCATTCNTACTCAGCAGATCTTCTATCGTCTGGTAATGAGGCAGTTGGGATANTAGCAACTGATGTCATAGAAGGTATGAAAAAAATAATTAACGAAAATNAAATATATGACTAAACCAATAATTTTATATTTTAACGTAGTNAATCCNGAAAAGTATAATCAATTTTATGATATCTTAAAANTNAACAAGCAAACCATTGTTTTTCTCGATGGTGATATTGGATCAGGAAANACAACTTTTGTTAAATCATTCAGTAAAAAATTTTCTAATCAAAATATTCACAGNCCAACATTCTCTCTNATAAATGANTANATANCACCAAAGTTNAAAATATTTCATTATGATCTATATAGAATAAACTCAACACAGGAACTCTTTGAGATAGGTGTAGATAATTATTTTATGCAGGATGGTCTACANTTTATAGAATGGGCNAGTAAATATACAAATTTTTTACCTCATCCTGATTATCANATTCAATTTCATAATTATAATCCTTACAGAATTTTGAAGATTACAGATTATGTTAAACAAAGATAGAAANATTTACACTATTATAGGACCAACTGCAATCGGTAAGTCGAAAATTGCCATAGACCTTGTTGAAAAGTATCCATTTGAAATAATAAGTCTTGACTCATCAATGATATTTCGTGAAATGAATATTGGTACTGATAAACCTGATTCAAGAATTTTATCGAAATACAAACACCATCTTATTGATATCATTAATCCTAATGAGAGCTATAATGTTTTTCAATACTGTAAAGATATTGATATTGCAATCAAAGAAATTATCAAAAATAAAAAAATTCCTCTATTAGTAGGTGGTACAATGATGTACTTTAATGCAATTATNAATGGACTTGATAATATTCCAAAGAANGAATCGTATGATAAAGAATTTNTTTCTGACCTTATGAANAAATATTCATCTAAAACTATGCATGATTGTCTNAGAGAGATTGATNATGATTCTTTTTTAAGAATCAACTCTAATGACCAACAAAGAATAGAACGAGCAATAGTAGTATACGTATCTACAGGAAAATCATTATCATCATATTTTAAATCTAGCAGTAATATTTTTGAAAAATATAATTTTATTAACATAAAATTATTNACGGAGGATCGAAATTATATTCATAATAAAATAAANACGAGAACACTACGCATGTTTGAAAGTGGGTTGATTGATGAAGTAAAANATATTATAAAAAAATATCCAAATATAAGNAAATGTCAATCAATGAAATCTATTGGTTATAAGCATANTATAGAATATCTAAATNATNGTTTAAAAAAAGATGANCTTATCGATAGATGTGTGTTTGCAACAAGACAATTAGCAAAAAGACAATTTACATGGATGAAGAATTTTAGCTATGAGACTGAGATAGAAATCTCCTCCACAAAAAATATNCTCAAAAAAATTGAGAAAAATTTACATTTAGAAAAATTAATGTAGACTAGTTGTATAACTATATAATTAAGCAGATGAACGAAAATTTACAGGATAGATTTCTTAATAAACTTCGAAAAGAGAAAGTTCAGGTATCAATATTTCTTGTGAATGGCATTAAACTTGATGGGGTAATTGATTCTTTCGATTCGTATACCATCCTCCTNAAGAATAAGGTCACTCAGAGTGTATATAAGCATGCTATTTCAACCATCGTTCCATCGCAACCTATTAAATTAGAAATTGATGACTGACTAACTTTGTATTAATATTTAGCTAGGAGTATAACTATGGCATGGAATCAACCCGGCGGAGACAAAAAAGACCCCTGGGGAAGAAAAAATCAAAATAATCCAGATTTAGATAATATCTTTAAAGAGATTTCTAAATTCATGAATAGTGTTTTCAAATCTGATAACACCGGCAGTACACCTCCAACNAAAAAAAATGTGAGTATATTGGTTGGAGCAATCTTAGTTATTTATTTGTTATCTGGAATATATATAGTAAATGATGGAGAAAGAGGAGTAGTTCTACAATTTGGAAAATTTGTTACGATAACAGGACCTGGTCCACACTTTGTACCCCGATTAATACAAAAATACGAAATTGTTGATGTTTCAAAAATCCGTTCAGTTCAGCAAAAAGCCGTTATGCTTACTGAAGACGAAAATATAGTTAGTGTTAACTTTGCAATACAATACGATATAAAAGATGCAAGTGATTTCATATTTAACTTAAGAGATCCTGATGAAACATTACGAGCTGCAGGTGAGAGTTCTATTAGAGAGGTCCTAGGAAAAAATAAAATGGACTTTGTTATAACAGAAGGTCGTGAAGCAATTGCTGCTTCAACAAAAGACCTTCTTCAAAGCGTACTGGATGAATATAATTCTGGAATTAATGTTCAAACAGTAAACATTTTAGAAGCTCAGCCACCTGAACAAGTTCAAGATGCATTTGCCGATGCAATTCGTGCCAGAGAGGATGAACAACGATTTATAAATGAAGCTGTAGCTTATAAAAATGAAATTATACCGCTAGCTCGTGGTGAAGCTAAACAAATTATTGAAGAAGCGAAGGCTTATAAAGTAAAATTAATTAATGCAGCAGAAGGTGAGGCTCTAAGATTTAAACAATTATTTAGTGAATATGAAAAATCTCCGGTTGTAACCCGCGAAAGACTTTATCTTGAATCTGTTGAATCTGTGCTGGGTAATACGACTAAAGTCATGATTGATATTGAAGGAGGAAATAATTTACTTTACTTGCCGCTTGATAAAATTTTGGAATCTAAAAAGAAAGATGACGAAGTAATTGATGCAACTTCTTCTAACACAGGTCAAAACTCTTTGATAGAAAAAATACAAAGAAATCGCGATAGTTTTAGTAACAGGAAAAGGGATTTATACAATGAATAATCGAAATATACTCACAAGCTTATTAGTTCTAATTATTATAATCACATCAGCAACTTTCATCGTTGATGAACGAGAAGTTGCAATTAAATTTAGACTAGGTGAAATTGTTCAGACTTATCAAGAACCAGGTATATATTTAATGATACCCTTTATAAATAATGTTAAAAAATATGATTCTAGACTTCTTACTATGGATTCAAAACCTGAACAATTTTTAACTAGTGAAAAAAAGAATGTCATTGTTGATGCTTTTGTTAAATGGCGTATTACTGGTCCAGAAAATTTTTATAGGGCATCTAAAGGTGACGAGAGAATTGGTATAAATCGACTCTCACAAATTATTAATGACTTAACAAAAAGTGAATTCAGTAAAAGAACAATTAATGAAGTGGTATCGGGAGATAGAGACAGACTTATGGAAATAGTAAAAACTGAGGCAAATAAAGCCTCATTGGCGCTTGGAATTACCGTAGTGGACGTAAGATTGAAGAAAGTTGATCTGCCAAATGAAGTTAGTGATTCTGTTTATGCTAGAATGGTTAAGGAAAGAGCAACAGTAGCAAAAGCCTTTAGATCAAAAGGTAAAGAGGAAGCTCAAGGAATATCTGCTACTGCAGAAAGAGAGTCTGCAACAATTATTGCAGAAGCATATAAACAAGCTCAGCAAATAAAAGGTGAAGGTGATGCTATTTCAACAGAGACATATGCTNANGCATATAACCTTAGCCCAGAATTTTACTCATTTTATAGGAGTTTAACGGCATATCGTGAATCTTTTAATGCAAAACAGGATGTCCTGGTGATTAAGCCGGATTCTGATTTTTTTAAATATTTTACTGATCCTCAAGGTACGAAATAATAGATTCATCTGACATTATATTGTATGTTTTGTCATTCATTTTAATCATTGAAGGCTTATTCCCATTGATATCTCCTGAATTGACCAAAAAGGCTCTCTCTTACATGCTTGAATTAGATGATAAAACTATTAGAATACTCGGGACAACAAGTATTTTTTTAGGGTTATTAATTTACATTTCGATAGGATAGTAATGACAAATAATGATTTCTTCATACCCAACGGCATTGAATATTGTATGCCAGAGGAAGCTAAAAAATTTGAGAAACTCAAATTACAAACTATTAAAGTCTTTAATAAGTATGGNTATAATTATGTTATCCCTCCAATAGTAGATAGCTTAAACAATTTACTTACACTTAATTCGAGTGATCTAAAAGAAAAAACTGTGAAGTTTCAGAATAGTACGTCTGGGGAAACATTTGGGATAAGAGCTGATATTACACCTCAAATTGCAAAAATTGATCTACATTTATCNAAAAATAAAAAATCTATTAATAGACTCGCTTANTTAGGAGATATTATAAGNGTATCTCCTAACAAATTCGACAGAATAAATCCATATCAAATCGGAGCCGAGTATTTTGGGAACTTAACCCCGTCAGTTGATATTGAGCTAATACAAATGTTAATAGAAATTCTATCGCTTTCAAAAAAAAGCAAGATAATCATCGAATTAGGTGATCTCTCTGTTATTACACAACTTTTAGAATCTTTATCACTTAGTGACAACGATAGATCTACACTGATTGACTTAATAAATGTGAAATCAAAAAATGAAATCATCAAATTCTTCATAGATAGAAAATTAAAAAAGAATGTGATGACTACGATTTGTGAGCTTATTGATTATAATGGAAAATTGAATCTATTGCCAAAAATTAAAAAATCACTATCTAGATCTACAATCACACTTACCACAAAACTTAGAGAACTTGAATTTATTGCTAAGAAAATAGTTAAATTAAAGAACATACAAGATGTTCATATTGATTTGTGTAATTTAAATACCCTGAATTATCAAACAGATATAATTTACACTGCATATATACCGAATATGAGAAAAGAAATTGCTACTGGAGGTAGATACACAGTAAATTGTAATAAGGATATTCGACAAGCATCTGGTTTTAGTTTAGACCTCAAAGATATTTATTATATTTCTACCAGAGGAAAAAATGTCTAGTATTTTTCTTGTTGGTACTCATTGGGGTGATGAAGGAAAGGGTAAGATAGTTGATGTACTATCTGAAAATGCTAAAGCTTGTATTAGATTTCANGGTGGCCATAATGCTGGACACACTTTAGTGATAAATAATGAAAAAACAATTCTTCATTTAATACCATCTGGTATTTTGAGAGATGACTGTTTATCGATNATAGGGAATGGAGTGGTTGTCTCTTTAGAGGCTCTGAATAATGAGTTAAAAGAACTTAAAGATAAAAATATTAAAATTGATGGTAAATTATTTATAAGTGAGTCAGCACATATAATACTCCCTTCGCATCAAGCTTTAGATATTGCAAGAGAAAAGTCTCTAGGATCAAAGTCAATTGGTACCACAGGAAGAGGTATTGGTCCATGTTATGAAGATAAAGTTGCTAGAAGAGGAATAAGNCTATCAGATCTTGGAGATTTAGATATTTTTAGAACTAAGCTAGAAAAATCAATGGAGTTTCATAATTTTATTCTAGAGAAATATTACGGCACAAAAACTCTTGATTTTGAAGAAACTTGTTCAGAGCTTGTATCATTGTATTCTAGTGTTAAGGGATATATTTGTGATACTCGAAGCTTAATTAATAACACTGTTTCATCTTCAAATGTAATATTTGAGGGAGCTCAAGGAACTATGTTAGATGTTGATCATGGAACTTATCCATTTGTAACATCATCCAATACAACTTTTGCGGGACTATTGTCAGGTACGGGTATAGGTGCCAATCAAGTGAATTANTCACTAGGCATAACTAAAGCATACACAACTAGAGTTGGGCATGGACCATTTCCATCTGAANTAACAAATGAAATCGGTAAGAATTTGGCAGACTGGGGTGGCGAAGTTGGAGCAACAACAGGTCGTGACAGAAGATGCGGATGGTTAGATCTAAAAATACTCAAACATTCCGTTATGGTTAATCGAATTGACGGAATTGCTCTGACAAAATTGGATGTATTGGATAANTTAGATAAGATTAAAATATGTATTGATTATGGNGAGATTGATTACTCAGATTTTAGTGTTAAAGATTTAAATTATATAGAAATGGATGGCTGGTTATCATCTACTGTGGGTATAACTAATTTTAATGATTTACCTACAGCTGCCAAAGAGTATATAAGAACTATTGAGAAACTCGCTAATGTCCCAGTTGTTTTGATTTCAACGGGTCCTTCAAGAGACCAAATAATAGTTCAAAAAAATCTTTTTACATAATTATGGTTAATGAAAAAATCTATATTTATGGGATACATACTTGTCTATCTCAGATTGAGAATAACCCAGAAAATATCAATAAAATATATATAAAGAATTCATCTTTAAATAAAAATCTTCAAAATATCTTAGACATTGCTAAACAGAGAGACATAATAGTGTCTCAATGTGAAAAAACTTCTATGGATGCACTTATATTATCAAATAAACACCAAGGAGTAGTAATGGAAATATCAAAGANATCCAAAGGACATAAATTTTCTCTTGATTATTATATTCAGACACAATCTTCTCCGCTCATTCTAATTATAGATTCAATTCAAGACCCAAGAAATCTAGGATCATGTATAAGAACTGCTAACGCGGCAGGTGTAACACTTATAATAAAACGCAAGTCAAATTCATGCTCAATAACGCCACTAGTTTCAAAAACTTCATCAGGAGGCATGCAAAATCTTGATATTTATGAGACTAATGAGATTACTAAAATTGTTCAAAAGTTGAGAGCTAATAATATCCTCGTTATCGGGACAGATGACTCCTCTGACAAAGACATCTTCTCTGTAACTCCCAGTNATAATGGCGCAGCTATTGTAGTAGGTTCTGAAGGTGAGGGCATAAGAAAATCTCTCCAAAATGAGTGTGATTTGGTCTGTAAGATACCACTATATGGAACTGTTGATTGCTTAAATGTTTCAGTAGCTGCTGGGATAGCGCTATATCATTTAAGAGGAAAACTTGAAAAAAGCAGAATAGTAAAGTAGTATTCGCCTATGGAATCAATTACTAGACATTATGAATTAGTACTTATGTTTGATATTAATCAAGACGAGAGCATGACAGCCTCAACGCTTGATAAATATAAATCAGTTATTACTGAAAATTCTGGTTCTATTTATAGATTTGAGGACTGGGGGATAATGAAACTTGCTTATCTCATCAACAAAAATAATAAAGCAAGATATTATCTAATTAATTTTGAGTCAAATTGCAAGACAATTGACGAGCTTACTAATCTCATTAAATTTAATGATAATATAATTAGACACCTTTTNTTGATTCAAGATGAAAAATCTACTGAGCCATCAGTTATGATGCAATCAAAGGAAAAGGCGTAACATGGGCACACCGAATTCAAAGAAGAATATAATACTTGCAGATATAGATTATAAAAACACTTCATTGCTAAGAAGATATATATCTGAGTCAGGTAAAATATCTCCTCGAAGAGTCACTGGTGCGTCTGCTAAAGAGCAGAGGAGAGTAAANAAGGCAGTNAAAATTGCTAGATATTTAGCGTTACTTCCTTTCTGCGATAATCATAAAAANCAATGAACATTCTTNTATTAAAAAAAATTAAGAATCTTGGCGAGGTAGGTNCTGAAGTATCCGTGAAATCTGGTTATGCNAGGAATTATTTATTTCCAAAGAAATTAGCCTTACCATTAACTCCCGAGAATATTGAAATTGTTGAGAAGGAAAAACAAGAGNTGTTAAAAAAAGAAAAAGAATTAAAAGATATAGCTCTTGTTGAAAAAGATAAATATGATAATTATGTACTTACAGTAGATGTAAATGTTAAGGAAGATGATGTTATCTATGGTTCTATTAACTTACAAAATATTCTTGATAAATTAAAAAATGATGGGTTTNATCTTGAAAAGAGGCAAGTAAACTTACCGCGAGGTCCAATAAGAGTATTAGGTGACNATCATATTGTTACTATCAGTCTACACTCTGATGTACAAGTTACAATTCCAGTTAAATTAAATGTTGTACAATCTGATGATAATAACTCCAATGCGCCAGAAAATGCATCAACAGAAGAGCCTAGCGGACAAACCGAAGAGTAGATTACAGAAAAAATCTATTAATAAATCTAAAAATTGAGTTAGAATAGAAGCATGTCTTCTAAAATTCCATCAACGCCACATGCTATTGAAGCTGAACAAGCATTGCTTGGATCTCTTATTATGGAATCAACATCCTGGGATAAGATTTCTGATAAAATTTTAGCNTCTGATTTTTTTGATTCTAAGAATAGAATTATATTTAGAGAAATCGGTGATTTGATAATAAACGGACAAGTAATNGATTTNTTGATTCTTGAAGAATCATTGAAAAGCAAGGGCGCGCTTAACGAAGCTGGTGGTAGAGAATACTTAGCCTCACTTACGAGAATAGTACCAACTCATGCTCATATTTCACAGTATGCCGAAATTATTAAAGAGAAATCTGTTGCTAGAGAATTAATAAATGTCAGTACAAGCACCATACAAAATGTCCACCAAGGAGATCTGGGTGATATCAATACCATATTAGATAGAGCTGAACAGGATATTTTTAAAATTGCATCTAAATCAAGCGGCGCTTATGATCTAAAACAAATTGGTCCGGTTGTAAAAACTTACATTGAAAAAGTTTATGCAAAAAGGGATAGTAACGAACTTGATTATTTACTCTCAGGCTATAAGGAACTTGATGATTTAATATCTGGATTTCAAAAATCTGATTTAATTATAATCGCCGGCAGACCATCTATGGGTAAAACTGCTTTTGCAATGAATGTGGCTCAACATATGGTTTTTAAACAAAAAAAACGAGTGGGTTTTTTTAGTTTAGAAATGTCNTCNGAGGCTATTGCNTTAAGAATGTTATCATCTCTTAGTTCAGTTTCTCAACAAAATATCAGAACAGGTGATTATGAAAAAAAGGCAGGAGAAACTACTGCTGTTACATCAGCAATAGAGCTGATGAATGATTGTGAATTCTATGTTGATGACACTGCTGGTATATCACCTATGGAGTTGAGATCCAAGGCTAGAAGACTTAAAAGAGCATCTGGGATAGATGTTATAATTGTTGATTACTTACAGTTAATGTCTATACCTAAGTTTTCTGAAAATCGAGTAAATGAAATTGGTGAGGTCACTCGAGCATTGAAAGCGCTCGCAAAAGAACTTGATGTACCAGTTATTGCATTATCTCAACTCAATAGAGGGGTTGAGTCTAGGCAAGATAAAAGACCATTTTTATCAGATTTACGTGAATCAGGATCTATTGAGCAAGATGCTGATGTTATAACTTTTTTGTATAGAGACGAAGTATATAATGATGATTCGAAATTTAAAAATATGGCAGAGGTAATAGTTGCGAAACATCGTAANGGTCCTATCGGGACTATTAATCTAACTTGGATTCCACACAGNACNACATTTCAAGATTATCATCCGCAAGTTTATGGTGATGGAGTTGTGAACTAATACTCTTTACTCTTCCAGCAATTCNAGTTTATTTTCTTTACCTTCCCAGTTTTTTGCATCATCTGGAGCTGCTTTGATTTCGGTAATTATAGGCCATTTTTCTGATAACCTTTTATTTAAATCTAAAAAATGTTTATCATTATCATTGAGATCATCCTCTGAAACTATTGCTTCAATAGGGCACTCGGGTTCGCACAAACTACAATCAATACATTCGTCAGGATTTATAACTAAGAAATTAGGTCCCTCGTGAAAACAGTCAACCGGACAAACTTCAACGCAGTCAGTATATTTGCACTTTATACAATTTTCTGTGATAACATATGTCATTAGGTATATTATTTTGCACTATTTATTAATANTTTGCACATGAAAATTTTAAAAAAAGTAATTTTTCCCGTCGCAGGGCTCGGAACNAGATTTTTACCAGCTACAAANGCTATACCNAAAGAGATGCTCCCAATAGTTGANAAACCTATTATTCAGTATGCTGTTGAAGAAGCCATAAAAGCTGGTGTAACTGATATGATTTTTGTAATTGGTAGAACTAAAAATGCCATTATAGATCATTTTGATAGTTCCCCAGACTTAGAGAATGAGCTTATCAAAGCTAACAAAAAAAACCTTTTAAAATTATTAAAAGATGTTTCTAACTCAAATGTTAATTATTATTTTGTTCGACAAAAATCACCAAAAGGCGTTGGAGATGCAATTAGATGTGCAGAAAGAATTATTGGTAATGAACCCTTTGGAGTGATTTTCCCCGATGATCTTATAGATTCAGAACAACCATGTTTAAAACAGATGATGGATATACATTCATCTACAAATTCCTCTGTTGTAGCGATTGAATCAGTGAACAAAAAAGATGTTGATAAATACGGAATAATAAATTTTGCATCTAAAAAAAATAATCTTTACACGATTTCATCTATTGATGAGAAACCAAGCATAACCAAAGCTAAGACTAATCTCGCTGTTGTTGGCAGATTTATTCTTACACCTAACATTTTTAAATTACTCTCTAAGACAAAACCAGGTCATGGCAACGAGATTCAATTAACTGATGCCATTCATGCTCTATTATCAACAGATGATGTATATGGATATCAATTTCTTGGTCAACGGTATGATTGTGGAAGTAAAATTGGATATCTTAAAGCAACTGTAAATTATGCACTCAAACATAAAGAGTTAAGTAGTGATTTTAAAAAGTATTTAAAAAATAATAAATGATCCTAAGTATTGATGATAATGTTATAATCGTTTATTATTCTGATGAAATTCCCCGGTAGCTCAGTTGGTAGAGCGAGTGACTGTTAATCACCAGGTCGGCGGTTCGAGTCCGTCCCGGGGAGTACTTCAATATAATCGTGACACTCTAATTATTAGTCAAGGTAATCTAGCATCCATTTTAAATATTTCATATTAATATGATTAATATCAATTGCTAATATTTCAGGAATTTCGTATGGATGCATTGCTAATATCAATTTTTCAATATTTTTAAATTTAGATTTGACAGATTTTATGAATAATATATATTCGTTTGTAGTTTCAATATCATTATTCCATACATATACAGATTCATTATTTGAAACAATATTAATACATGGCGAATACTTTTTTGTAAGAAGTTTATTTGCTATATTTCTAGCTGCTTTTATATCATTAACAGAAGTACATACTAGTATAGGTTTATCACTCATCATTATTGAGCGTTGTTTTAATCCTATTCATAGCTATTTCTAAAGTTTTTAAATCCAGTGCTATTGATAATCTCAAGTGACCACTCATACCAAATGCACTACCGGGAACGACTGCTACTTTTCCTTCATTTAATAAATACATTGCTAATTCGTCATCATTATTGATTTNTTGGCTTTCCTCAATATATTTAGTAAATGACGGAAAAACATAAAAAGTACCATCTGTCTCTCTACAAGTGACGCCTGGAATATTGTTTAATTCTTTNACAACATAGTCATGCCTTTCTTTGTACTCAGCATTCATTTTAGGGAGTTCCTCACANTTTTGCGTCAATGCTGATATCGCTGCATATTGTGATACTGAGCTTGCGCATGAGGTGCTCTGTGANTGAAGTGTTTTCATCTTTTTGATAATTTCTTTATTCCCTGCGGCATATCCAATTCTCCATCCTGTCATCGAATAGGCTTTAGATACACCATTGAATATAATAGTCCTATCTTTTAAATCAGGTGCTACATTTAATATATTTTGAAACTTTTCTTGATGCCAAAATATATGTTCATAAATATCATCAGATGAAATNTAAATTTTGTCATATTTTCTAAGTAACTCAGCTAGTTTTTTAAGTGTTGTGCTATTAAAATATTTGCCACTAGGATTATTAGGGCTGTTTAGCATAAATAACTTAGTTTTGTCATTAATATTTTTTTCAATAAGGTCAAAATTTAAATCAAAATTATTCTCATATGAAGATTCAATAAGAATTGGTTTACCACCTGCGTACACCACCATATCTGCATAGGAAACCCAGTAGGGCTCAGGTATTAAAACCTCATCATCATTATCGATAATAACTTGCAAAAGATTAAATATTGACTGTTTACAACCGGCAGAAACAATAACTTCATCGGAATTGAATATCAAGTTATTCTCTTTTTTAAATTTGTTTACAATAGCATCTTTAAGCTCAGCGACACCATCAACAGAAGTATATTTTGTTTTACCGGACTCAATAGCTTCTTGACCTGCGTCTTTTATATATTGTGGAGTATCAAAATCAGGTTCACCAACAGTTAGGACAATAATATCCTCACCCAGTGCCCTCATCTCATTTGCTTTTGATGTGAGTGACATTGTAGATGATGGTTTAATTAAATTTATTCTTTTAGAAAATGTCAATTTTAGAATCCTTGATATGTAATTTTAGCACATTTGGTAATCTCAAGTAAACTCATGTTAGAATATACATATGAAACCATTTAGAATTTTTTCAAATTTTAAACCTTCAGGCGATCAGCCGAGCGCAATTAAATCTCTTGTTAAGGGAGTTGAGTCTAATCAAAAACATCAAACATTGCTGGGTGTTACTGGATCAGGTAAAACCTATACTATGGCAAAAATAATAGAAAAGACTAATAAAACAACTTTAATCATGGCTCCTAATAAAACACTTGCAGCACAGTTATACACCGAGATGAAAGAATTCTTTCCTTCAAACTCAGTTGAGTATTTCGTTTCATACTATGACTATTATCAACCTGAGGCATATGTGCCAGTATCAGATACTTATATTGCAAAAGATGCCTCTCTTAACGAACATATTGAACAAATGAGACTATCTGCTACTAAGTCTTTAACCGAGAGAAAAGATGCTGTTGTTGTGGCCAGTGTATCTGCAATCTATGGCTTAGGTGATCCAAAAACCTATTTCAAGATGATTCTTCATTTGGTAGCAGGCGATATTCTTGATAGAAATAAAATTAAGAGCAGACTTACAGAACTTCAATACGAGAGAAATGATACCGAACTCAGGAGAGGGACATTTTCAGTCAAGGGAGAAATCATTGATATTTTTCCAGCAGATTCTGAAAAAGATGCTCTAAGAGTTGAACTATTTGATAATGAAATTGAAAACTTATATGTTTTTGATCCTCTAACAGGATCGATCATAAAGAAAGTTAAGAGATTTACGATATACCCTAAGACTCATTACGTAACTCCGCAATCAGTTATTGATAATGCAATTATAGAAATAAAGAAAGAATTAAAGGCTCAATTAATTTTTTTTCAAAAAGAGAATAAATTACTGGAGGCTCAACGATTAAAAGAGAGAACAAACTATGATTTGGCAATGATGGAAGAAATGGGATATTGTTCAGGCATCGAGAATTATTCAAGATATATTGCTGGAACAAAACCGGGCGAACCTCCACCTTGCTTACTGGATTATATGCCGAATGATGGACTAATTATAATTGATGAGAGTCATGTTGGTGTCCCGCAAATTGGAGGCATGTATAGAGGTGACAGGTCGAGAAAAGAAACTTTAGTAAATTATGGTTTTAGATTGCCTTCTGCTCTAGATAACAGACCACTCAAATTTGAAGAATTTGAGAGTTATGATTTTCAGACAGTATATGTGTCTGCAACACCTGGGCCATATGAAATCGAGAAATCAAATAATATTATTGAGCAAGTTATAAGACCTACTGGATTAGTAGATCCGATTGTCACTGTNAAACCGTCTAAAAATCAAGTTGAGGACGTACTATCTGAAATAAAAAAAGTAGTTGCAAATCAAAATAGAGTGTTAATAACAACGCTTACAAAAAAATCTGCCGAGGATTTGACAGAGCACTTAGAAAATTTTCAAATTAAAGTAAGATACCTTCACTCTGATATAAATACAGTAGAGAGAGTAGAAATAATTACTGATTTGAGAAAGGGTGAGTTTGATGTGCTGGTTGGAATTAATCTCCTTAGAGAGGGTTTAGATATACCTGAGGTAGAGCTTGTAGCGATTCTTGATGCAGATATGGAAGGTTTCTTGAGATCAGATAGATCTCTAATACAGACGATAGGTAGAGCAGCAAGAAATATTAGCGGTAGAGTAATTTTGTATGGAGATGAAATTACTCCCTCTATGAGCAGAGCTATTGATGAGACAGAGCGGAGACGTGAAATACAGCTAAGACATAATATAGAAAACAATATTACACCTACATCAATTAAAAAGGCTATCAGACAGACTCTGGATGATGATGATTATATATCAAGCAATAAAATTGAAAAATTATCTAAATTATCTAATCTCAAAAAGAAATTTAATAAGATTGATAGTGATAATGTGATTTCTGTTATCAATGAGCTAGAAAAACAAATGTATAATCTTGCTAAGGATTTAGAGTTTGAAAAGGCTGCAAAAATAAGAGATCAAATATCTGAATTGCAGAGAAATTTTCTAAGTATGCCGAATAGGCAGAAAAGTTAATAAGATTTATGTGATATATTTAGACTTGTGAATACTTTGTTACCATGTTAATTTTTAACAACTTAGGCGCGTAGCTCAGCTGGTTAGAGCGCTACCTTGACATGGTAGAGGTCGTTGGTTCGAGTCCAATCGTGCCTATGAGGAGAAAATAATGTATAAGGTTACATCTAATAACAAAACACTTGAATTTGATAAACCAATTACTCTAGAGGATTTGGCATTTAACCACTTTAAGTACAAGGATGTAGTCTCTGCTTCGATTGACGGAAGACTTTTTGATCTGAGTGATTCAGTAGAGCAGTCTTGCTCAGTTGAATTTATTAAGAAATATGATCATGATGGCTTGAATATAATTCGTCATTCATGCGCCCATTTATTTGGACATGCTCTAAAACAATTATATCCCGATGCACAAATGGTAATTGGTCCAGTTATCGATGATGGTTTTTATTATGATATATTGCTTGATGAATCTCTATCAGATAAGGATCTTGTTACCATTGAAGATAAAATGAGAGAACTTGCTAAAACTGATTATAAGATTATTAAAGAGATTGTATCAAGGGACAAAGCAAAAACTGTATTCAAAGATAGAGATGAAAATTATAAATTAAAATTAATTGATGATATACCGGAGGATGAAGTTATTGCTTTATATCATCATAATGAATACATAGATATGTGCAGAGGGCCTCATCTAATAAACACTAAGTTTCTTAAATATTTTAAGCTGATGAAGATTTCTGGATCCTACTGGAGAGGTAANTCTAATAATCAGACACTTCAGAGAATATANGGGACTGCATGGGAAAAAAAGTCCTCGTTAGACAACTATCTTTTAAAGTTAGAGGAAGCAGAAAAGCGAGATCATAGAAAATTAGGGCAAAAATTAGACTTTTTCCATTTTCAAGAAGAGGCACCTGGTATGGTATTTTGGCATGCAAATGGTTTTCATATTTTTAATCAGGTAAAAAACTACATTACTGCATATTTGATAGATAATGATTACAAAATAATAGATACGCCACAAATTCTTGATAAGTCTCTGTGGAAAAAGTCTGGTCATCTTGATAAATTTTCTGATTTGATATTTGATGCAGGATCAGAAAATAAAGAGTTTGCAATTAAGCCAATGAGCTGTCCTGGACATATACAAGTATACAATCATGGATTAAAAAGCTATAGAGATTTGCCGTTAAAATATGCAGAGTTTGGTAAAGTTCATCGTAATGAACCATCAGGAACGTTACATGGTCTTTTAAGATTGAGAGCATTCACTCAAGACGATGCTCATATCTTTTGCACTATTCATCAAGTAGAGGATGAGATTGGAAAATTGATAGATAACATATATGATATTTATAACATATTTGGTTTTAGAGATATCTTTGTAGAATTATCAACTAGACCTGAAAAAAGAGTGGGTGATGATCGTATCTGGGATATATCTGAGAGTGCATTGAAAAAAACTTTAGACTCAAAGAATGTCAAATGGAAGATTAATGAAGGAGACGGCGCCTTTTATGGACCTAAAATAGATTTTTCTTTAAAAGACTCTATTGGAAGAGTTTGGCAACTTGGAACTATACAGCTTGATTTTTCAATGCCCGAGAGATTGAGTGCCACTTATGTCAATGAAGAAGGTAATAAAGTCGCACCAGTAATGATTCATAGAGCTATCCTAGGATCGCTAGAGAGATTTGTCGGAATTTTAATTGAGGAATATTCAGGAAACTTCCCCTTGTGGCTCTCTCCTCAACAAATTCAAATAATAAATATTACCTCTGCTCAAGATGATTATTGTATAGAGTTAAGAGATAAATTACGTAGTTTAAATTTTAGAGTTGATACTGATTTAAGAAATGAAAAAATTAATTTAAAGATACGAGAAAATGCAATACTTAGAATCCCATATTTGTTAGTAGTTGGTGATAATGAACTAAAAAACAATACTGTCTCCATTCGTACTCGTGATGGTGACAACCTCGGAGAAATGGGAGTTGAAAAATTCATCAAAATGTTGGAAACTCTTGTAGATACGAAGAGTAGAAAATTAACTACGTAGGAGAATATAATAGCAAATAATAGAAAATTACGAATGAATGCGCGTATAAACGCAAAAGAGGTAAGACTCATTGCTTCAAATGGAGATCAGGTTGGAGTAGTTGAGACCTCAAAAGCCTTGCAGTTAGCGACTGATGAAAATTTAGATCTTGTAGAAATTGTACCTAATCAATCACCTCCGGTTTGCAGAATAATGGACTATGGTAAATATAAGTTTGAACAATCTAAAAAAGCTCATTCGGCTAAAAAAAAGCAAAAGCAAACACAAGTAAAAGAAATTAAATTTAGGCCTAATACTGAAGAAGCTGACTACCAGGTGAAACTAAAAAATCTTATTAAATTTCTAACAGCAGGTGATAAAGCAAAAATTACGATGAGATTTAGAGGTAGAGAAATAGCCCACCAGGTGATTGGACGGGATTTTTTAGAAAGAATACAAAAAGATCTTGAAGAACATGGAATAGTAGAGCAGATGCCATCATTTGAAGGTAGACAAATGATAATGGTAATGGCGCCAAAAAAATAAAGACTTTATACTTTATATTGTTATATTTTACTGTATACTTGTTAAAAATTTTACATGAGTTAATATACTAATTATGCCTAAAATGAAATCAAATAGTGGTGCTGCCAAAAGATTTAAGAAAACTCCATCTGGAGAGATGAAGCGTGCCCAATCTCATAGAAGGCATATTTTGACTAAAAAAAGTACAAAACGTAAAAGACATCTAAGAGATGATATTTTAGTAAGCAAGGCCGATAAGCCACTTGTTAAGAGAATGCTTCCCTACTAGGAGATATTATGGCGAGAGTAAAACGCGGTGTTGTTGCACATTCTAAACATAAGAAAGTTTTAAAATTAGCTAGAGGATATAAAGGGGCTAGAAGTAGAGTCTATAGAGTAGCCAAACAGGCTGTAATAAAGGCAGGTCAATACGCCTATAGAGACAGAAGGCAGAAAAAAAGACAATTTAGGGCATTATGGATCAGTAAAATAAATGCTGCTGCCCGATTAAATAATTTATCATATAGCCAATTTGTTCATTTGTTAAAGCAAAAAGATAGTTCAATCAATAGAAAAGTCTTAGCAGAGTTAGCAGTCGATAATCCACAGGGCTTTTCATCATTGGTAAATTCTATATCGCCGCAAAAATAACATTGTAAAGTGAATACATCTTATTCATCACTACTAAATGATTTACAAAAAAGTTTGGATAACTGTACATCATCAAATGAACTTTATAAAATAAAATCTACATTTTTAGGAAAAAAAGGAATACTGGCAAGTCAATTTAATGAAATGAGAAATATTTCTCATGAAGAAAAGAAGAAACTTGGGCAAGAATTAAATAAAATTAAAACACAAATAGAGTTGGCAATTCGTGAAAAAGAAAAATTGCTCAATGCGCAAAAGTTAGAATCAAAAGAAATTGACGTTGAACTTCCTGGTATGAATGCTCTCGTAGGAACAAGACATCCAATCTCCATAACCATAAATGAAATAACTAAAATATTATCTCAGTTCGGTTTTTCAAAAGTGATTGGAGACGAGATTGAAACTGAATTTTATAATTTTGAAGCATTAAATATTCCCGAAACACATCCTGCTAGAGATATGCATGATACTTTTTATATTAATGTTAAAAACCTCTTGCGGACACATACGTCCTCTGTACAGATTCATTCTATGGAGAAATATAATGCTCCTATTAAAATCATGACCCCAGGTAGAGTCTATAGATGTGACTCAGATCCCACGCATTCACCTATGTTCCATCAAATTGAAGGATTATATGTAGATGAAGGAGTAAGTTTTACACATCTTAAAGGTATACTAGAAGAATTTATAAATTTATATTTTGGTAAAAAAATGGAAATCAGGTTCAGACCTTCTTATTTCCCTTTTACAGAACCATCAGCAGAGATTGATATTAAATTTAATAATAAGTGGTTAGAGGTGCTAGGCTGCGGAATGGTTCATAATAATGTTTTGATGAATGTTAATATTGATACTAAAAAATATTCAGGATTTGCCTTTGGATTAGGAATTGAGCGTTTTGCAATGCTTAAATACGGTATCAGAGATCTGCGTTTATTTTATGAAAATGATTTGATGTTTCTTAAACAATTTTCTGGGATTAAATAGAATGCTCTTAAGTTTGCAATGGTTAAAAGAATTTATACCTAATCTTAAAATTAATGATAAGGTTGCTGACTCCTTAACTTCGCTTGGATTAGAAGTTTCATCAATAACAAAAAAACAGAGAGACTTAATCATTGATATTGACTTAACACCTAATCGAGGAGACTGTCTATCTGTGCATGGAATTGCAAGAGACTTAAATTCATTATTCAATAAGAAAATTAAATATCCTAGAATCAAAAAATTATCAAAAATTAATAAGAAAAAATATATTAAATCATTAGATTCAAAAATTTGCCCTTCTTACTCATGCTTAAGTATTACAGGCTTGAACAACAGCATTAAGACACCAGATTTGATAAAATCAAGACTCAAGAACAGTGGTATTAAGCATATTAATTTTTTAGTAGATATTATTAATTATGTGATGTTAGAGATAGGTCAACCAATGCATGTTTTTGACCTAAATAAACTTAAACTCCCGCTTTCCGTTGAATTTGCAAATAAGACTGAATTATTTGAAGGACTAGATGATAGTGAATATAAACTGANTAAAAAAATACCTGTTATAAGTGACCAGTCAGGNCCAATCGCTCTAGCNGGTGTTTTAGGNGGNAAAAAAACNTCTACTACACAAAAAACACAAAACGTATTAATTGAATCAGCTTTTTTCGAGCCAAATCAGATTAGACAGTCGTCGAAATCATTTAGACTTCAAACCGATTCATCTTATCGATATGAGAGAGGCGTTGACCCAAAACTTCCAATGGTAGCTCTTTCAAGAGTACTCGAACTTTTAAGCAANTATACTACTTATGATTCTGTATTTATTGATTCAAAAATATCAAAGAAATCAGAAAAGAGAAATGATAAAAAAATTATTATCGAGCATGATCTAATTACAAAGTCTCTAGGTCAAGATATCGAGAAGGTTTTNATATTAAAAATATTTAAATCGCTAGGTTTTGAAATAAAAGTTAAAAATACNACATATACCCTAATATCACCATCACACAGATTCGATATTCAAAATCAACAAGATATAATTGAAGAGATTGCCAGAGTGTATGGTTATAATAATTTTAAATCAAACATTCCAACTAATTACATCAAAACACTTAATAGCAATCTTAATACATCAGATATATTATCCGAATCTCTATCATCAAGAGGATACAATGAAATTATTTCTTATACTATGCTACCGAAAAATTCTCAAAATCAAATACATAATAACTCAGAAATAATTAGAATATTAAATCCAATTTCAGAAGATAAATCAGATTTACGTGCTTCGATGGTACTCAATATGCTGCAAATTTATAAATANAATAAAAGCCGACAAGCAACTAGTTTACGA
Organism: Gammaproteobacteria bacterium; assembly: GCA_002728355.1. Taxonomy (GTDB): domain Bacteria; phylum Pseudomonadota; class Gammaproteobacteria. Next base: position 4,976 of record PBXG01000012.1, on the reverse strand, counting down.
TTTTATGAGTCAGGTAAAATATATTCTTATAATCGAGGTAAAAAAATTATTGAGACCAATGTACTTGCTGGAATAATTGGAGGGATTAACTTTAATAACAACTTAAAAAATTCGCGTAAAAAATTAAATTTTTTTGATTTAAAAGGTGACCTTATCAGCATAATAAGCAATCTTAGTTTTAAAAAAACGAATAAATTAAATTATCTCGTTTCTAATGCTCAAATGTCTTTGTTTCAGGATAATACATTCATAGGTACATTTGGTGCACTTATACCTTCTTTACGTGATCATTATGGTATATCAGATGAAGTTTTTTACTTTGAATTAATGATAGACTCCATAAAAGTTAGAAATGTTGTAAAATATGTGGACTTTTCTAGATTCCCCAAAATTAAAAGAGACATCACTNTAAANATAAACAATAAAATATCTATAGAAGAAGTAATAAAATGTATTAGTAAAAGTTCACTTAAATATATGATAAATAGCAGAATAAGTGATATATTTTATAGTATGAATCATGAGAATTCTCATAAAANCTTAACTATAGAACTGATTTTTCAAGGAAATGTGTCTACGCTCTCAGACCAGGAAGTTAATGAACAGATGACAATCCTAATCAAGAGATTAAAAGATAAATTAAACATCGATATTAAATAAAAATGACTATCACAAAAAATTCACTTGTAAATCTTCTTCATGACGAGGTCGGTCTTAATAAAAGGGAGGCAAAGGAGTTTATTGAGACATTTTTTGAGGTTATAAAGTTAGAACTCGAAAACGGTAATGATGTAAAAATATCTGGATTCGGGAATTTTAATCTCAGAGATAAGGCTGCAAGGCCTGGAAGAAATCCAAAGACAGGAGAAGATGTTACAATATCAGAAAGGCGAGTAGTGACATTTAAATCTGGTCTTAAACTAAGGAGTAAATTGGAAGCATATGATGGAGCCGAGTAAACCAGAAGTTCATATCCCTAACAAACGTTACTTTACCATTGGCGAGGTTTCTGCTATTTGTGGTCTTAAAACTCACGTTCTAAGGTATTGGGAACAAGAATTTTCTGAACTTGAGCCTATCAAAAGAAAAGGTAATAGACGATATTATCAACAAAAAGATCTGATTTTNGTTTTACAGATAAAAGATNTACTACAAAATCAGGGATTTACTATNGATGGNGCGAAAANCAAGATTTCTTCTAAGAANATTGATGAAATCCGGCAAGATAACAAACTCATACTACAAATTAAGAAAGATTTAGAACATCTTCTAGATAATTTAAAAAAATAAATGATTACTACGTATAAAAACATGTTTGACTATCAAACATACTACACGAATACTGTTGATAATTTGAGATATTATTGTATTGATGAGAACTTAAATCTTCCAAGCGTTACAACAATTCTTAGGAGTACTAAAAATTATACTAACAATCATAAATTAACATCAGCTATGGAAGTCGGGGACTACATGCACCAATACCTACAAAATCATATTATGGACTCTAATAAAAATGATCAATTTGTAAAAAGTAATAATTATTTACTCGCTGAGTCTTTAGCTAAAATTGTAATACTAGAACTTATAAATGAGTTTACTGAAATATGGGGTTCTGAAGTTAGCGTTTATTTTAAAGATGAATACGCTGGAACAATTGATTTAATAGGTATACATGAAAATGAAGTTACGATAGTAGATTATAAATCATCTTACAAACATAAAGATGAAAAAGGTTTATATGATTACTATCTTCAATGCGCAGCATATGCCATTGCACATGATTGGTTATTTAAAACCAATATTGAGTCTATAAAAATTTTTCAGATAACAAGATCTGGAGAATTTTGTATAAATGTCGCACGTGGAGAAGATTTNTCTAATTATAAATTAAAATGGTTTGACAGATTAAAACAATTTAATAACAGGGTATAATAAAAAATGGCTGATATTTATACAATCTTAGAAAACCATAAAAATCTCCTAAAGTCACTAGAAGTTATAAGGGGGTTGGTTTGACTATGATAAGCTTAAGAAAGATTTAAAAGATTTAGATGAGTTACTTNCTACCGAGGANGTCTGGTCAGANAAGNNTCGNTTATTTGANTTACAAAGAGAGCAAAAAGTTAAAAACACAAAATGTTCACAGATTGATGAGATTGATTCTAATCTTAAATTAGTAGAATATACGCTATCGTCACTTATAGAAGAAGATTCTTCTGGAGAGAATCATGAGATAATAGAGGAAATGGAGANTTTATCTTCTGATTGTGAAAAACTCATTAATAAGCTNGAAGCAGCTGCCATGTTCAAAAAAAAGGAGGATTCATATTATGCTTATATGGATATTCAATCNGGATCTGGAGGNACAGAAGCNCAAGACTGGGTTGCNATGNTAATGAGAATGTATTTAAAGTGGATAGAATCACATGATTTTTCATCAGAGATAATAGAGATGTCTGAGGGAGAAATTGCTGGATATAAAAGCATAACATTAAAGATTGATGGAGATTTTGCATATGGATGGCTCAGAACTGAAACTGGAGTTCATAGATTAGTAAGAAAATCACCATTTGATTCTGGAAATAGACGCCATACTTCGTTTGCATCTGTATTTGTATACCCACAGATTAATGAAAATATAGAAATAAATATCAATCCGAGTGATCTCAGAATTGATGTCTATAGAGCAAGTGGAGCTGGTGGACAACATGTGAATACTACAGAGTCCGCTGTTAGGATCACACATTTACCAACTAATCTTGTAACGCAGTGCCAGAATGATAGATCACAACATAAAAACAAAGAGAGTGCGATGAAACAGCTACGTGCTAAACTATACTTATATGAATTAGAGAAAAGAAATCAAATCAAAGAAAAAGANGAATCTGAAAAATCAGATATTTCATGGGGAAACCAGATAAGATCATATATTTTAGATGATTCGAGAATTAAAGACTTGAGAACGCAATATGAGACAGGAAATACACAGGCAGTGCTTAATGGAGACATTGATCAATTCATAGAAGAGAGTATTAAAAAAGGGTTTTAGAGATGACAGACGAAAAAGATCTTATTAGAGAGAGAAAAAAGAAATTAGAAAATATTTCAGAATTCTCGTTAACATATCCGAATAAAGTAATTAAATCTGACACAACCAGGTCTTTAATAAATACTTGCTCTAACGAAGATAAAAAGAGTCTAGAAGAAAAAAATATTTTAACGAATATATGCGGTAGAGTCATGACCATAAGAGAAATGGGTAACTCGGTTTTTGCAGATTTACATGATGAATACGGAAAGATTCAAATATANCTTAACAAGAAAAATTTAGATGAAATATCACAGAATATGTTTAAAAACTTAGATCTNGGAGATATAGTTGGAATATCAGGTGTAATATTTAAAACAAAAACTCAAGAGCTTACAATAAACGTTGACTCTTTTTTGATTCTATCAAAATGCCTTAGACCGCTCCCAGAAAAGTTTCATGGTATTGCTGACATTGAAATAAAATACAGACAAAGATATTTAGATTTAATGACAAATCTTGAAACACGCATTCATTTTAAAAAACGCTCTAAAATTATAAAAATAATCAGAAATTACTTCGATGAGAGAGATTATATTGAGGTTGAAACACCGATGATGCATATTATACCAGGAGGAGCGAATGCTAAACCATTTATTACTCATCACAATTCATTAGATATGGATCTCTTTCTAAGAATAGCACCTGAACTTTTTTTAAAAAGATGTATTATTGGTGGCTATGAAAAAGTTTTTGAAATAAATAGAAGTTTTAGAAATGAAGGGCTATCGATAAAACATAATCCTGAATTCACAATGATTGAATTCTATAGTGCATATGAAAACTATGAATATTTGATGCAAACTATTGAAGACCTATTTAAATTACTGATACTGAATCTTGACATCAACAAAAAATCTAACTATCAAGACTTTGAAATAGATTATTCAACACCTTTCAAAAGAATTACTTTTCATGAGTGCATAGCAGAAAATGCTGATAATTTTGATAATACCCAGATTAATGATCTAAGTTATTTAAAGAAATATTGTCTTGAGAATAATTTGAAAACTCTAAATGGAACCTCCATAGAAATTTTACAGCTTGAAATATTTGAAAAAATGATAGAGAAAAAGTTAATTTCCCCAACATTTGTTACACATTATCCTACCAAAGTAAGTCCCCTAGCTAGGGCTATGGATGACAATCCTGATTTAACTGAGAGATTTGAGCTTTTTGTAGCAGGAAGAGAGATAGCAAACGGTTTTTCAGAACTAAATGACCCAATAGAACAGTCAAAAAGGTTTTCAAATCAACTATCAGTATCAGACGATGAGAAAATGAAATACGATGAAGATTTTATAAAAGCAATGGAGTATGGCATGCCGCCTACGGCCGGAGCTGGCATTGGCATTGATAGATTAATCATGCTATTGACAGACAAGTCATCTATTAGAGATGTGCTATTATTCCCACACACGAAACCTAAATCATAACCCTTCAATATTTTTTAGAAAATCATCCTCGGACTCGTAAACAAACTTCCTCGTTACACCATTAGTATATTTATTCATAGTAATTATATTACTTAATACTATTTCTATTTCATCTCCATTATCAAAATAAACTTTAATTATATTATTCAGTATTTGAAATTCATAATTTTTAGCAATTAATATGTCTTCAACTTTACATAATAAAAAATATTCTCTATTACCCATTGCATAGTTTAGAGGAAAGACCGATATACTTTGTAGGCGTCAAGCCAAATAATTTATCTTTTTCATGCTTAGGTATATTTAACTTACTTATTATGTTGTGTAATTCAGTTTTCGAAATTTTTTTACCTCTTGATGCATCCTTAAGTAGCTCATACGAATTTGGAATATTATATTTTCTTGCAATCATTTGAATTGGTTCAGCTAATATTTCCCAACTATTCTCA
>PBXG01000011.1 GCA_002728355.1 Gammaproteobacteria bacterium | reverse complement strand
GCTTTTACAGAAAATGTTTATACGAGATTTAAATCTTATGGCTGGAATGTAATTAATAATATTGATGGACATAACATACAGCAAATTGATAAGTCAATTAAGGCAGCAATTAGAGAGAAAAATAAACCTACGCTTCTTTGTATGAAAACAAAAATTGGTTTTGGGTCACCGAACAAACAAGGAACAGCATCAGTTCATGGTGCTCCGCTTGGCGATGAGGAATTGTCTTTGGCAAGACAAAATTTAAAATGGAATTTTAAACCTTTTGTGATACCAAAAGAAATTTATGACAAATGGGATTGTAAAACTAAAGGCTCTAGACTTGAAAAGAGTTGGAACCAAATGTTCAACTCTTATAAGAAAAAATATCCAAAACAATTTAGCGAACTACAAAGGAGAAAAAAATCACGTATAAAGAGCTCCATTCCTAAGATACTAATGAATTTTAAGGTAGACAAGGATAAGTCGATAGCGACAAGAAAATGTTCTCAGATGGTGTTAGAACGTATAGGAGAACATGTACCTGAACTTATTGGAGGCTCGGCAGATTTGAAAGATTCAAATCTTGCATATTGGTCTAAATCTCTACCATTTATGGCTAAATCATATAGTGGAAAATATTTGCATTATGGTGTTAGAGAATTTGCTATGTCGGCTATTAGTAATGGAATATCTCTGTATGGAGGTTTCAGACCTTATGCAAGTACATTTTTAATTTTCTCGGAGTACGCTAAAAATGGGATCAGAATGTCATCTATAATGCATCAACCAGTAATTTATATTTTCACTCATGATTCTATTGGTTTAGGCGAAGATGGCCCAACTCATCAAGCAGTTGAGCAGATGAATTCTCTGCGGTTAATTCCTAAAATGTCACTGTGGAGACCAGCAGATCTCACAGAGACGGCGGTATCATGGAACATGATGTTACATAAACAGGATGGTCCGTCATCAATCGTCTTATCACGACAATCACTTCCTCAGATTCATAGAACCGAGCAGCAGAAAAAAAATATAACTAGAGGAGGTTATATTATTTTTGAACCTAAAAATAAATTAAACGGCATAATTATATCTACAGGATCAGAACTATACATCAGTATAAATGCTGCTAAGGAATTGGAAAAAGATAAAATATTCGTCAGAGTAGTATCAATGCCATGTATTGAGACTTTTCTAACTCAGTCTAAATCTTACCGCAACAAAGTATTGACTGATACTAAAAATATACTTGCAGTGGAGGCAGGTGTAGGTGATTGTTGGGACAAGTTTATAGGTAAAGACGGTGATAAAGTAGTTATGACTACCTTTGGTCTATCAGCACCTGGTGATGATGTAATGAGTTATTTTGGATTTAGCTCAAAAAATATAATCTCAAGAATGAAAAAACTAATTAACAAAAATAGGAAAAAGTAATGACTATAAATGTGGCTATAAATGGGTTTGGAAGAATAGGTAGAAATATTCTTCGTGCAAAATATGAAAATGAGGAATACTCCGATATAAAAATTGTAGCTATAAATGATTTGGGAAATAGTGAGACTAACGCACACTTGTTACAGTACGATACAGCTCATGGAAAATTTAAACTTGATGTTAAATCTGAAAAAAATAAAATTATAGTAGACAATTCAGATGAAATTTCTGTGTATAGTGAGAGAGATCCATCTAATTTGCCATGGAAAAAATTATCTGTGGATATAGTGCTTGAATGTACTGGTTTTTTTGCATCAAAGTCACTATCATCAGCACATATTTCAGCCGGTGCTAAAAAAGTCATAATATCCGCTCCAGCAAAAGAGGTAGATGCTACTATAGTATATGGAGTGAATCATGACATATTAAACGGATCTCACACCGTCATCTCTAACGCTTCTTGTACAACAAATTGTCTTGCTACTCTGATTAATAATATTCATAAAGAATTTACTATTAAATCGGGATTAATGACAACAATACATGCATTTACAAATGATCAAGTCTTAACAGATGTCTATCACTCAGATTTAAGAAGAGCAAGATCAGCTACACAATCAATGATACCAACAAAAACCGGCGCTGCATCTGCTGTTGGTTTAGTTTTGCCAGACTTAGAGGGAAAACTTGACGGCTTTGCAATTCGAGTGCCTACCATAAATGTTTCTATAGTAGATTTATGTTTTAATACATTAGAAAAAACATCAGTAGATAAAATCAATAGTTCATTATTAGAAGCTTCGCAAACTAATTTGAAAGGGATTTTAGGTTATACATCAGAACCATTAGTCTCTACTGACTTTAATCATACCTCTTATTCATCAGTTTATGACGAGAGCCTTACGCGTGAAATGGATGGTGATTTTATCAAGATATGTGCTTGGTATGATAACGAATGGGGATTTTCTAATAGAATGTTAGATGTGTCACGAATTTTAAAGCAAAATGCCTAATCTAGTAGATTTTGAATCTATAAAAAATAAGACAGTTATATTAAGACTAGATCTAAATGTCCCAATAGAAAACGGAAAAATAATAAATGATTTTCGATTAAGAAAATCTTTAGAAACAATTAGGGCTCTCAGATCAGTCGGTAATAAATTAATAATTTTATCACACTTAGGTAGACCAGAAGAGGGTACAATTGATGAATCTTTGAGTTTAGAGCCAATTTATGCCTATCTTGCTAAGAATCTTGATGAGGACATTAAATTTGAGAGAGAGTGGCTAGCTAATTTACGTGATACTATACCAACAATAACACTTTGTGAAAATACACGATTCCTTAGTGGTGAAAAATCTAATGACGAAGGCTTGTCTANGAAAATATCAGAATTGGGAGATATTTTCGTCTTTGATGCTTTCGGTGTAGCTCATAGAAAAGAGGCAAGTACTTATGGGGTATCAAACTATATCGATTATTCTGCCGGACCTCTTTTNATATCAGAAATTAAAAATGCTCAGAAATTGCTTAAGAATTTTAGCAAGCCGCTCTGTACAATAGTATCTGGTGCTAAAATTTCTACAAAATTAACCTTGTTAAATACTTTTCTTGAAAAATCTGATCACGTTATACTTGGNGGCGGTATTTTAAATACTTTTCTAGANGCTCAAGGATACAATATAGGCACATCTCTTTGNGAACCATCTTTCTTGGATGAATCAAAAAAAATTTTAAACTCCGAAAATCGTAAAAAAATTGTTTTTCCAGATGATGTAGTTTGTGCAGTAGATGGTGTATTAGAAAACCCTCAAACTAAAGATATTTCTATGGTAAAATCAAACGATAAAATACTAGACGTAGGTGTTGATTCAATATCGAAATACACAAAAATACTGAGAGTTTGTCAGACTATCTTTTGGAATGGACCGCTTGGTTATGTTGAAAAAGCTCCATACGACAAGGGAACATCAGAAATTGCTAAAATAATAGCCAATGCNGATTGTTTTTCTGCAATCGGTGGTGGGGATACAGTACCAGTGATAGAGAAATTAGGATTAAATGATCAGTTTTCTTTTTTATCAACGGGCGGAGGTGCTTTAATGAAGTTTTTCGAAGGTAGTAATATGCCAATACTCTCAAAGCTTGGTTTAGATAATAAATGAAAAAAAGAACAAAAATAATTGCAACTATTGGACCAGCATCTTGCTCTTCTTCNATGATCAATAAAATGATTGTTGGAGGTACAGATGTATTTAGAATAAATTTATCTCATGCAACAATAGATGATGCAAAAAAAATTCTGAATATACTCAAAAATGAATCAATAAAAGCTAAAAGACCAGTGGCATCATTGTTGGATTTACAAGGTCAAAAAATTAGAATCGGTTCCTTTGCTAACAAAAAAAACATCCATCTTAAGTCATCTACAAAATTTACGTTAAANGGCTCGTTGCCTTTGGATAAAGGAACATCTAAAGAGGTTGGTATTTCCTATAAATCACTAGCAAAACATGTAAAAGTCGGCGATGAGCTACTGTTGAGTGATGCATTAATCAAACTCGNAATAGTTAAAATANNNGGTAACAAAATTTTAACTAATGTNNTAAGAGGCGGAGTATTAAAACCAAATCANGGTGTAAACAAAAAAGGCGGAGGANTGNCATTAAGAGGTTTGACCGATAAAGACNTATCTAANCTTAANCANGCACTATCTTTGGATATTGACTATATTGCTGTTTCATTTGTAAAAGATGAAAAAGANATTATGAAAGTTAGNAAGATATTAAAGAAGAAGAATATAGGAATAATTGCTAAAATNGAAAGAGCAGAGGCTCTTAAAAAAATTGATCAAATTGCCAAAGCGAGTGATGGAATNTTANTTGCCAGAGGTGATTTAGGNGTAGAGATTGGTATTGAGCAATTACCAGCTGTTCAAGACGAAATCATCAGAAAAAGTATTTCNCTAGANAAGGTTGTAATTGTTGCAACCCAAATGATGGAATCNATGATAAANAATAGGGTCCCTACTAGAGCAGAGGTATTCGATGTTGCTAATGCAGTCACATCTGGNGCNGATGCTATAATGTTATCNGCTGAAACTGCCATTGGTAAATATCCAAGCGACGTTGTTCATGAGGCCACAAGGATATGCGACATAGCCGAGAAAACAAATACCAAAATCATAAAACTTGATCGTAAAGCAGAGAATATAAATGCAGTTGACCAAATCATAGCACTGTCTGCTGTTCACGCTGCAGCGAGCAGTCAAATTAAAGCTATTGCATGCTTAACAGAAACCGGATCTACTCCCATGTGGATGTCTAGAGTTCAATCAAGCATACCCATATACGCAATGACTCAAAATGATTATACCAGTCGAAGAATCTGTCTTTACAAAGGAGTATATTCTATTAAGCTGAACACAATAGAATACGATCACGCTAGAGCTAATAAGCAAGTGATAGATTTAATGGTTGAATGGGGAGCAGTTAAAAAAGGTGATTTTGTTATAATCACAAAGGGAGATCTAATGGGCACAAGTGGCGGTACAAATGCCATGAAAATTGTAGAGGTAGGAAATTTAGTTGAAGTTTAGTGATAGGAGAACATATGAACGATAAAATCTTAAAGGAAAATGCAGAAAAAATGATGTCNAAGCCAAAAGGTTTATTGGCGATGGATGAGAGCTCNCCNACNTGTGCGAAAAGGTTNGCAGGAGTNGGTATTGAGGACTCTGANAATAANAGAAGGAGATATAGAGAGCTNATAGTTACTACCCCTAATCTAAGTGATTACATAAGCGGAGCAATCTTGTTNGANGAGACTTTCCACCAAAAAATGAGTAGCGGTGANTATTTTAGAGATTATCTNAATTCAATTGGCATATTACCTGGAATAAAGGTCGANACTGGNGCAAAAGATTTCTCAAATCACGAANATGAAAAAGTGACNGAAGGGCTTGATAATCTGAGAGATAGGTTNAAAAANTATGCAGATTTGGGCGCGAAGTTTTGTAAGTGGAGAGCTGTGATTACTATAGGTAAAAATATACCATCTGATGCTTGTATCATATCTAATTGTAATTCANTGGCAAGATANGCNTCTTTNTGTCAAGAGAATAATCTTGTTCCNATTGTTGAACCNGAAATACTTATTAATGGGGATCACTCAATTGAAACATGTGATAANNACACGAGACANACACTCGATATATTATTTGAACAACTAAATNTACTCAANGTTNANCTTAGTGGNACGATTTTAAAACCAAGCATGGTAATTTCNGGNGATAAGAACACAAACAGGGCAGCNCCTGAAACAGTNGCNGANATGACTATTAATTGNCTCAAAGATAAATGNCCANATGATNTNGGAGGAGTAGCATTNTTATCNGGNGGNCAAACAGATGATGAANCGACAAATCATTTAAATATTATGAANAAAANTAATTCGAATCATCCATGGAGAGTAACATTTTCTTATGCTAGAGCCATTCANCAATCTGCTCTTAATATTTGGTCAGGTAAAGANNCGAANGTNGAGGATGCGCAAAAAAAATTATCTGAGCGAGCAATGCTGTGTTCAAAAGCTTCGGTAGGAGAATTATAACAGATATCTAGTTAAATAATTAATTTAGCCAGGGAGTCTAGAGCAGTTTTATTTTTCTTTTTATTAACAAATTGAATTATAGGAATATCAGTGAATTCCTCAAGTTCTCTCTTGTTATTCATTCCTTGTGGCTGTGCTGGCTGAATTTTATTTAAAACAATTGCNAGAATCGAGATTTTATATAATCTAAGTTTACTGATTGACAATAAAACGTTATTGATGACACCTATTTCATCTTTTGCAACTAGAATAGCATCCCCTCCTATTTTTTTCATAACATCTATGTTCAAACCATCAAGTGTCAGAGGAGAGCAAATCCCACCAGCACCTTCAATGAATAGATAGTCGCAATTAGCAAAGTTAATTAAATGCGATATCAGATCTTTATTATAGATTTTTTTTCTTGCGAGTTTTATTGCTCTTCGTGGAGATATAGGTGGCTGGAACCTATATGGATTTATAATATCTAGTGGTAGTTGTCCTTTGAGTGTATCAAAATAGATTTTTGCATCATTAGGAACAAGAGATCCTCTCTTTTTATTACAACCTGATTCTATTGGTTTATAAGCGCCGACTCTACGTTGATACATAATTTTTTTAATAATCAGATTAGTGATATAAGTTTTTCCTACATCAGTGTTTGTGCCGCACATTAATATTTTTTTTTGTTTTTTGTTAGGCATTTGCTATTTTGTTATATATCTTCTCATAGCTGTCAATCAATTTATTCTTGATATCTNNAGATAGCTTTATTTGNTNATTATCCCAATTCATCTCTAATAGATAGTTTCGAAAAATCTGTTTATCNTATGGATTGTANANTTTGTTNTCTACATCATCCTTCATCCAGAATCGNGANCAATCTGGAGTGAAAATNTCATCGACTAGCATNAATTTGTTATCAGCATCNAATCCAAATTCAAANTTCGTATCAACAAGAATTACTCCTTTCTTTTCATANNAATTNCNTGCAAATTCAAAAAGTTTTATACTATATTCTNTAATTTGNNTTGCTNNATCCTCNCCCAGATTATTCTCCATNTGNTTAAANGTAACTGGTTTATCCTTATCNCCGACCTTTGCTTTTGTAGTNGGAGTAAAAGCTGGGTTTACAAGAGCATCAAATTCTTNATANCCNCTNTNTACANTAACNCCNCCAATTGTTTGATTNCTTTNATATTCATTCCATGCCGANCCAGTAAGATAACCTCTAACAACTGCTTCATANGGTATNACTNTAGCNTCANGCGCNAGCATAGCTCTGTCCAATAATTGATTTTCTAANNTTGGTATTTCNTCAATTAAATGATTTTTTATTATATCTTTTGTTTGNCTGAACCAATATTTCGTCAANGACGTTAGGATTTTTCCTTTCCCATCNATTTCATCATTAAAANNAAAGTCNAAGGCTGAAATTCTATCACTTGTAATTATGAGAATTTCATTGNTTTTGTATCTATAAATGTCTCTGANTTTTCCTTTGTGTATTAAATCAAATCCTTTTAACTGGTTCTCTTGACCAGTTGTCATTATTTNNCTCTTTCNANGTATTCAGAGAATCTANTTTTATTCACAGCNAAGTTTTCTTGTATTTCCAATGCTTTTTTNGATACANNATCNAAGTTTGANGAACCATCTCCTACNACAACTAAGCCTACCATTCCTAATATATAGTGAGGNGTNCATTTATATCCGTATACTCCCTCTTTATCAAATTTAACAACCAACTCTTCATTTAATCCNCCGTTCCATGATTGAGNTCCTTCGGGNAACATNTCATCAATTGAGGCAGNATTATGACCTGGATTTGANGCAATCCATTTAACTGAGTCCCCCGGTTTGACTTTAATCACNGGTGGTTCAAAAACCATAGACTGACCTTTNAGATTACTGAGCATTTTTACTTCNTGAACNTCAGCTTGAGCTGCGACACCACTAACTAATATAAAACTGATTAGTAAAACTTTAAACCTAAACATATTGTAACTCCATAAATTGTTTGTAACTCCATAAATCGTCCATATATAGTATCATGAAAATTATAAAATAATTAATATCTCTGATAACATATAAGCATTAGATAATTAAAGGTAATTAATGAATAATTATAAGATTGCACCTTCGATACTGTCTGCAGATTTTTCAAGATTGGGTGAAGACGTTTCCAACGTGATTAGAGCAGGGGCAGATTTAATACATTTTGATGTTATGGATAACCACTATGTTCCGAATCTAACATTTGGCCCAATAATTTGTTCATCTCTGAAATCTTATGGAATTACTGTGCCCGTAGATGTTCATTTAATGATCAAGCCTGTAGATAGAATTATCCCAGATTTNGCAGAAGCAGGCGCGGATTACATCACTTTCCATCCTGAGGCCTCTGAACACATTGATCGAACTATTAATCTTATAAAGCAATCAGGTTGTAAGCCNGGGATTGTNTTAAACCCCGCTACATCTGTACACTGTCTTGAGAATTGTATTGATGATGTNGATATGATTCTGCTAATGTCAGTTAATCCTGGTTTTGCTGGTCAAAGNTTCATAGAGGGTACTTATAAAAAAATTGAGCAAGTNAGAAAATTAATAGACTNAGNTGGAAAAGAGATAAGNCTAGAGGTTGATGGNGGCATNACAATCGATAACATTGCAAAGATTGCTANCGCAGGAGCAGATACATTTGTTGCTGGNTCTTCAATTTTCAAATCTAATGACTACGCAGCAACNATCAAAGCAATGAAAGNTCAGNTAGCTNAAATAAAAAAATAAANAATGGATAAAAAAGAATTTTTAAACTTTGTTNCACAAGGATATCANCGCATCCCAGTATCTAAAACTCTTGAGAGTTTTAATATTGATCCNATNAATATATACGAAAAAATTTCTGATAANAGCTANTCCTATCTTTTAGAGTCNATAGAGGGTGGNAAAAAATGGAGCAGATATACGATTATTGGTTTACCATCTCAAGATTATATAGANCTGATAGANGGAAGACTATATTTACATGAATCTGGTAAAACAACAGAGATTAACACAGACAGCCCTATAGAATGGATACAAAAATATAATGAAAATTTAAAAGTTCACTGTGCTGACAATCTTCCCGAATTTCAGGGAGGACTTGTAGGTTATTTTGGTTTTGATACTGTAAAAATATTTGAGCCAAATATACAGATTTCCAGCCAGAGAGACCTATTAAAGACTCCTGACATTAAATTAATAATATCTAGAGATTTACTGATATTCGATAAACTTAAAAATAAAATTCACATCATTGTTATATCTGATCCATCATTAGATGACTTTGGCAAATCTTTATCAAAAATTGATGAAATTATAAAATCGATTGAGAATCATGCCTTATCTTCTAAGGAGAACGCAATAGAGCATCGAACTCGAGAATTGTCTAAAGATGATAAACTAACTTATCATTTCCCTAGAGAAAAATTTATAGAGTCTGTTGGTGTTGCAAAAAAGTATATTACAAATGGTGATGTAATGCAGGTTGTTTTATCTCAAAGAATTTCCATAGATTTCAATGAGTGCCCAATTGAATTTTATCGTGAATTACGAAAACTAAATCCGTCTCCGTATATGTATTATCTTAACTTTGGAGACTTTCATATTATAGGCTCATCGCCTGAGATATTGGTAAGATTAGAAAATGATACTATAACAGTCAGACCGATAGCTGGGACAAGACCCAGAGGTAAGACCGAAGCTGATGATACAAAACTNGAAAAAGACCTGCTTAACGATCCTAAAGAAATTGCTGAACATCTTATGTTAATTGATCTTGGCCGAAATGATGTAGGACGAGTATCAGAGATTGGTTCCGTCAGACTAACTGATAAAATGATTATTGAGAAGTACTCTCATGTAATGCACATGGTCTCTAATGTCACTGGTAAAGTTTTAAAAACAGCTGGTATCATTGATGTGCTCAAGGCATCTTTTCCTGCGGGTACCGTCTCTGGAGCCCCTAAAATAAGAGCAACGGAGATAATCTACGAGTTAGAGCCACTTAAAAGGGGAATATACGCCGGGGCTATTGGATATTTAGGTTGGAATGGGAATATGGATACTGCTATCGCTATAAGAACTTGTGTGATAAAAGATAACAAGCTTAATATTCAATGTGGCGCTGGAATTGTGTATGATTCTGTCCCAGAATTAGAGTGGGAAGAGACAATTAACAAGGGCAAAGCTATTATACAAGCATATAATAATACTAGAAATAGACAGAAATGATTTTACTGATTGATAATTATGATTCATTTACATACAACATAGTTCAATATGTAGGAGAACTTGGTGTAACTGTAAATGTTAAAAGGAATGACGAAATAACATTGGATGACATTAAAAAAATGTCTCCTGACAAAATCATTATCTCTCCTGGTCCTTGCACACCAAATGAAGCAGGCATATCTGTCGATTTGATAAGAGAATTCAAAAAAAAGCTACCAATCTTAGGTATATGCCTTGGACATCAATGTATAGGTAAGGCGTTTGGTGGTAAAATAGTACAAGCAAAAAAAATTATGCATGGCAAGACGTCTGAAATAAAACACTTCGGAGATTCTATATTCGCAGGAGTAGAGAAAAATTTTATTGCTACAAGATACCATTCATTAGTCATAGAAGAACAGTCTTTCCCAGATTGTTTGGAAATAACAGCGGAGTCAAATGATGACGGCATCAGAGAAATTATGGCTCTTAGACATAAAGATTTAAAAATATTCGGGTTACAATTCCATCCAGAGTCAATCCTGACTACTGACGGCAAAACGATTTTAGCTAACTTTATCAATTTATGAATAACATAGAAAAAATAGTAGATATTTTAGAGAGCGGTCAACAACCATCTCGCTCTGAGTGTAGTTTTTTTGTAAATAAAGTTTTTAGCGGAGGAGTAGACAAAGATGTAATCACAAAAATTCTAAGATTATTCAATAATGTTGGCTTTAATGCTNTTCAACTATCAGGTTTTGCTGAATCTATGAGAAAAGCATCCAAAAAAGTCATATGTAAGAAGAATATTGTAGATAATTGCGGAACAGGTGGAGATGCTATGCATACTTTCAATATATCTACGACAGCTTCATTAATCGCATCATGTTGTGAGGTTAGTGTTGCCAAACATGGCAATAAATCTATCACTAGTAACTCGGGTAGCGCAGACTTGCTATCTGGCGTCGGTATAAAAATAAATTTATCGCCGGAAGCTGTAAGTAATTGTATTGAAAAGTTAAATTTTGGATTTATGTTTGCACCACTACATCATTCTTCAATGAGATATGTTGCTGAATCTAGAAAAGAGATAGCACCTGAGAAAACTATATTCAATCTCCTAGGTCCTCTAACAAACCCAGCTGGAGCAAAAAAGCAATTGATAGGTGTTTATGACTCAAAGTACATGAAGGTCATTGCAGAGACATTATCTGACTTAGGCACAGAGCGAGCTAAAATTGTACACTCAAATGACGGTCTTGATGAAGTAAGTTTATTTGATCTAACTTCAATAACTTCACTAAAAAATCATAAGATAGAATCATATGATTTTGACCCATCAGATCATTTTGATATCTCAAGGTCAAAAATTGATGACATAAGAGTATCCAGTATCGACGAGAGTGTTAACATGTTTCGAGGTGTTGTTAATAATGAGCCCGGACCAGCTAGAGATATCAGTATTCTGAATTCAGCTTTCCTTTTATCAATTGCATACGACGACATCTCCATTTCTGAGGGCATAAAATTATGTCGCAAAGCTCTTGATAAATCATTAGTCAGAGATAAATTAGAAGAACTCATTACATTAACACAGTCATATGAAGATGCTTGAAAATATTATCAAGAATAAAATTATAGAAGTTGAAATTCTTAAATCTTCAACTAAGTATGAATTAGATAACATGATAAAAACGCAAAGTAATAACTATAATTTTCTCTCTAGGCTTAAAAACGTATCTCAAGACGGATCAAATCCAATAATAGCTGAAATTAAAAGAAAATCCCCAAGTAAAGGAAATTTAGATTCAAAATTGGATGTAAAAGTACTTAGTAAAATTTATGAAGACAACGGAGCTGCATGCATATCGGTGCTCACGGATGAGAAATTCTTCGGAGGCAACATTCGTGATTTGCAATTAGTTAAAGAAAACGTGTCTATTCCTGTATTGAGAAAAGATTTTATTATCGATGAATATCAATTATTAGAATCTAAGTATCATGGAGCGGATTGTGTTTTATTAATAGTTGCATGTTTGGAAGAAAAGAAACTACGGTTATTACTCCAGATGTGCAAAAAACTTAATTTACAAGCTCTGGTTGAAGTTCATACGTTAGATGAGATGCACATAGCATTAAGGAATGAAGCAAATTTAATTGGAATTAATAATAGAAATTTAAAAACTTTTGAAGTTGATATTAATACAACAACACAATTATCTGAACTCAAAAATGGTAATATAACACTTGTTAGCGAGAGTGGACTTAAAGACAGAGAAACTTTAGATAAGCTTAAAAAGAGTGGCGTTGATGCTTTTCTTATTGGAGAAAGTTTAGTAACATCTCAAAATCCATCAAAAAACTTGAGAGAACTAGTAGGAAATGTTAAGTAAAACACTAGGAATTAGACACATAGCCCTGAGGGTTAAAAATATTCAAGAATGCAAATATTTCTATCATGAAATTTTACAAATGGAGATTGATTGGGAACCGGATTCTAATAATATCTACCTAACAAATGGTCATGACAATCTTGCATTGCATTATTCTGAGGAAGTGTCTAACAAAAATAACACGAATACCCTTGACCATTTCGGAATTGTTGTAAGACAAAAATCTGATGTTGACCTTTGGTATGATCATATAACCAATAATAAAGTCAGAATTCATCAAGAGATTAAAGACCACAGAGATGGTTCGAGAAGTTTTTACTGTAATGATCCTGATCAGAATATAGTGCAGATAATCTGGATACCCAAAATATCTGACAAATGATAGTAGATATCAGTAACACAAGTACAACGCTAATAGTAAATACGTATGAGGGATTTTACACCAGCGATAAGACTCATTTGAATGAAGCAATTCATAAAAAGTATTCAAATAATAATTTGTTAGATATCCTCAGATCTGTTGCGAAAGGAATAAATGCACAAATTCTGACTGAATCGACTCACAATTTTGACCCTTTTGGTGATAGCTCGGCACTTTTAATTCAAGCCAATGTCGATCTGGCAAATTCTGGAACACTTCATCTTAAAGAAAGCCATATAACATATCATACATACCTGGAAACAAGAGTTGAAAACTTCTTCATCATCCGATTAGAAATTCATATTTGCTCTTGCACAAAAGCAAATGTTTTTGACTCACTTGAGTATATCATGAATAGTTCAAATACTCATTTTAAAAATTTTTTACCCGAGATAATATCTATTGATTGTCTAAGGAGAGGTCATGACATTGATTTAAATGAAAATTACTTGCAAACATTTACTTTTGACTACTACTCAGATTCAGCAAATAATTATATCAAAATTATTGATGTAGATTCTGTTAAGTCAACAGGTTCAAGTCATTTGCATTACTTGCTTCAAAAAGAACAATTGAATAAGAAATTATCGGATCTATATGATAATTTGAAAGAAAAAGATGTAGATAATTATTATAAAAAACTCAGNGAAAAATATTGCTCTTATACCTAATCTTTTATTNGCTATATTCGGTAAGAGATATTTTTCATGATTTTGGAAAAGAAATTCATGCCAGATTTTATTTGCTCGGGTAATTCTCTTGAGCCAATTTCTTTAGCAGATTTCTTATGCTTTTCTTCGTCAACTTTTATCTTATTTAATATCTCTCTACTTCTTTTATCATTATCAGGAAGTTTTTCAATATATTCATCTAAGTGAGCGCCTACTTGCCTCTCAGTTTCCTCTATAAAGCCTAACCCCCACTTTTTGCTTGTCGCGCCAGCAATGCAACCGAGCAAAAACGAAGAGGTATACCAAGCTGTATTTAAGATACTGCTGTTTCCTCCCAGTTCATCGAGACGCTCTCTACATAAATCCAAGTGATTCTTTTCTTCGTTACACATCTCGTATAATTTCTCTCGAATCTCTTTATCCCTAGTTGTAAATGCTTGTCCTCGATAAAGCGCTTGAGCGCATACTTCGCCCATATGGTTAACCCTCATTACGTTAATTGATTTTTTCTGATTTGATTTGTCCATAGAATCATCAGCTGGGATATTTTTTTTGTCTTTTCGTGTTAGGACCCCAAGAGCATAATCNAGCTCATTTATAAATAAATCCATAAATTCTATTTTCTTCATAACTACATTAAAACATTAATAAGTTCTAAGTAAAATAATTATATAAATTTCTTGTATAGATTCGTCGATGTGCGTAAAATCATGATACTGAAATTATGAAGATAGAATCTGTAAGTAAAAAAGAATGGTTTATAATCGATGCGCAGGATGCCGTATTAGGTCGTCTTGCCACTAAAATAGCCATAGTGCTACGTGGTAAGCATAAACCCACTTATCTGCCATATAAAGACAATGGCGACTNTATTGTGGTAATCAATGCAAAGAATATAGCTGTAACAGGCAACAAACTTAATGATAAAATTTACTACAAACATACAGGGTATATTGGTAATATGAAAAAGACACCTCTCTCTAAGGCTTTAACAAAAAATCCATCTTTTGTAATCAAAAATGCGGTAAAAGGTATGTTGCCAAAAAATCCATTAGGCAGAGATATGATTAAGAAACTAAAAATATTTGATGATGATAAGCATTGTCATCAAGCACAAAATCCAACAAAACTAGAAATCTAATGCATATATCGTACGGAACAGGAAGAAGAAAAACCTCAAGCGCAAGAGTCTATCTAAACGAGGGCACTGGTATAATTAAAATTAATTCAAGAGANCTTGATGATTTCATTAAATCAAAATCACTAAAGTCGTATATGTTGTCACCTCTAGAAAAATCTCAGTTACTTCAGAAAGTAGATCTAAAAATCACTGTTTGTGGCGGAGGTCAAACTGGCCAAGTCGGGGCGATAGTCCATGGTCTTACGCGAGCATTGGTTAAATATCAGTCAGATTTACTTCCAATACTAAGAAGAGAGGGCTTCATGACTCGTGATGCTAGAAAAGTTGAAAGAAAGAAAGTAGGTCTCAGAAAAGCTCGTAAAGCTACCCAATTTTCTAAACGTTAAGATTATCTTTTTATCACTCCGCTATCAGTAGCGATCAAAATCTCATCAGCAGATCTTATGGAGAATATGCCGTTAGTGATTACACCAGGCATGTGATTAATTTTTTTTTCTAGCGCCATCGGCTCGTTTATATCTAAATCATGCACGTCAATAATAATATGGCCATTATCAGTAATAAATTGATTTCGATAAACAGGACGACCACCAATTTTAATCATTTCAAGAGAAATCTTACTTTGTGCCAATTGTATCACTTCAATAGGAAGTGGAAATTTACCAAGTTTATCTACAACTTTAGATTCATCTATGATGCAAATAAATTTTTCGCTTGATTGAGCTAATATTTTTTCTCTTGTAAGTGCTCCACCACCACCTTTGATAAGCTCTTTGTGAGAATTTGCCTCATCGGCACCATCAATATAAAGGGGTATCCTGTCACATTCTTTCAAATCTATTACTGGTATTTTCATTTTATGAAGTAATTCTGTAGACTTTTGTGAGGACGATACACAGGCTTCTATTTTGTTTTTAACGGAACCGAGAAGATTTATAAATTTATTCACTGTACTACCTGAACCAATTCCNAGAATATCCCCGCTTTGAATATAATCTAAGGCAGCTTCAGCAACTAAGTTCTTTTTATCATCTTGGTCCATGAATTTTTTAGTTATTTGTATTAGTATTACAGGTAATTATACATTAAATGAGAGATATTGATGTCATTAAAAATACTTAAATCTATTGTTAACAAAATTGAAAAAACATGCGTCTATGACATTGCCATAAGAACTCCTCTCGAGAAGGCATCAAACTTATCTCGAAAGTTGGATAATAACATTTTTATCAAAAGAGAAGATTTACAGCCAATATTCTCATTTAAGCTCAGAGGCGCCTATGTAAAAATCAAAAACCTCATAGATAAGAAGAAAATCAAATCAATAATTGCTGCATCTGCTGGCAATCATGCTCAAGGAGTTGCCATGTCTGCCTTAAAGCTTGGTATAAAGGCTATTATTGTGATGCCCAAAACAACGCCACTTATAAAAGTTGATGCCGTGAAGCTACTAAAAGCAAAAGTAATTCTACATGGTGACTCATATGATGACGCATATTCGTATGCTGTTAAAAAATCTAAAATGGATCAATTAGATTTTATTCATCCATATGATGATGAAGATGTCATTTCAGGTCAAGGCACTATGGCAATGGAGATTCTTCAACAAGTTGACAATAANCCTGATTATATATTCGTTCCTGTTGGTGGCGGCGGTTTGTTGGCAGGGATAGTAACATACTTTTCTGTTCACAGCCCTAAGACAAAGATTATTACAGTTGAACCTGAAGATTCTGACTGTTATAACCAAGCTTTCATAAAACGTAAAAGAGTCGTTTTAAAAGATGTAGGTATTTTTGCGGACGGTGTTGCAGTAAAGCAAATTGGAAAACTTCCGTTTGCACTCACAAAAAAATATGTTGATTCATCATTGCTTGTTACTACGGATGAAATTTGCGCCTCAATTAAAGATCTATATGATGAGACGAGAACTATTGCCGAGCCGGCTGGAGCGCTATCACTTGCCGGTATTAAAAAGTATTTATCCACTCATAATATCTCTAATAAAAACATCATATGTATATTTTGTGGCGCCAATATGAATTTTGANAGATTAAGGCATGTTTCAGAGCGTGCAGATCTTGGGGAGCTTAATGAGATGTTAGTTGGAGTTGAGATACCTGAAGTTCCAGGAAGTTTTAAAAAATTCTGTTCCGTTATAGGCAAGAGATCTATTACAGAATTTAATTATAGATATTCCGACACATTGAAAGCGAATGTTTTTGCAGGAATAAAAATATCCGATGGAAAAGACGAAAAGAAAAATGTATTGAAAAAGCTTAAATTAAATGGTTATAAAGTGAAAGATTTTACAGATAATGAGATGGCTAAACTGCATATCAGATATATGGTGGGAGGTTCATCAAATTCTAGCCATACAGAATTTGTATTTCGATTCATATTCCCTGAAAAGCCTGGAGAGTTACTAAATTTTCTCAACTCAATCGGTAGTGCATGGAATATAAGCTTATTTCATTATAGAAATCATGGTGCAGATTTTGGAAGAGTATTAATAGGCTTTCAAGTTAATAGATTCGAGCATGCTAAATTATTAAAACANTTGAAAAGTCTTAATTATAATTTCTATGAAGAATCGTCTAATACTGCATACAAATTATTCTTACAATAAAAAAAAGGCCCNTTTCAGGGCCTTTTCGTAATTACTTAACTAAGATTAACGTCTTCTTTTAACCTTACGTTTAGCTTTTTTCTTAGTAGTCTTCTTCTTCTTCTTCGCTACCTTTTTCTTAGCTTTACGTTTAGCTTTTTTCTTAGTAGTCTTCTTCTTCNTCTNCGCTTTTTCTTAGCTTTACGCTTAGTTTTTTTCTTAGTTGCTTTTTTCTTAGCTGCTCTGCGACGAGTCGTAGTAACTTTTTTCTTAGCTACTTTCTTCTTCGCTTTTCTTTTGGTTACTTTAGTTTTTCTCTTAGCAACCTTTGCTTTTTTTCTTGCTACCATACTGTTTTCCTCCGCA
>PBXG01000010.1 GCA_002728355.1 Gammaproteobacteria bacterium | reverse complement strand
CCTGAAGCACCAGCTGAAGAAGCTGCTGCACCTGAAGCACCAGCTGAAGAAGCTGCTGCACCTGAAGCACCAGCTGAAGAATCCAAGAACAGCAAGTAGAACATGACCAACAATGAATCTGTTGTTTTAGGTAGAATTACTGCCGTTCATGGAATAAAAGGTTGGGTCACAATAAGATCTTTCACCGCACAACCGACCGATATTTTTGCATATGATCTATTTATAAAGAATAATAAAAAAAATATTAAAATAATAATTGAAGAATTTAAAGTACTAACAAAGAAAATAATAGCGAAGATTAAGTCTGTGAATCATATTGAACAAGCTATGCCATTTGTAGGTGAAGACTTATTAACAGATAAACAAAACCTATCTAAAGACAGTGATTCAGAGTATTTCTGGTATGAGCTAATTTCTTGTGAAGTATACAATAAAGAAAATAAAAAATTAGGAGTAGTTAAGTTTTTAGAAAGAATAGGTGATAACGATGTAATGATTATCAGTTCAGATAATGAGAAACAAGATGTACTTATTCCATTCATCAAAACATACATAGTTGATGTTAATCTGGATCAAAAATTAATTAAGGTAGATTGGGATGAGAACTTTTAACTTTATTACTATTTTTCCAGATCTAATAAATAATTTCTTAAAATACGGTCTAGTTAATAGAGCAATTGAAAAAAAAATCATCGAAATAAATACGATATACTTGAGGGATTTTTCAGATGACTCTAATTTGAGAATTGATGATAAATCTTATGGCGGTGGACCTGGGATGGTCATGAGATACAAGCCTGTTGAAGATGCCCTCAAAAGCATTACAAGAAAATCCTATGTAATTTATTTATCACCTCATGGAAGTAAACTCGACCAGCATAAAATATCTGAACTTACAAAAGTGCAAAATCTTACTTTTTTATGTGGTCGTTATGAAGGATATGATCAGAGAGTAGTAGATGATTTGGTAGATGAGCAGATATCTCTCGGAGATTATGTAATATCTGGAGGTGAATTACCTAGCTTAATACTTCTTGAGGGCATCACTAGATTACTACCAAATGTTGCTAATGATTTAGACTCGATATTAAATGATTCTTTCACAGATAATTTACTTGATTATCCGCATTACACTAGACCAGAATCAATAAACGGCCATGAAGTGCCTGATGTTCTGCTTAGTGGTAATCACAATGAGATAGCAAAATGGCGAAGAAAACAGTCTTTAGGTATTACCTGGAAAAATCGCCCTGATCTGCTAAAAAACGTGAAACTTAGCATAGAAGATGATAAACTCCTCAAAGAATACATCAATGAGTCCAAGGAAAATGAGAACAAATAAAATAATAGATAAAATTGATTCAAAACAGCTTAGGAAAACACCTGAATTCTCACCAGGTGATACAGTCGTGGTATCCGTAAAAGTTAAGGAAGGCAAAAGAGAGAGAATCCAGCAATTTGAAGGTGTAGTTATATCTATGAAAAATAAAGGCATAAGTTCGTCTTTTACTGTTCGTAAAATTTCTTACGGAGAGGGTGTTGAGAGAGTTTTTCAACTTCACAGTAGAATTATTTCAGAAATTAAAGTAAAAAGAAGAGGTAATGTTAGAAGAGCTAAATTATATTACCTCAGAGATAGATCTGGTAAATCCGCAAGAATCAAAGAAAAATTGAATTAAAAAAATTATTCCTCTTGAACACCGCATACATAGGCATCGGAAGTAATCAGCATAATCCTAAATATCATGTCATTAGAGGTATAAGAGAAATAAATCACTTACCAAAAATTGATATTCAAAAAAAATCTTCACTTTATGAAACTCCCCCTCTAGGTCCTCAGAATCAACCTAATTTCATTAATGCAGTAATAAAGATTACAACATCATATCAACCGATCGAACTTCTCGCGATTCTCCAATCAATTGAGAGAAAGCATCATAGAAAAAGAGTAAAAAAATGGGGTCCTAGGACGCTAGATCTAGATATTTTAATATATGACGATATAGTTTTGGATTCAGATATTTTAAAAATACCTCATCCTGAAATTATAAATAGAGATTTTGTTTTGATACCTTTGCTTGAAATAACTGGTTATAATTTTAGAATGCCAAAATTCGGGAAATTGATACAATATGTATGAGGTAAAAAGTTGTGAGTAAGTATATTGTTGTTGAGGGACCCATTGGCGTAGGTAAAACTACATTAGCAAAAAAGATAGCTCATAGTCTACATTATGAACTTATGCTTGAAACTTTTTCTGATAATCCTTTTCTGATAAATTTTTATAAGAATCAAAAAGAATTTGCTCTTGCGACACAATTACAATTTTTATTAAATAGGTCAAAAGTTTTTGCTCGAGAGAGAAAGGACTTCTTTGCATCAAATGAAATTGTTTCAGATTTTTTAATGAAAAAAGATAAACTTTTTGCTGAAATAATACTTAATCATGAGGAACTCAATCTTTATTATGATATAAGCTCTAAACTAGACTTCCATGAACCAAAACCTGATTTGGTTATATATCTTCAAGCAGACATAAATATATTGTTGAACAGAATTCAAAAAAGAGGTGAGATATATGAATATCAAATCACATCAGATTATTTGGGATCAATTGTTAATGCTTATGCAAAATATTTTCATTCTTATGAAGAATCTCCATTGTTGGTGATAAATACTTCAAATGTTGATGTTAATAAACCAGATGACTATTCTCTTTTACTTGACGTTATCAAAAAAGATCTTAAAGGAAAGAACTATTTTAATCCGTCAGGAATATGAATCATGGCTAGGGCTTCATTCCAAAAAATTAAATTATTGAAGAAAAAAAATATTGGTATTGTAGCTATTACTGCTTATGACGCAAGTTTTGCAAGATATTTTGATGAATTAGGTTTTGATATAATCCTTATAGGAGACTCACTCGGCGAAGTCATCAAAGGACAAAAAAATACACATAATGTCTCACTAGAAAATATGATATATCACTCTCAATCTGTCCGTAGAGCTGTAAAAAATTCATATTTAATATCTGACTTGCCCAGAGAATCATCGCTGAATAAATTGATCGCATACAAGCATGCTAAAAAAATTATTAGCGAGTGCAAAGTAAATATGATTAAAATTGAATGTAATAAAAACAATATTGATGTTGTTGAGCATCTTGTAAAAAATAAGATTCCAATTTGCTGTCATTTGGGTTTAACACCGCAACTTATATCTCAAAAAAATAGCTTTAGAAAATATGGAAAATCACCAAAAGAATTCTCTTCTATTATTAAGATTGCACAGACAATTCAGGAAGTTGGAGTAAAAATGATTCTGATTGAGTGTGTAACAGATTTACTCGCTAAGGAGCTAAGAAAAATAATTAATGTTCCAATCATTGGCATAGGATCTGGTAAATCATGCGACGGTCAGATATTAGTCTCATATGACATTCTTGGAATAAGCTATAACTCAATACCAAAGATAGTTGAGAAAAAATATTTTAAAATAAAAGATTTCGAATCACGCGTTAAAAAATATATTTATAATACAAAAAACTTCCTGTAATTATGATTATAGTAAAATCTCTTAGTGAAATTAGAAATAAAATCATAGAAATTAAATCTAATCATAAAAAGATTTCTCTCATACCCACAATGGGGAATATTCATGATGGACATTTAAGTCTTATACGAGACGCACAAAATTATGATTCAATCAGAATTGTAACTATTTTTGTCAATCCATTACAATTTGATAATTTAAATGATTTGAAAAACTATCCAAACACTCTCGAAGATGACATATCTTTTCTTCAAAAAGAAAAAGTTGATTATCTCTATATCCCTATTCGAGATGAAATTCTTAGTGATATAGACAACTCTAAACAGCTTCCTTGGGGTTTTAATAACATGCTTTGTGGAAAAATGAGAACAAACCATTTCAATGGTGTTTTTGCGATAGTTAAAAAATTTTTTGAAATTATCGAACCAACATATGTTTTTTTTGGAGAGAAAGATTATCAACAAACTATTTTAATCAAGTATATTATTGAAAACTATTTTGATAAAATCAAAATGATAGTATGTCCAACAATACGAAATTCATATCAACTAGCATTAAGCTCAAGAAACTCTCGTATATCTAAAATTTCACTCAGTGAAACTTCTGCAATTATCCAGGCTTTAAAAAAAACTTGTATTGATTATTATTTGACAACAGGCCTGAAAGACTTCAAGAAACTTTATTTATTAAATGATGTATGCAGAACGCAATATGTTGAGATTCATGACGAGAGGTTATTACATCAAAAACATGGAATTAAAAAAATATCAGATATCACAAATAATAGAAGAATATTCATAGCAACATATATTGAGAACATCCGCCTGATAGACAATCAATCTCTTGAGGAGTATGATAACCTATGAAAAGAAAATTCTTAAACTCTAAAATACATAAAGCAACTGTTACAGACTCAAGAATAGATTATGAAGGCTCATGTGAGATTGATCGTATACTTCTAGAATCAGCAGGCATTGAGCCTTACGAGCAAATAGATATATATAACATCACTAATGGCGAAAGATTTACCACGTATGCTATTGAGGGAAAGCCTGAAAGTGGAAGTATATGCGTCAATGGCGCTGCATGTCACAAAGCAGACATTGGGCATAATATAATTATATGCGCATATATCGAGCTCGAAAATTCAGAAATTAAAAACCACAGCCCAAGAATAATATATGTGGACGAGAAAAATAACATCGTATCAAAGAAGGATAAAAAAAATATTACTCTAGCGAATGGATGATAAATTACTAGATAAAAATTTAATTATATCAGCGGTAGATAATAAGCTGAATCATAAGAATCGAAAGTCGCAAAAAGACAATCTAATCTATAAGAATGATCATATAACAATAGATGTAAGTCGTAATTTTATAGATAAACAGACGTTGTCTAGACTGTTTAAGCTATTAAAAGATATTGAAATCAAAAAAGAGATAACTAAATTATTTTCAAATAAATTCAAAAGCAAATCAGAAAACAAACATGTTTCTCATATCTTTCTTAGAAACTCACAACAAGGTGAAAAAACTATAGATGATATGTATAATATGTATGATAGTATAAGAAAAAATTCATTAAAAAATTTTACCACTAGAAAAATAAAAAATATTATACATATTGGTATAGGTGGTTCTAATCTTGGACCCAAATTTGTATGTAATGCTCTTAAGGATTATTCTACTAAAGATTTCAATATCAACTTTGTATCAAGCTCTGATACAAAAGAAGTAGATGATGCTATAAAAAATCTCGATTTAGAAGAAACTATTTTTATTTTTTCATCAAAAAGTTTTGTTACAAAAGAAATACTTATTAATCTAGATTACATAAAGAAAATTTTAAAATCTAAATTTGCTTCATCTGAAATTGTGTCCCAACATTTATTTGCAATAACTTCAGATAAATCTACAGCTATCAAGAAAGGTATTGATGCTAACAAAATTCTTATCTTCTCAAAGAATATTCCTGGAAGGTTTTCAGTTACAAGTGCCCTAAGTTTTATAATTCTACTTCAAATTGGCAAGGCTAATTTCAAGAAATTTTATAAAGGGATAATCAAAATGGATAATCATTTTAAAAGGACTAAAGTAAGTAACAATATTCCTATGATATTAGCTATTATTTCGATATGGAATATTAATTTCTTTTCAATAAGAAATTTTTGTGTTTGTCCATACAATTATAGATTGAAAGATGCCATTGAGTACATCCAACAGATTGAAATGGAGAGTAACGGAAAATCCAGTGATATCTATAGCAATGAAATTAATATAGATACGTCACCTATCGTTTTTGGTCAAGCAGGAACAGATTGTCAACATTCTTTTTTTCAGATGATTCACCAAGGCAGTCAGGATATTGCTTTAGATTTTATTGGCGTAATAGACAGCAATGATAATAAAGTGTCATCTAATTTTCTGATATCGAATCTTATCGCTCAAGCTAATCTTTGCTTTTATGGAAAAGGGAGTCAAAAAAATAACAAGAAAATTAGAGGTAATAATCCCTCAAATATAATTCTAATGAACAGCGTGGATCCTCATAGTGTTGGCAATTTGATATCAATGTACGAGCATAAAATATTCGTTGAAGGTATTTTATGGAATATTAATAGTTTTGATCAATGGGGCGTTGAAGAGGGAAAGTTGCTCGCATCTAAGTTTATTAATAAAATTAATCAATCCAATAGAAAAGACACCGATAAAATAATATTACAACTTCTTAAGACTAAGTTTTAATAAAATTGTAAACTGTATTTAAATCCTGCATAAGCTTATCACGATTTTCGTTGTTGAGAGTGATGTGTCCTAGTTTTCGGTTGTGTCGTTCTGATTTATTATAATCATAATATGCATAATCAAAATCTTTGATATTTTTTAAGTCCGGTTTTTTAGAGAGAATATTGACCATTGCTGAATGATTTTTAATAGAGATACTCTCTAATTCACAATTAGCAACAGCTTTTATATGTGCTTGAAACTGATTTATATTTGCACCTTCGTTTGTCCAATGACCTGAGTTATGAACCCTTGGCGCCATTTCATTAGCAATAAGGATACCATTTTTATCTAGAAAAAATTCAATGACAAGTACTCCGACATAATTCAATTTATCAGATATTTTTTTATGATACTCTTCAGCAAGTTTCTGTAATTTCTTATCGTCATACGGAGCAATACTGTAATTTAAAATTCCATTTTTGTGAATGTTTTCAACTAGAGGATAAAATAATATTTTCCCCGTATTCATTCTGACGCCTATTATTGATATCTCTTTTTCAAAATCAACTTTTTTTTCAAGTATTAATTGATTTGACTTACACTCTTTCAAATAATCGATACCATCAACTTTTTCCATATCAAATTGATTTTTACCATCATAACCAAGAAAACGAGTTTTAAGTATAGAATCCTTACCCATGTAATCAATAGATGCTTTTAAGCTATCATTGTCATAAACTGATGTATATTTAGTTACCGGTATTCCACAATTAATAAATAATTCTTTTTCTTTTAGCCTNTCTTGGCAAATNTCTACTGCAGANGAGCTTGGNGCAACNACTATCNTTTTTTCCAAAAATCGTAGGGTATCTGCAGGTACATTCTCAAAATCNATAGTAACAACGTCACATTCATCAGCAATATAATTTAATGATNCAANATCATCATANTCAGCTTTGATACATNTAGCATATTTCGAGGCTGGCGGNGATTCTGTTGGATCTANTATTAGAAAATCAAAGTTGGTNTNTTCAGATTGTTGAACCATCATCATCGCTAGTTGTCCACCACCCAGGATACCTATTCTCATTATTTTTTCTGAGGAGAATTATTTTGAAGAACTTCTCTTGTTTGTTTTTGTCTGAATTTAACTAAGATTTTTTGAATCTCTTCGTATTTATTAGATAGTATACTTGCTGCTAATAATGCAGAATTTATTGCTCCACTCTCACCAATAGCAACTGTAGCAACAGGTATCCCTTTTGGCATTTGGTTAATTGATAAAAGTGAATCTAAGCCATCAAGCGTTTTTGTTTGAATTGGAACACCTATTACAGGTAAGTGNGAAATTGCTGCTGTCATCCCTGGTAGATGTGCAGCACCTCCGGCTCCAGCGATTATAACCTCAATCCCTTTAGATGCAGCTTGNTCAGCATATTCATAAAGCAATTTTGGTGTCCTGTGTGCTGAAACAATTTTTGACTCATGAGAGATTTTAAGTTTCTTTAGTGTTAATGAAGCGTGTTTCATTATTGGCCAGTCAGACTTTGACCCCATGATAATACCGACAAGATTATTAGATTTACTCATAAATAAATTGTAGCAGCAAAACAAATGTTAACAATACTTTATATTTTTTTATTGGTCAAACACCTATATGTTTTATATAATTTACAATAAACACGTTAAATTATGATTATAATCACAGGTGGAGCAGGATTTATAGGTAGTAATCTACTCAAAGCTCTTAATGATAAAAACTTAAATGACATTTTAGTAGTAGAAGAACTGGATCGCTTCGAAAAAAAGTTCAATAATTTAGAAAACATGCGTTTTATTGATTGNATTGATAAGAATAAATTTTTAAATGAACTTAAATCAGGTTCTCCTAAATATAAAAATATAGAGAGAATTTTCCATTTAGGCGCTTGTTCTAAAACCACCGAGCCTGACAGAGAGTACATTATGGATACTAACTTAAAATATTCTCAAGAATTATTACATTTTTGTGCTAATAATAACAAATCACTTATATATGCATCATCGGCATCCGTATATGGTGAAAGTGATAACTTCAGTGAAATCAAAGATAATGAGTCTTTTTTAAATCATTATGCAGAATCTAAACTTTTATTTGATAATTATTATCGGGACAATAAACATAAAATTCACTCTCAAGTAGTTGGATTAAGATATTTTAATGTATTTGGTCCTATGGAAGATCACAAAGAAGGAATGGCGAGCGTTATTTATCACTTTTCAAATCAATTAAAAAAATCAAAAAAGATTAGGTTATTTAAAGGTAGTCATGGTTATGAGGATGGAGAACAAAGNAGAGATTTTGTCTACGTAAAAGANACTATNAAAGTAAAGGAGTGGTTCAGCAGTAATGATATCTCTGGTATTTTTAATGTTGGTACTGGTTTAAGTAGAAGCTTCAATGATGTAGCTAATTGTGTTTTGAACTACTATGCAGAAGGCGAGGTTGAGTATATAAATTTTCCTGAAGGCTTAGAGTCACAATACCAGGCTTTTACGGAAGCTAGCATAGATAATTTGAGACAGGTAGGATTTACCAACGAATTCATGACTTTNGAAAATAGCATAAAAGATTACCTGTCTTGGTTGAATGATGATAAAAAATAATTATTTAATCATACTCCCATCTTGGATTGGAGATATTGTGATTTCACAGGCTTTACTTAAAAAAATTCAAGAAANTCACAAAAATTGTAAAATCGATGTTGTAGTAAAATCGTGCTATAAACCTCTCGTCGAATTGATGCCTGAGATTGATGATATATATTCGTTAGACATTCCTCATGGAAGATTAGGTCTCTTGCAAAGAATTAAGTTGTCGCAAAAATTAAAAAACAAATATAGTTGCAGTATAATTTTAACCAATAGTTTTAAGTCAGCTCTAGTTCCTTGGCTTTCTAATATCCCAAAAAGGATTGGTTATTCTAGAGAAATGAGAGGATTCCTCCTAACTACTGCGCTCAGATATAAAAAGCATACATCATCAATGGTTAACAGATATATGAAATTGATCAATGCTGAGTATGATCAAAGCGTAGCACCATCNCTAGATTTAGATGAGATAACACGTAAATCTATTTTAGATAAGTATAAACTTGATAATCAAAATAAAATTGTTGTTTTGTGTCCTGACGCAGAGTTTGGACCTGCAAAAAGATGGCCAGTTAAATATTGGAGGGAATTGATTAAAATTTTGAATNAAGATGGTTTTATACCAATAATTCTTGGCAAAAATACCTCGCTGGCTGAAGAAATATCCAACGATAATACATTACAAAAGTACATGCTGGTTGGATCAACAAATCTTGAAGAAGCAATATATATACTATCGTCTGCAGAAGTAGTAGTCTCTAATGACTCCGGTTTGATGCATGTTGCATCTGCTGTCGAATCTAAAAAATTAGTATCTNTATTCGGCTCCTCTTCACCNAATTATACTGCACCATTATCAAAAAANGATAATAGCATTGTTATATATAAGTCTCTCAGTTGTAGCCCTTGTTTTCAAAAGGAGTGTCCACTAAATCACTTCGATTGCATGNATCAAATTTCACCCCATGAAGTTTACTCTTCAATTTCCAATAATCTCTTCAGAACTGATTAATTTTTGAATCTCTAATACAGTTTTTTTTATATCAACGCTAATATTTTTTTTATCTCTTTCAGTGTCAGTAATGCTCAGTCTTTTATGAAAATTATTAATTGTTTGCCATCTTAAACTTGTAGATGATTTTTTTGATGGATAGAAGCCAACAGTTTTTTTATTTAGAGCCCCNGCAATATGTAAAGGTCCAGTTGAACCAGCAANGAAAAGGTCGCTACATGCTATATTATTTACCATTTGAGTAACATTAGCAGACTCTTTTATTTTTTTAATATTGACATTATTAGCAATATTTTTAAGTATATATTCAGCTTTTTCTGTATCATTTTTAGNACAGTGTATTATAAAATTATAATCATCGAAGCTTCTAAGACCCTCACAAAGTTCTATAAATTGATCCAATGATAAAGTCTTAGATGATCCACCAGATCCTGGGTGAAGAAAAATAACTTTTTTATCCNAATTTATCTTATGTTCNTNTATAAACTGTTCTTTATAGTCATTGTGTTTCTNTGGATCTAGTACCCAAAATGGAGCATCATCNGCATCTAAGATTTCGTCGTGATTTAGAACATTTAAAAGCTCATAAACAAGATCAATGTTATATTCAAATTCNGGCTTTTCTGACTTGGATCTATTCTGTTTAATTCTATAATTATGAAAATATTGAGCAATTTTAGTTTTAGGNGCAATTCTAACTGGGATGTTTAGATTCTTAAACAAAAATCCAATTCTAAAAGTTGAAAAAAAAGCTATAGAGGCAGCAAAGTGATACTTGGACAAACTTTGCTTTAAAGACTTATAATCCATATCTATGTAATAATCATCAATATATGGACATTGTTGTGCTAATTCAGATGATGACTGTGAGACAATACATACAATATGAGCATTAGGAATGTTCTTTTTCAACCATGCAAGCGCAGGCCATATAAGCATGAAATCTCCAATTTTATCATTACGCGCAATAAGAAATTCTTTTTTATTATCATGCATTATTTGATTTGAGACTTAAAATAATCGATAGTAAGTTTTAATCCCTCTTCAAGATTAAAACTCGGTTCCCAGTCGAGGACATTCTTTGCGAGAGATATATTTGGTTTTCTCCTAATAGGATCATCCGTTGGCAATTCTTTATTGACAATTTTTGATTTTGAGTTTGTTAATTTAATAATAGTTTTTGCAAGATCAATTATTTTAAATTCCACAGGATTCCCTAAATTAACAGGCCCAATAAATTTTTCTTCAGAGGACATCATTTTAAATATGCCGCTAATAAGATCATCAATGTAACAAAAAGATCTCGTCTGATCACCATTTCCGTAAACTGTAATATCTTGATTAGTAAGTGCTTGAACAATGAAGTTACTTACCACTCTACCATCATTAGGATGCATGTTCGGTCCGTATGTATTAAATATCCTTACCACTTTAATATCTAAATTGTGCTGTCGGTAATAATCAAAAAATAACGTTTCTGCACACCTTTTTCCCTCGTCATAGCAGCTGCGCGGTCCAATAGGATTTACGTTTCCCCAGTAATTTTCTTCTTGTGGGTGTGTTTCTGGATCTCCGTATATTTCTGAGGTGGATGCCTGTAATATTCTTGCATTAATTCTTTTTGCAAGGCCAAGCATNTTAATTGCTCCATGTACGCTAGTTTTAGTTGTTTGAACTGGATCATGTTGATAATGTATAGGCGAAGCTGGACAAGCTAAGTTNTAAATTTCATCTACCTCAACATATAGGGGAAAACATACGTCATGCCTTATCACCTCAAAATATGGACTTTTAAACAGGCTTGATATGTTTTCTTTAGTGCCAGTAAAATAATTATCTAAACAGAGNACATCATTCCCTTCATCAAGAAGTTTTTTGCAAAGATGAGACCCAATAAAGCCTGCTCCACCTGTAACTAATATTTTTTTCATAATTTAGTATTGAATAATACAATACATTAAACTTTTATTTTTTGCTATATTTATTGTAGTACTTATGAAAAAGATTTTAGCTATNTGCTTTTCNCCTGANAAAGGAGGCTTGGAACTATACCTTGTTAAAATGATAGATCATTTTAATANGAAATTTAGTAATGTCTATGGCTTATTTTGCCCAGATAGCTATATTGCTAAAAATATTCAATCACCACATTTAATATTAAAAAAGCCATCTCTTTTCACGTTTATTTCAAGAATATGGACAACATTNGATTATATACATCAGAATAACATCGAAATAATACATGTTAGTTGGACAAAAGATCTATTCTTTTCGGTATTACTAAAAATACTCTCAAGAAATAAAATAAAGATTATATATTATAGGCAAATGAAATTAACGAGATATAAAAATGATTTCTATCATCGCTTTATTTATAAAAANATCGATAAGATTCTCGTCATTACTAAAAATCTAGAGAGAGAATGTGAAAAACTTCTCCCCNTCGATAATAATTCTATATCATGCTTGCATTATGGAATTAACGGNAGTCTTCATAAAAAAGATTTTTCTCGTTATGAATTTCTTCATTCAATTAATCTTGATCCCTCTTTATTTACAATAGGTGTATTTTCAAGAGTAGAGGAGCAAAAAGGTCAACACCTCNTAATAGAAGCTCTTAAATTAATTAATACTAGAGAAATACAATTAGTTATAGTTGGTCATGTAATGAATGATAATTATATCNCAAGNCTTAAAAAACTAATAAGTGANTATGGCCTGGAAGANAAAATTAGATTTGTTCCATTCGTTGAAAAACCAATGGAAATAATGCAATGTCTGAACCTAACCATTTTATCAACTTATGAGGAAACATTTGGATTGGTAGTTGCTGAATCAATGTTAGTGGGGACTCCTGTTATTGGGAGTAATGCAGGAGGTGTCCCAGAAATCATTCAAGATGGTATGAATGGATTATTATTTGAAACTAAGAACATACAATCTTTAAGTGAAAAAATTATGATTATGATTGAATCTAAAGATTTACGTGATAAATTTATAAAAAATGGTATATCATTTGTTAAAGAAAAATTTGATTATGATAGACACTTCAGTAATTTGCAGGATTTCATTAGAGCTCTATGAATAAAATTAGCGGCACGATTATTACCCTTAATAATGAGCATCTTATTACAGAATGTATTNTATCTTTAAAAAAAGTTTGCGATGAGATAATAGTNGTTGATTCATTGAGTTCTGATAACACAGTNAATATCGCTAGAGANCTTGGAGCAAAAATTTACCTACAAGAGTTCNTAGGAGATGGTCCTCAAAAAAAATTAGCTGCATCCTATTCTAAAAATGATTGGGTATTAAGTTTAGATGCCGATGAGAGATTAGAAGAGGATTTNATTAATCATATAAATAGTATTGATTTAGCTTTACAAGATTGTGAAGCATATTCTTTTAGACGACGAAATTTTTGTGGAAAAAAATGGATTAAAGCTGCAAGTTTTTATCCAGATAGAGTTACCAGACTATATAACAAGTCTAAGGTCAATTATAATATGAACACATCACATGCTTTTGTAGAGGCTGTTTCAAAAGACATTAATTATCATATTACACATTATACTTATCAATCNTATACAGACTGGATTGACAAAATTAATTTTTATAGTTCCCAAAGNGCTAAGACAATGCATATCCAGGGNGTGAAAAGGTCGAATATAANACCAATAACTCACTCCCTGTTTGCTTTTTTTAAAAAACTCTTTATTAAAGGCGGAATATTTCAAGGGGTTGATGGTTTTACTGTTGCACTCACAACCATGTTCAATACTTATATGAAATACATCAAACTAAATGAATTATACGACAACAAGATTGATCCAAAGAAACATTTTCCCAAATCTAAATAGACAACAAATCAGTTGGTATATCTATATCTTTTAATTTACTTAATAATTTATACGAGAGATTATTNTCTTTGGAATATTTAATTAAGAAACTTAAATNATTATTTCTATAATTAAAAATATCTTTAGTATAAAAATTGGCCCCTAAAAGATAATACCCACCATCTAATGATGGTCCAATGACTATATCATAATTAGACAAATCTTTGATAGCACACTCAATAATCTTATGATTCAATGTAGGTATATCTGAACCAAAAATTATTACTTTATCATTATTAACAGATTCGGCCCTTAAGCAATAATCTAATCTTTCTACTAAATTTTTTCCTATTTGTTTTCTTTCTGTGAATTTATATTTTTTAATAATATCNTTGAGATTTTTTGAATCTAAGTTTGGATATACCCAAATATTCTTATTTATATTACTTCTGATTTTATTCATCTCATCAAGTATATAAACCAACATTGTTTTAGATAAAAATATCCTNTCTTCNTTNGAGAGAAAGTTTTTCATTCTTGTTTTANTCTCNGNNGTATAAGGNCATTTGGCAAATAAATTNATGGATATCATTTNTACATNTTCTCAANATANTTNGTATCNAANCCTAAAAAATACAAAAACCTTAACACTCTCATTTTNANTATAGTTTTTANATAACCATNATTAATCCATNTCCTTGCNGATGTATAAACAATGCTCTTCATCATTTTTGGNTTAGTAATTTCTAGCAATTTATTTGATAATTCAACATCTTCCATAAGTCTCAAACTACTATAACCATTAACTTTTTTAAATAATTTCTTTTTTACAAATAAACATTGATCGCCTGTTGCATATTTAAAAAGAGTAGACCTGAGATTAATGCAGTAAGATAACAATTTGAACTTGAAAGCTCTAGTTCTAAATCCTAAATGAAAATATCCCCACTCAATCTTCTCATATTTTCTAAGTAATTCATAAATATTCTCAGGATTTACAATCGTATCAGCATGTATAAATAGAAGTAAATTATTATTTGCTTTTAATGCACCAGCATTAAGCTGATCGGCTCTTCCAGGCTTTACACTAATTACTTTATCGCAAAGATCTCTTGATAACGCAAGTGTATTATCCTGACTCAATCCATCAACTATGATAATTTCTATTATCTTGTTTTTTCTAAATTCTTGTAAACATTGAAGGGTTTTTCTAATATATTTCTCTTCATTTAAAGTAGGAATAATCAATGAAATCATAGTTTATTCGTCAGTGTCCCGCCGCAACTGCTTCCAGCACCAGCCGTACAGCCAAAACAATGATCTGCAGTTTTGATATGTTTTTTGTATAGATCAGATTTTATATCATTAATATATATTTTATTTTTATATGCACCAAGATGCATATCAAGCATCTGATTAAAATCACAATCATAAGTATAGCCTTGATAATCGATACTGATAAGTTTTTTGCACATTAGTTCTTTTAGGTTATTCATATTAAATGAGTTTTTTAAGAGATTCATATATTCTGAAAATTTATTTTTTGATATNAGCGNACTTCCAAACCTNGCAATAGGCATATTTGTTATTGTAAATAAATTATGAAAGNGAATATCAAATTTATCTTTTAAAAACTCTTTATAATCTNTAGACAACTTCAATTGATCTGGCGGAAGAGAAGGTCCTTGAGGATTATAAACAAGATTTAATTTAAGCGATGGACTGAGCCCATATCCTATTTTATTTAATAACTTTAATGCCTTAATACTTTTGTCAAATACATTTTTACCTCTTTGCTTATCAACATTTTCTTGAATATAGCATGGCAAAGACGCAATAATTTCAACTTCGTTCTGTTTAAGAAAATCAGCTAAACCAGACATAGNTTTTTCAAGAATTATCGTNAAATTACANCTATCAATTATATGACAATTNCTNTTCTTGAGNTCTTTGATAAAAAATTTGAAATTTTTATTTAANTCTGGAGCCCCTCCTGTCAAATCAANATTAACAATACTGAATCTATCTATAAATTTTAGAATATCNATCATGACTGATTTAGACATTTCTTCTTTTCTTTTAGGACCAGCATTTACATGACAATGTGTGCAGCTTTGATTACATTTATAACCCAAGTTCGCTTGAACTGTAGTGAGACTACCTCTTTTTATCAAAGGGAAATCAGAGTGCTCTAATAGCGGGTAAACATCATGCATTATAAAATTCTCAATGGTATACTTATCTTATCANTATGAAAGAGGAATTTGTTAANATAGTTAAACCTTTGTTGCCAAANGTGGATTATTGTTCTATTAGATTNGTAAGTAANTATTCTAATATNATTAATGCTACTAGAGGNGTNCTAGAGCCTGTNGTTATATCNGAAGATGAAGGNGTCATGATTACAATTTATAACAAAGGCGGAGCTGGTTATGGCGCAACCTGCGACATTACAAAAGAAGGAATTAAACACGCTATCGATAAAGCTTTAGAGTGGTCAAAATTTTCAAAAAACAAACTTACATATTTTCCTGATTTAACAAAATTGAAAAGGGTTGAAGGCACTTATTTCACAAAGGAAAGCAAGCAATGGTCCCGAGTTTCTGTTAAAGATAAGGCAGACTATCTATTAAGTATAAATAAAGCTNTAAAATCAAAATCAGCTATATCCAATTGGGGAGCAGGACTGCGCTACAACAGTATAGAAAGTCANTTNATAGATACTAATGACTCTAACATCCGACAAAAATTATCATATATTCTCCCTCAAATGATAGTNTCTGCNGAGTATAAAAAAGAGATNCAAACNAGGACATATGGAGGGCATGCNCANGCTCAACAAGCNGGATATGATTTTGTTGACACAATNGCGATGTCTGATAAGGCTTATGANCTGGTTGACGANGTTATAGAATTATCAAAAGCTCCAAATTGTGATAATAATAAGACCACAGTATTGATTGCTCCAGATCAAATGATNCTTCAAATNCANGAATCAATTGGACANCCTCTNGAATTAGATAGAATACTTGGCGATGAGAGAAACTATGCAGGATCAAGTTTTGTGTCGCCNGANATGTTTGGTGAGTATCAATATGGATCAAAAGAATTGAATGTTACATTTAATCCAACANTAGANGGNGAGCTNGCTTCTTGCTCTTTTGATGATGANGGAACATTNGCAGAGAAAAAATATTTAATAAAAGANGGGAANCTTCTAAGGCCGATCGGAGGNTTTTTTTCATCTCAACGNTCNGGTATGGAGTATGTTGCNTGTTCAAGNGCAACTAATTGGAATAGACCACCAATNGATAGAATGGGNAACATAAATCTNGAGCCNGGAAATTATAATTTTGATGAACTCATTTCTTCTATAGANAATGGTATTNTCTTACANACTAATAACTCGTGGTCCATAGANGATAAGAGAAATAAATTNCAATTTGGTTGTGAGAGAGGGACAGTCATAAAAAATGGAAAACTNACTCATGTCGTTAAAAATCCAAACTANAGAGGAGTAACNGAGGATTTTTGGAATAATCTAACTAAAGTCGGAGATNAATCGACGAANGAAGTNCTTGGAACATCNAATTGTGGTAAAGGAGAGCCNAATCAGACTATTTTTGTGGGACATGCGACCCCAGCATGNGTTTTCGAAAATATTGATGTTTTTGGAGGAGTTTAATGAAAGAATATTTTAGCAAAATAAGCGATTATCTATTNAACTCGCTCAACAAAACTGAGGTGCTGATACTCAACTTTGATGCTGAAGTTACAGACTTTATAAGATTAAATAAATCATTGATTAGACAAGCCGGAAATGTGACTCAGATAGGTATTCACATTACTTTGATTATAAAGAATAAAACTCTTAAATCATCAATTAGATTATCTTCTAATTTTGAAAAAGACAGTATTATTTTGTTAAGAACTCTTTATTTTCTTAGAAGAGAAATATCTGAGCTACCAAATGATCCATATCTAATGTATGAAAAAACAACTCACTCATCTAATCTCATTAATAGTACAAACCTAGACAGTTTCGCAATTACGGATAATATACTTATGAGATTCAGGTCAGTTGACATGGTTGGAATATTATCAATAGGTAAAATTATTAAGGGTTTTTCAAATTCACTNGGACAATTTAATTGGCATGAGAGTGAGTCATTTAATTTTGATTGGTCCTTATATAGNAGCAATGGCAAAGCTGTCAAAAATAATTATGCGGATGGCAAGTGGAANGATTCNTCTTTTTCTAATCTTGCNGAAGAATCGATACGTCAATTAGAGGTTGTTGATAATCACGAGATAAAACTTGAACCAGGCAAGTATAAAGTTTATCTGTCTCCAAGCGCTCTTAATGAGGTTATTGATATGATGTCGTGGGGAGGATTTAGTTATAAAGCAAATAGGGTAGGGTCTAGCCCACTGTATCAGATGTTTAAAGGGAATCAATCTTTCGATGAGTCTGTAAATTTTACTGAAAATTTAGCTAATGGTATTGCTCCTATGTTTCATTCAGATGGTTTTGTTAAACCTGAAAAAACAAATTTAATTCTGAATGGTGTTTATAAAAATTCATTAGTCTCTCCTCGTTCAGCTCTGGAGTATTCNGTAAAACATAATGCAGCCGAGTATTATGAGTCGCCAGTCTCAATTGAGTTAGATATCGGACCATTGAACNCAGAAAATTTATTATCTGAACTGAATAGCGGCATTTATATAAACAATCTTTGGTATTTAAATTTTTCTGATAGAAATAATGGTCGAATAACAGGGCTTACCAGATTTGGATGTTTTGAAGTTAAGAATGGCGAGTTTACTGGNCCTATAAATACCATGAGGTTTGATGAAACACTTCATAATATCTTTGGAGAGAAGTTAGTGGGGCTAACAAATAATCAACAACTAATAATTGATACAAGTACATACGAGGAGAGATCATCTCACAGTTCTAAAATACCCGGCGCTGTAGTAGATGATTTTAGTTTGACATTATAGATATGATTAGAACAAGATTTGCACCAAGCCCAACAGGNTGGTTACATATCGGAGGAGTGAGAACTGCTCTTTATGCATGGCTGTTCGCTAAAAGAAATTCTGGTGAATTTTACATCAGAATTGATGACACAGATACTACAAGAAGCACTCGAGAATATTGTGAATCTATCATTAGTTCATTGAGCATTTTAGGCATTCAATCTGATATGGAATTATTATACCAATCATCAAGATTTGATAAATATATCGATTCTATTGAGAAGTTATTATCATCAAACATGGCTTACTATGACAAAGTTGAAGTTAATGAAAAAACAAAGGACACTAATCTTGAAATTCAATATAAGAATAAATTGAATCGAGACGGACATGTTATAAGATTTAGAAATCCAGATAAAAAATCAATCGTCATCGATGATATAGTTCATGGATCCATTACTTTTGAAAATAAATCATTTCATGACGTAGTTATACTTAGATCAAACGGGGTTCCTACGTATAATTTGACATCTGTTGTTGATGATATACATATGAACATAAGTCATATTATCCGTGGTGACGATCATCTTAGTAACACACCCGTTCAAGCAAATTTATTTGAAGCCTTAGGAGCAGATATTCCCTCTTTTGCTCATCTTCCAATGATTCATGGTGTTGATGGGAAAAGACTTTCAAAACGACATGGAGCGGTTGACATTAATACTTTTCTTAAAGATGGTTATCTAGTCGAAGCATTAATTAACTATCTTGTAAAAACCGGATGGTCTCATGGTGACGAGGAATTTTTCACAATAGATCAGCTCAAAGATTTATTCAGCTTAGATAAAGTTACAAAATCATCAGCCATTTTTGATTATGACAAACTTAACTGGGTTAATCAGCATTATATAAAGAAAATGGATGTATCTGATGTCTGTGAATTAATTATCCCATATTTGCAATCAAATAATATAATAGTCGAAGATAAAAATTACCTTAAAAGTATTTTGAGCCTTGGAATAGACAGAGATTATAATCTAAAAAATATAGCAAAGGGATTAGACTACTTTTTTATAAATAATCTTGATTACTCTAATGACGAACTTAAAAAAGTAAACCAGGTATTAGCTAAGGATATATTAACTCTCGCCTCAGATAATCTGTCAAAGATTGAATTCAATAGTAAAGAGGAAATAAGTTCTATAATAAAGGACGTCTGTAATCAATTAGATCTTAAATTTAAAGATGTAGGTCCAATTATTAGGTTTGCATTAACTTCAAAACTAAAAGCTCCATCTATTGACGAGTTATGTTTTGTATTAGGAAAACAGAAAACTCTTGATAGGATTAAATCCTTTGTAGAATTTATAGAGTAGAGAGGCGGAACATCCGCCTCTCTTTTTTAATTTATACTATTTCGATTTCTTTTCTTTTCATCTCATCTGGAATAACTCTTTCCATTGAGATTCTTAGAAGCCCATCTTTTAGTTCAGCACTTCTAACTTCGACATCATTTGATAGCGTGAATACTTTTTTAAAATATCTTTTAGATATTCCTTGATGTATCAATTCTGCTTCAGAACCAGATTTATCTCCAGAATCTTTTGTTTCTATGGTTAATAGACCTTCATGCACTGAAACACTTACATCATTTTTATTGAACCCTGCAAGAGCAAGTTCCACATCATATTTATTTTCACCAGATTTAGTGATGTTATAAGGTGGATATGTTGATGTAAACGCGGGTGATAGATTAAAAAAATCATCATTAAACATTGATTCAAAATGATCAAACACAGAATCAAAGCCCACACTTACAGGTCTAAGTTTATTAAATATAGATAAATTTCTATTTGTCATGTTGTTAACCTCCTATAGTTAGCAAAGTTATTAAGTTGAGCCAACTAATGCACTCAACATTATAATACTGGTGACGTTTTAGNTTTTTTCAAGTATGAAATACAAAGATGTATTATTTAAAATTTTTTGCTATAAATTCTAATACTATCTTTTTTGCGGTTTTTGAAGATTGTTTATCGTAGGATACTGCCGCACCTTTATCTGTACATGCGGCAAGAAATTTTTTTCTAGACTCATAACTAGCTAAATCATGAGTATCATTTACATTTACAGTTTTAAGGTCTTCNTTTATTGTTAATCTACACTCATTATTGTTACTTTTTAGATAAGGTTGCCATGGTAAATAACCTCCAAAATAAAATGTATAATTGTCAAAACTATGATTAGCATATTTCAACTCATAATATTCTGTATTTTTTTTGACATTCTTTGCAAAATTTCTACAATAACTAGCGGGTGTAATTTTGTCTTGTTTCCCGCTGATTAGTAGAAGCGGCACATCAGAAAACTCAATCTCTTTACTTTCAAAGCCGCAATAAGTATAAATTCCAATATAAAAATCTACCGGCAACATCTCTTTATAGTAATATTCATGAACATTCTTATGTTTAAGTAAAATAGTACCAATACCCCCTTTAGACCATCCTATGTATCCAATTCTTCCGTCTAAATCTGGGTGNGTTCTCATTATTTTGATAGCATTTAATACGTCATTCATCATCATAGATTCAGTTACTTTTTCGAATGTGAAGTCAGCAGATATTCCTCTTGGAAAGAAATGATCTATTATCA
This sequence comes from Gammaproteobacteria bacterium, assembly GCA_002728355.1. GTDB lineage: Bacteria > Pseudomonadota > Gammaproteobacteria. Next base: position 6,397 of record PBXG01000010.1, on the reverse strand, counting down.
AAACGGCATATCCTTCCTCGAGAAAAATATCTTTATAATCATAGTGAAAATTGAAAATTCCACCTGCCCCATGAGACATTATCAGGAGNGGGACTTTCTTGTTTTGATTTTTAGGAAGATAAAGATTCGCAGGTATCACTATCTCAGGCTTTGAAGCACTTGAGAGATCAAAACTATCTCTGCTGTTCAAACACACTGTTCCATATTTAGCGTTATTCTCAAAATTACTTATTCCTAATTTACCAATACAGGCCGACACAGGTATGAAAATAGAGTAAGAGAATAACCCTATAATTATCATTAGAAAAAATAGAATTTTTTTCATATTTTCAATATACATCAAATTATTATCAATTTATTAAATTTATGGTTATAATAATCGCTTAAATAGTTAAACTATGTCCCCATCGTCTAGAGGCCTAGGACACCGGGTTTTCATCTCGGCAACAGGGGTTCGACTCCCCTTGGGGATGCAGTATAAAGCATGTGAACAAATCTAAAGATATAAATAAACCTAAATCAAATCTAGAGCCTTCGTGTAAACCCGATATCATCATTGAAATACCAGAGGGCGATAATAGACCAAGATCTATTTGCAAAAACTGCGGAAAAATTTTCTACGAGAACCCAAAANTCGTATCAGGATGCTTACTTGTTTGGGAAAATAAAATTTTGATGTGTAGAAGAGCGATAGAGCCTCGTGAAGGTCGCTGGACACTTCCTGCTGGTTTTTTGGAAAATAGTGAAACAGTATCAGAGGGGGCGCTGCGCGAGACCTTCGAAGAAGCAGGTGCCACNTCAGATAAAATAAACTTATTCTTTATGTGTGATCTACCGCACATAAGNCAAATATATATGATTTATGTAGGNATGCTCAAAGAAGGCAAATTCTCCGCTGGCATTGAGAGCCATGAAGTCAAGTTATTTAGTATTGATGAGATTCCATGGAATGACCTTGCTTTTGAAGTAATAGAGAGAACTTTAAAATTATACATAGATGATAATAAAAAAGGTACAATAGGTTTACATTTTGATAAAATTGATAAAAGAGATGAATAAAACAAGATATATACTTTTATTATTAGTAATTATAATAGCTCCTAACATTGTATTTTCTCACGATGATAACGCATCGAGAGTGGAGTTTTGGAAAAAATACTATAATCCAAAAATTGAAAATGACAGAAGCCAAGTTCCATCCATAGATATTGAATTAAAAAAAATAGGATCTCACTATCAATTAAGAACTGTCGTTAATAATTTTGCTTTTACACCCGAACAAGATAGAAAAAATAATAATTCTTGGATGGGATATGGAAAACTCTTCTTGAACGGAAAATATATATCAAGAATTTATAGCGAATACTACTTTATTAGAAATTTTCCTGAAGGTGATAATGAAATAAAAGTAATCCTCAGTTCAAATATGGATCATGATATTTCTCAAGATAATCAGCTGATCTCAGATACGATAACTTTTACTTTTCCAGAATATAACTTTGCAGAGGCTAGAGCAAAAGAACATGCTAGAGCAACTCTTTGTGAATTCTCAGAGGAAGGTCTTCAAAAAAGAGAACAACAGCAGTCAAAAGGACTGTTAGCAAGCGAATCTTCAGAATATCTTCAATGTCGTTATGATAGTCGCGATTCAACTTTGTCATCATTTATATCGCAAATGACAAGATTACAAAAAATACATCATCAAACTGTACTGGAATCACTTGAAAAAAGAATAGCGTTATGGAAGCGTTATGAAAATAATAAGATTTCACTTAAAGCTGCAAGAACTATTAATAAAGATCTTGAGGATAACGTGCACATAACTGTACAAAGAGAATTTGAAAAAGTGAAGAGGTGATGTCTTGGAAAATTTTTTTGATACTTTCCTAAATGCGTATACTATTACTTCTCAGGTAGTATTTCCCATGTTGATTTTTATAATAATTCTTCTTGTTATAGATTTAGGAAAATATTCAAAATTATCCGATAAGATTTCTAAAATACTAACTAATCTGTCTGATTCCATTGAAGATTCGGGATTTAAAAAAGATACAAATGAAAATGAACTTAAACATGTTCAGAGATTCATAGATAAAAAAATTTCTAAAGATTAAAACTCATTAATTAGGCTGAAGACTAAATCTGCACTCAGGTCATGCATACAAATATTCTTTTGACATTTTTTGATAATATCTGTGTCATAACAAGGACTACATTCTAANCCNAAAGTCGCAACCTTNACATTATTTTTATATGTTNGGTAGGGCGACGATTGATAATGATTTGTGGGTCCNTGTATACAAACAATNTTTTTACATACTGCCCCAGCAACATGNGCGCTTCCGCTATCGGTNGCAACAACGTAATGAGCATTTTTCATCATTGANATCAATTCTGGAATAGTCGTTAATCCAGATANATCNTNAACTCTNTTNTCNAGNGGNTNNAANTCTNTNAAATANTNTTNTTCATTTNAGCTNCCAGCNAAANAAATATNCAAATTNGTNTCTCTAAGAANAATNTNNATCANNTCANTCCATTTATCTCTTAGGCCATGANCNATANCCGCGATGATTTTCNTTATCNANATGNCTNTTNGTTGGNCANAANANAATGTATTNATNATTNATATTNAANTTNTNCTTTAAANNATNTNCATCACAACCNANNATNGAAGGNATTGCTTTTTTCTCATCATAATTATTGATGAATTTATTAAGTATTCTAAGCTGATGTTTCACTCGATGTTCCTTAAAAATATCATCTTTAATATACTCATATGGCATACCAATCTTATATTGTGCTCTTGTAAACCTCACAACATCATTAAATTTNTTNCCTATTTCAAGATTTAATATTAAATCATANGGACTTCGNAGAGACTCTATTAATATTTTCAGNTTATCCTTATTTAGCAACAAAGGTAGTTTAGTNTGTTTTAATTCAAATGTTTTTATAATTCTAGGATCCTCTGAAAATAGTTTGCTAATTCCTGGTTTCGTAACCCAATGAATATCTACTTCATTCCCATAATGTTCCAAGAGAGGATCTACAACAGAAGTTGCATCAACGGTATCACCNAGTAACCCACATCTAATGATTAAAATTTTTTTATTTTGTTTTATCATTATTTCTAGTTTAGAATATATTCTAAATTATTTTTAGCATCACTGCTATTCTAACTAATTAATGGAGATTTTCATATATGGCTAATTGGGTAAGATTTAATCACGAAAAAAACTGTCACTTTGGCAATCAAAATGGCGATGTTATTGAATTATATACTGGCGATATGTTTTCTAATCCTTCGAAGACATCAACAACTATTAATGTATCAGAGGTTGAATTCTTAAACCCATGTGTCCCATCCAAGATGATAGCTTTGTGGAACAATTATAAAACCCTTGCTGAAGAGAAAGGATTGAGCAAGCCCAATAATCCACTTTACTTGAATAAAGCTGTATCAGCAATAATCGAACCTGGTCAAAATATTGAAAGACCTAAATTCTATGACGAAGCAATATTCTATGAGGGAGAACTTGGAATTGTTATCGGATCAGAATGTAAAAATATTGAGAGAGACTCAAGTAAAGATTATATCCTGGGTTACACATGCATTAATGATGTTACAGCTATGGATTTAGTGAAAAAAGATCCTACATTTGATCAATGGACGAGATCTAAAAGTTTCGATACTTTTGGAATATTTGGACCCACCATAGTAACTGATATTGATCCAATGAACCTACGAATTACTTCTAAATTAAATGGAGAAGTTGTACAAGATTACAATACAAGTGATATGTTTTTTAATGTTTTTGAGATTGTTAGCTTCCTTTCAAAGGATATGACTCTTTTCCCTGGCGATATTATTGCCTGTGGAACAAATTCTGGTTTAGGACCAATGAACGAAGGAGATGCTATTCAGGTTTCTGTAGAAGGAATAGGTGCGCTGACGAATAAATTAGTATAGCGTGACTATCAGATAAATTTTAATTTAAAGATCTAAGTCTATATTTTCTACTTTCTGCTTTTCTTCTTTTTTTTCAGCTTCCTTTTGTTCTTTTTTAATACTGGCTCTTTTATCGATAACTTCGCTTGATTTGGATGTAACTATATCAATAATAATCATCATGATTGCGTATGGAATAGCAAGAATAACTATCAGCACAATTGATGCACCAATTTCATAAGATGGATCTTCTACATTGGCTTGGTATATTAGAAGAATTAAAAGCATAATAAATACAATATTAGACTTTTTCCATCTTTTAATTCTTTCAATCAGAGAAATTTTTGTATTTGTCATAAAATAGCTTCAATATTAATCGTATATAGTTAAATATATATTATGATAAAATAAGATTTAAATGTAGTTTAATTTTAAGTAACTATAAATTTTATGGATAATGTAAAAGAATCACAAGCTCGTTTAACAAATGCATTAATGCTAGGTAATCTCTATACAAACCATAAGATCAATAAAAATCTAACCGCTATATCAAAAAATCAACAACAAATGTCTGCCGCCATAACCTCTGGTTTTGGAAAAATTGGAGATAAAATAGATGAATCTAATCAGCTACTAAGGAGCGGAAATAGATTAGCTGAACAGCAACTGGAGGTACAGTCTAAAATAGCTTCACAACAAGAACTAGAATATTTAGAAAAACAACAAAATAAACTCGTCAAAGATACTTTCTTTAATATTAGCGAGGAATATGAAAAGCTCTGTAAAAACAGATCTGAAGATTTACTTAATAAATATTTTAAGCTCACGAGTCTTCAAGCATGTTTAAAAAAGAATCAAATAGATTCGTCAATAGCATCTAGCATGGAAGATAAAAAATTTATATCTGATGTAATTAAAAATATTGAGTCAGATATTAGCTCATCACAGAATGCATTTAATGACCAATAAAAAAAAGACCTTGAAGAGGTTTTAGATATGTTGGAAACAGATGAGGAAGCTGAAATAAGAGAAGCAAATAAAGAAATTAAAACAAAAAAAAATATCATCAGAGAAGATGAAAAATTAGTTTCTGATAATGAAAAGACAATAAGTGACTTTAAAATATGGGTTAATGAGTGCGTTGAAAATCCACTCTTTTCACTTGTAATTCTTTTTCAGGAAGACCAAAAATACTTTAATGATGATATAAATATTAGAGAAAAGATATTTAAAGAAAATGCCAAGGAAAAGGGTAAAACATTCTCTAGTGGGGAGCTTTATCTTGAGGTTAGAGAGGAACTAGAAAATGAAGAAGAAAAAATCAAAGAACATAAAAAAGAATATATGGACGAAGGAATGTGTGATGGCTTGGTTCTCAAGTATGCCAATGATTGTAAATATGCAAGGGAAAAAATAACATGGTTTAACGGTCTCGAATACGCTAGAGGAAATATATTTTATCCAGCATGTTTTTATTACAAAACTCTTGAAAGATATAAACATTTGCTTAATAAAAAAAATGAAGGAGTTGAATTCATTTCATCTATTATAGAGAAAAATGCATCAAAATTAGGCGTTGATTATTTTTTAAAGGTAAGAGCTGATTTGATATATCGTTTGATTAATGAGAAAAAATATAAAAGCCTGAATGAAGATAAGAAATTTATTAAAAGAAAAACAGAAAAGAAATTATCCGAGATAATTATTGAAGAAGATATGATAAATGATCATAAATCTTCGCTTCAACCGTTAATAAAAATAATCACTAAAGCACTTGAACTCCTTGAAGAGAAACTTCTTGGGATTATTAAAGCTGCCAATGAGAGAATTTCGACAGAGAAGTCGAATATCCAAGAATTAGAAAATAAAAATACTGAAGCGCAAAAAGTAATTTCTCAGGAACAAAGACAAGCGAGCGTTCTTTATAAGAAATATCCTTTCATAAAAGAGATTCTTTCGAATAGAATATAAATCCTTAATTTGTCTAGTTTGTTTCTACCTATCTTCGTTTCCAAATATCTGGAGAATCATCTCTTCTAGGTTCTGGTTTCTCATCAAATTCAATATTCTTATGACCATTGTAAATTAAAAAATGCCTTCCTTTAGCTCTTCCCAATAGCGTCACACCTGTTTCTATAGCAACATTTAAACCCATTTCCGTTATGCCTGACCTTGAAAGAAGATACGGAATATCCATTTGCGCTACTTTGATTACCATTTCAGATGTCAGCCTTCCAGTTGTGTAAAATATTTTATCATCGCTATTGATTTTTTTAAGCCACATATTTCCCGCAATAGCATCTACAGCATTGTGTCTACCAACATCTTCTATAAAATCAATAATTATATTGCCATCACAAAGAGCACATCCATGAACCGCACCAGATGATCTATAAACTTCGTTTTTATCATGTAAAAGTTTTAGCATTTTATATATGGTGGATT
>PBXG01000009.1 GCA_002728355.1 Gammaproteobacteria bacterium | reverse complement strand
CCAACTTTTTTTAAAGTTATTAAACTCCTTTTCAATATGAGCATTTCTAAGGACATTTATATAATCTAAAAAGGTTTCTTTCATAAAAACCTTCCCGAAACTCCATTCGATTCAATCATAATTTTAACAGATCTTTGATTGATTTTTAATTTATCTTTCTTTGAGAACAAAAGGAAAAACCCCCCATTACCTGCTCCGCAAAGCTTATGTGATATGACTGATTCATTTTCTAAAAAATATTTATCTAAATCTTTAATTATTTTATTCTCTACAATAAGTTGACTAGTTTTTTTTTTCTTTTCCCAGCTTTGAGCAATAAGAAAAATAAATTTATCAAAATTATTATTGATTAATTCAAAATAAGCTTTTTCTAATATCTCGAGCAATGGTAATGATTTTTGAATATTTGAAGAAACATTTTTTAAGACCATTGTTGAGTTTCTTAAAACACCAGTAAAAACAAGATGCATATCATAATAATCAAAAATTTTTGGTTGCAGAAAAAATGTGATTAAAGAAACAATAGTAAATACTATATATATAATTGGTTTCATATCACCAGTTGCATTCCAAGCATCTAAAGAGTACGAATAAACTTTTTTAGCTCCATTCAATAATGAGTTTGTATAATTTATACCAAAATATTTAAGGATCACTTTATCGTTTATAGATCGTTTGAGGTTATACTGATGAAATTTTTTTATAAAATCAGTATCATAGCTTGCTCTAACCTTGTTCAAGAATAAGCCAATAAGATCGAAGACATTTCTCTTAATCAATGATCCTGGAAGACATATTTGATTATTTTTGAATCCATACGTTTGTGCTATGAAAGCTTTATCAATAATAGTTTTTCCATCTGTAAATATTCTAATAGAGACCATATCAGAGTTATCCTTATTCATTTGATTTATTGAAGACTTAAGCCAGTGAGAGGGAATTTCTAGGCCGCAATCAACGTATGCAATGATTTTTTCTTCTGAAGATTTAATGCCTAAATTAATTGAACTGCTTGGCGACATATCACCTGAATGAATATTTTTAAATAATTTCGTATTATTTTTATTTATCCATTCATTTATTATTTGCGGCGTCTTATCAGTAGAACCCGAATCAACTAAAATAACTGAATCAGGCTTCATGGTTTGACTATCAATTGAATCTAATGTTTTCTCAATGCTTTTAGATTCATTATGATATGGAACTATAACTACAATAGACATATTTGGGCACGCTACCGCCATTAAGATAGCTGTTACTATCTTTTATATAGAGTTATTCAATTAAATAATTTTTTGTAAATTATTTATTGAAACCGATACTTCTTGATCTTGACCAAAGAAATTTAATAGCAAAATTGCGCGATTATTATTTAATTTATTTTTTATAATGCCTACAATTTTTGAATTATTTCCTTTTGTATGTACAACACTATCTCCTTCTTTGAATTCGGTATTATTATTTTCTACTATTGCTATTACCTCTTCCAAGTCGGAATCATTGACTTCATATGGGATAGCTGTACTTTTATCTATCAAAATATTTATAACTCCATAGGTATTTTTGATTTTATGCAGGCGTTGAAATGCATGATCATTTCTAACAAAAATATAACCTTTAAACATTACTTCATTGTAATCAGTCCACCTACCTCTGTAGAATTTTTTTTGATTTAGTATTGGTAAATACGTTGAAAATCCTTGATTCTCAAGATTTGTCTTAGCTCTAATTTCTTGATTTGGCTTTGTCCTGACTACCGCCCACATATGTTCACCCCTTGAACATATAATGTATATCAATAACTAAGAATTATCAAGCATTTGTTCAATTTTGAACATTTATAAATTCTGACATAAATACTAGCAAAGTTCTCTGATCTTAGATGAATAGTGATTAAGAACAATATCTCTAGAGAAGCATTTGTGTGCATGATCGTGTGTCTTGTTAATCATATTAGTTATCTTCTCATTTGAACTATAAATATAGCGATCAAATGCTTCGCAAAGAGAGACTTTGTCACGAGGATTACACAAAAAACCATAAGATTCATTTGGTATCACATCAATGCATCCAGGTACATTAGTTGTAATAATAGGAATTTTTCGTGATGCAGCTTCAACCAAAACTGTCGAAAGACCTTCTCGATATGACGGTAAAATAAAACAGTCGGCAGAATCATATAACGATAAGACATTAGATGCGAATGGAATATAACTAATTATCTTATCAGAAACAAGAGACTCAAGAGTTGAGAGCTGTATACGCGATGGGTCTGAAGAATTAATGGAGCCTACTAGAGTAAAATTATATCCAAGATTTTTATATTTATCGGCTAGATGAAGATATTCATTAACGCCTTTTTCTGATTGAAGTCTAGCAATCATAAGAATATTTTTTTTATTGATTTGTTTTATTTTAGGATAAAAAAATGATGATGATACACCGCAACCGGGAACAATTTTTGTTTTTATTTTTGATGAAATTATTTTATATGTTAAAAAATCATTCCGATCACTACTATTTGTGAACCATATTTCATCTGAATTTTTTAAAGAGATACGATAAAGAATNATNACTAANTGTCTTAGAAATGATTTAGANTTGATAAATAGAGAGCCTAGGCCAGTTATGAAGGATATATATCGATAATTAAGTAATCGCGCTGATANTGAGCCATATAAATTAGGCTTGATAGTATAATGATAAAAAATATCTGAGGGTATTTTTTTATACAACAAAAAGATATTTATGAATAATACAAGTTCTTTTATTGGNTTATATCCTCTTTCATCNATATGNANATTATACTTATTAATATTAGCATCAGAAAATTTTTGTTCGAAACCATCGTATTTCCCTATCAAATTAACTTTATATCCATTTTTAATAAAAAGATTTATAGCATCTTCTCTAAATTTATAAAGGGTCCAAAAATTATTTGAGAAGAATGTAATATGCTTATGTGAGGATNNGTTCATATATACTCATGGTAAATCTTTATGACCATTTCCTCTNCCAACGCCATANTATTTAATATCATATTCAGCNAGTTTTTGTGGTGAATAAATNTTTCGACCATCAAATATACAACTTTCTTTCATATNTTTATTGAAATTTTTAANATCTAAAGACCAAAATTCTTTCCACTCTGTACATATAAGNAATGCAGAAGAATTTTTTAGAGCTTTGATTGCGCTATTATATTCTTTATAATTCCTCTTAAAAATATGTTTTAATGATCCGATTGGGTCATAAGCCTGAATAATTGCCCCTTTAGATATGAGCTTTTCTATCATATCTATGCTTGGCGCAAACCTTGTATCATCTGTTTTCGGTTTAAAAGTCAGCCCCCATACCGCAATAGTTTTGTTCTTAATATTATTCTTAAAATGTTTTAATATCTTATCGACTAGATAAAGTTTTTGATTTTCGTTAACTACATGTACAGCATCTAATAATGAAGATTTAGTTCTTGATTCTCTAAACATTGATTTAAGAGCGCTTATNTCTTTGGGGAAGCATGATCCACCATAACCACATCCTGGATATAAAAACTCAGGACCTATTCTTTTATCTAAGCCTATTCCATTTCGTACTTCATCAATGTCAATTTTTAACTTATCAGCCAATAGTGATATTTCATTCATGAAGCTTATTTTAGTAGCAAGTAAAGCATTTGATGCATATTTGGTAAGTTCGGCAGATTTAATACTCATATAGATTATTTTATTAGTTTTTCGGTTAAACGGCTTATAAATCTCGTCAAATATAGGTTTCATCTCTTTNTTATCAATCCCAATAATTATTCTATCTGGCTTCATAAANTCATCGACTGCAGTACCNTCTTTCAGAAATTCAGGATTTGANACAACACTAACTTTGTAATTTTTATTATTCTTGTTCAATAATTTATTTGTAATATGATAAATATAATCTGATGTACCAACAGGAACGGTAGANTTTTCAATAAAGATTTTATCAGAGGTCATATGAGGAACGATGCTTTTGCAAAAGTTTTCTATTCGCGAAAGATCTGCATGCCCATTTTTTTTTGGCGGTGTATCGACAGCAATAAAAATTATATTTGAAAACTTACATGCCTCAACATACGATGATGTAAAAGAGAGTTTTTTATTTGATAAATTATACTTAACAATTTTTTCTANNCCTTCTTCATAAATAGGAAGAATACCTTTTTTAAGTTTATTTATTTTTTTTGTATCAATATCAAGACAAAGAACGTCGTGTCCAACATCAGCCAAACAAGAACCTGTGACCAATCCTACATAACCTGTACCTACAATTGTAATTTTCATCNTTTTTCTCCTTTTTTATAATTATTGAGAGATAAGCCTGCAAAAAAAACTAATAAAAAAACCATAAATATTGTTGATTGGTGATGTGATAATATAACATGATTAATCATTATCAGCGAGTGAATTAAAATAAATAATAATCCAAATATTGCAAATACATTGTCTTCGTTATTTTTACTGAGCCTATAAAAGAAATAGAAATTTATTATTATAAANAAAGATAATAATAAAAATCCAAATAATCCTAATTTTGCAAATGTATCTAGGAACTGACTATGAGCATGATTTAATCCAGCTGTTGGATTATCAAAATCTTTTCTTATAGGCTGAATCTTATTATTTATTATTTGGCTGTGAAGCTCTCTATTAAAATTATCAAGACCAATACCAGTAAATGTATTCTCATTGATTATATTTATCGCGCCATTCCAAATTAATAATCTCGGTACAATACTATCTCGTTTAATCCAATGATTAGCTTCTGGTTTTGAATAATCACCTATTGAAGATAAATTGAGATTAGTTAACCTATCAAATGATGTGCTTGTCAGGAATACTGATAATAAAATACCTATAAATAATAATCCTAGCTTATTACACAAAGGAATCCCATATTTACGATAGTTTGGAATTAATATTAATAATATGATAACTATCAAGGGTATAATTATTGTAAATCTAGATCCTGATAATCCCCATGCAAAAAATGCAGCGAAAGAACCTAGGTAAGCTAAAAAAATGTAATCGATCTTATATTTTTTAAAAAAATATATTGAGAGTAAACTAAATAAAAAAAAGGTCATTGATATATTGCTAAATACAGTAGCTGAACTCGTAAAAATTCTTATACGGTCTATGTCATATACTAAATAAAAATACAAAGTGACCGGTAATAATATAATTGAAGCAATATTAATTAAATAGAGGAAAAACTGCTTATCAAAATCTAGATCACGAATCATTAGATATAAGGGAATTGCAAGTAAAAATCTAGTGTAATTATCAGCTTCAGTAATCGTAGTTGTTATNAAATAAGANTGAATAAACGGAAAANTAAAAAAAGCAAGATAACTTAATAGAAAAACAATCTCAATAGATTTAAAGTGATTATCAGCTTTATAAATATAGTAATAGATCGATATTATTATTAAAAGAATTATCGATAAGTTATATATATTATTTGTTATTATTATAGTTGTAAAAAAAAGTGATGACAATGNAATGAATAAAATTGNAATTAGTCTATTGTGACTTTTAAATGGAGGATTNTATAAGGATGACATTACAAGGAATACTAGTGAAAGCACAAAAATTGATACTCGATTAAAAGTATCTGGCATTCTGAAGAATNNATCTGACTGTAAATACATATTATAGATCTCTTTGATGTTTAATGATGCTAACAGAGAGAACATTGGTACATTAGGAGGCCCTAATATGGATAAAAAAATTAGTAAAAATGATNNGNCTAGAAAGAATAATCTTTTNTTAAATAGATTGAAAAAGATCTTGTGTTGCAATTAGAACAATCCAGTAACATTACCTTCGTCATCTAAGTCAATCTTTTCAGCAGCAGGTACTTTTGGTAGACCAGGCATAGTCATAATATCGCCACAAACCATAACAATGAATTCCGCTCCAGCGGCNAATCTGACTTCACGAATAGAAATTTCATGNCCAGAAGGNGCTCCTCTTAAGGNNGGATCTGTTGAAAATGAATATTGGGTTTTAGCTACACATACGGGATATTTCCCATATCCATTCTTTTGTAGCTCATCAATTTGTTTTTTAACTGCTGAAGTAGCTGTAATGTTTTTAGCNCCATAAATTTTTTGAGCAATTGTTTCCATTTTTGACCATAANTCTAGATCATCTTCATATAAAAATTTAAAATTGTTCTCAGATTCATCTATGACTTTCACAACTGTCTCTGCTAATTCTTTTGCACCAGCTCCTCCATCAGCCCAATGTGTAGAAGAAACTATAGGAACATTTAATTCATTTGATTTATTTTGCAGAATCTCTCTTTCTTTGTCTGTATCAAAACTAAAGCCATTTATACCAACTACTACCGGTAACCCGTAATGATTCTTTAGATTATTGACATGTCTTTCCAAATTAACTAAGCCTTTTTCTAAAAATTCGCAACCTTCTTGATTAAGGCTTTCGAGTTCACAACCACCATGATATTTTAAAGCTCTTATTGTGGCAACAAGAACAACAACAGAAGGCTTAAGATTAGCCTTGCGGCATTTAATATCTAAAAATTTCTCTGCTCCTAAATCTGCTCCAAAACCTGCCTCAGTTACTACATAATCTGCAAGTTTTAATGATGCTTTGGTTGCTATCACAGAATTACAACCGTGCGCAATATTTGCAAATGGTCCACCGTGTATCATTGCTGGGTTATTTTCTAGAGTCTGAACAAGGTTTGGGCTAAGCGCATTTTTTAGCAACACTGTCATAGCTCCATGGGCATTCAATTGTTTAGCCAATATCGGTTCTTTTGCTCTTGTGTAAGCCACTACTATATTACCAAGTTTTTCTTTTAAATCTTTGATTGAAGTCGCGAGACAAAAAATTGCCATTATTTCTGAAGCAACAACAATATCAAAACCATCTTCACGCGGATAACCATTNCCGACNGATCCCAANGAACAAACAGTTTTTCTTAGCGCCCTATCATTCATATCCAATACTCTTTTCCATGCTACCCTTCTAACATCAATACCAAGGGCATTACCGTGATGAATATGATTGTCTAACATAGCTGCAAGNAAATTATTTGCAAGTTGGATTGCATTAAAGTCACCGGTAAAATGAAGATTAATATCCTCCATTGGTATAACTTGAGCCATTCCTCCTCCAGCTGCTCCGCCTTTCATTCCAAAGACCGGACCTAATGAAGGCTCTCTAATTGTTACAAGTGCTTTTTTCCCAATATGATTTAACGCATCACCAAGACCTACAGATGTTGTCGTTTTTCCTTCTCCAGCAGGTGTAGGGCTAATAGCAGTCACTAAAATTAATTTGCCATCTTCCTTTGACTCAAGCGATTTGATGAAATCCATTGAGATTTTAGCTTTATAATGACCATATGGCTCAAGGCTGTCTTGCGGGATGTCAAGCTTATCTGCTACAGAAGATATCTTCTCAAGTTTAGCTGCTTGTGCTATTTCAATATCAGATTTCATGATTTATAAATATAATCGCAAAACATGAAACATGCAAGTATAAGGGTTTGTTTTTAAAATTTTCTTGAATCAAGGAGTTCACACATTCCCAATTGTGGCCTAGTATTTCCTATGCTTGAGGTAATTTCACCAGAAACTCTATTAATTAGAATTTCCTCATTTTCTAACTCTCCAAAGATATGCGTTGATGAGTATTTAATATTTTCAAGCATGATTTCCTCTATCCCTACTGACTCGGAGAAGATATCTTGGCTCTCATTGAATAAAAATGTTCTTTTCTTCTCTTCAAATTCACAGAGGATATATGTTGTTTGCTCCTCTGAAATAGTTGATCTCTTTTCAATTTCAATTTTATCCATATTATCAATTGTGATTTTTTGGCCATTGTCAGGTATATCATCAAGATAGAATGTTTTTGATTCGTCACGATCAACGCATAATTCAAAAGGAATTTTGAGCAATCCGCTATCAAATAAATGCAAAAGAACATTATCATTTTTTATAATAAAAAGGTGCGTCTTGTAACCAGTATAAATATTTTTATTATTTCTTGAATTGATTGATAAGCAGACTCTATATCCATGATACACATCACCCATTTGCTCAATCGATAATCTTGATGGTTGGTTAACGAATTCAATCTTTGCATCACTTTGGTTTAATAAATTATTTATAAGATAATCTTTGAGTATTTTTTGGTAATTTTCTGGATATTTACCATATTCATTCTCTGATACAATTCCTGAGTACCTTTCAGGCATGAATGTTTCAGGAATAGGAACAATGCCTCTAGCGCAACTAGATAAAAACAAACACAGTAGTACAAAATATAATTTTTTCATCACATAATGCCCAG